>JBBQBY010000183.1:0-12425 GCA_038318235.1 Caldilineales bacterium
GCTGCCGAAACCACCACCGACATCGGGTGAAATCACGCGCAATTTGTGTTCAGGGATGCCTAACGTAAAGGCGCTGAGCAACAGGCGAATCGGGTGCGGATTCTGACTGGTGGTCCACAAGGTCATCTCTTCGGTGGAAGCATTCCATTGCGCCGAGGCGGCGCGCGGCTCCATTGCATTCGCGATCAGGCGTTGATTGGTCAAATCCAACTCGATCACATGCGCGGCTTTGGCGAGTGCGCTTTCGGCTTCTGCCTTGTCGCCGAGCGCCCAGGTATAGCTGACATTGTCGGGAATATCATCATGCACCGCTGGTGTACCCGGTTGCATTGCCTTTTTGGCATCCGTGATCGCCGGTAAAGGCGCGTAGGTGACATCGACCAATTCGAGCGCATCCTCGGCGATGTAGCGTGATTCGGCCACCACGACCGCGACACTGTCACCAACATGACGCACTTTGTCACCGACGGGCATCACCGGCCAACGCGTCGGCACCTTGGTGCCGGGCACCAACCAGCCGCAGGGCAACTTGCCAACCCCACCGTCAATCAAATCCTGGCCGGTAAAAACCGCAATCACACCGGGCAGGGCTTGGGCCGCCGCGATGTCAATGCTTTCAATGGTGGCATGGGCATAGGGACTGCGCTTGATCGCTAGGTGTGCCGCATTGGTCAACTGCACATTGGCGACATATTTACCTTTGCCTTGAATAAAACGCGGGTCTTCTTTACGCTTGATGCTCGTGCCGACTAAACGGGTCATGATCAGCCTCCTTTACCAGCCGCAGCCACCTGGGCCACGGCGTTAACAATGTTTTGATAGCCAGTGCAGCGGCACATATTACCTTCTAGGCCATGCCTGATTTCAGCTTCGGTAATACGCGAATTGTTTTCCACCAATTTGGTGGCGGCCATAATCATGCCTGGCGTGCAGAAACCACACTGCAAGCCATGTTGATCCCAGAAAGCCTGTTGCATTGGATGCAACGCGCCGTTGGTCGCCAGTCCTTCAATTGTCGTCAGCGTACTGCCATCCGCCTGCACAGCTAGCACGGTGCAAGACTTGACCGCCATGCCATCCATATGAATGGTGCAGGCGCCACATTGGCTGGTGTCACAGGCAATATTCGTGCCGGTCAACCCCAAGGTGTCGCGAATAAAGTCCACCAACAGCAGGCGTGGCTCAACTTCGCGGGTAACGGGGGAGCCGTTTACAATTACCGAAACTTGTGTCATCAGGTGTCCTCCTTGAGACAGATTTTGACAATATTGTTGGAAGTATATTTCAAAAACGTGGAATGAGGATTATGGTGTAGCAACAATAGGGAGCGCGCTACATTTAGCACATTAGGACGAATTGAGCGTTATTCTAGCGCAAGGCAGGCAACCTGTCAACGCCTGAGAATGACGAACCATTTCAGTCTAGCACAGCTTACCAGTGAAAAATTTCACCAATCGCAGGTCAGCTTTCGGATCGACTAAATCTGGGTCAGACAGGCGAAATGAGTAATTTATGCCTCATCTTATGACGATCTAAGTCATTTAATCGGATTATGATTATACAAATTATGAATAGCGAGGTGACATATTTTATTACACACATTATAACCTTTGCTGAGCTTGATATAGCTGGGCGTGATAAATCACGCCCCTACGAGCATCCTGTGTACCACGGGCGTTATTAAATATCTCACACTTTCGTAATAAAAATGTAATAAAAATACGCTAAACTATCTAAGGTAAGAGAGCAAGAATCCGGTACAGCGCAGTAGAACATGCTATAATTAAGCTTATGTTTCAACCAGGTTCACGTAAAGCGCATCAAATTACCATTTGCGATTTACCATTTACTCTAGCGTGGACGTATTACCAAATTTCACAATAATGAGGAGAGATCTATGAAAAAGTACACAAAACCCTCGGATGCCGAATTGCGCCAACGCTTGACGCCCGAACAATACGAAGTAACCCAAAAGGAAGGCACAGAACCGCCGTTTCGCAACGCCTACCACGACAATAAGAAGGCTGGGCTTTATGTCGATATCGCAACCGGCGAACCACTGTTTAGCTCGTTGGACAAATATGATTCGGGCACGGGTTGGCCAAGTTTTACCAAGCCGCTGGAACCGGATAACGTGCTCACGCACACCGACCGCAAATTTGGCATGGTGCGCAACGAAGTACGATCCAATGTGGGCGGCACGCATTTGGGGCATGTCTTTGACGATGGTCCAGCCCCAACCGGTGAACGCTATTGCATGAACTCTGCGGCACTGCGCTTCATTCCGGTTGAAAAGTTAAAAGAAGAAGGCTACGAGGAATATCTGTCGTTGTTTGAAAGCAAATAATTGACGTTACGCAGTCCAGATGTTTTGGTAGGGGACGGGCATGCCCGTCCCCTACGCCACAAGGAGCAGACCATGAATCGAAGAAATTTCCTCCAACACATGCTCACCCTAGCCGCCGCTCCGGTGTTACTTTCGGCGTGTGCCAAGGTTGGTAACCAAGCTGCCGCTGTAAGTAGTGGGGGTATCAATGGCAGTCAACTCCAAAAACCACTGGCGGAATGGCAAAAGTTATTGCCAGCCGATGCGTATGGGGTGCTATTCGAGGAAGATACCGAGCGGCCTTTCTCCAGCCCGCTCAATGATGAACATCGCGTCGGCACCTTTATTTGCGTGGCTTGCGCCCAACCACTCTTTGCCGCCAGCACAAAGTTTGATAGCGGCACCGGCTGGCCGAGTTTTTACGAAGCGCTGCCCAACGGTGTCGGCACAAAATCTGATCACGCGCTGCTGATGGCAAGAACAGAATATCATTGTACGCGCTGCGGTGGACACCAGGGTCATCTCTTCGATGACGGACCAAAGCCAACGGGCAAGCGCTACTGCAACAATGGGCTGGCTTTAAAATTTGTAGCCGAGGGTGAAGCGCTCCCCGCGTTAAGAACGTAATCGAGGGCGACGCGCTCATTATGCCAAGCAGGAGCGGGTATAATCTGCTTTCATCATTGATAACTTCATCATGGGTCAAGGGAGTCGTCTATCCATGTCGCCAACTTCTGAACAGCAAAAGGCTATCGAGCGTCTCTACGAGAACGAAGCGCTGATCAACAATTTAATTGCCGATGTGGCCAAGCCGCTGCTCCAATGGGCCGAGCAGCAGATCATGGCCAGTGGCGACGCCGAGGCGATCTTTGATGCAGTGCGGGCGGCAAACCAGAGCGATGCGCCAGATGCGGCCACCGCGCTCGCCACCGCCAAACAGGCGCTGGCGCCGACCGCAGCTGCGACAACCGCGCCGGAATCGCCGGCCCTGGTACCCCAGGAAGATCAGGCGCCCAAGACCAGCCCGATCCCTGCAATTTCCCCACTGGTTGATGAACAGCAGCGGCCACCTGAACCACCGCCAGAGCAGCCCACGGCTGAAGTGGTAGCGCCAGCACCAGCTAAACCAGTCGATCCGCCGCCAACACCAGTGGACAAGGCGCCCACCCCAACCCCAGAGCAGCCGCCCGTGGCCGCGAGCACCAAACAGACAAACAAGCCACAGCAGTCAAGTAACAGCGGGCAACGCCAGGCCAATCGCTCCTTTCTTCGTCGCTTGATGGGTTGGTTCAAACCGCAAAACAGATAAATAATCGAGGATCCGTATGGCCCGTCGCAGCAAATCTACACCCCCCACTAGAAATATTATTTTATTTCTACTGCTACTCCTTGTCCTATATCTTTACCGTGAAGGTTTCTTCAACCAGCCACAGACGTTACCGCCACCTAACCAACCCGCCGGCGTCACCGTTACACCGGCGGTTGAAACGACGGCATCCTGGTACGAAGTCTATTTTACAACGCCGCGCTATCCCGACAAGCCCGAGTATCATCACGGTTCGTTGGATGAACATCTGGTAGAATTCATCAACACCGCCAAACAGACGATCGATTTAGCCGATTATGATTTTGACCTGGAGAATGTCGCCACGGCCCTTGCGCAGGCGACACAACGCGGGGTGCGCGTGCGCATGGTCACCGACACCGATACGCTGACCAATAAAAATGCGGCTGTACAGAAGGCCTTTGGGATTCTGAAACAGGCAAAAATTCCGATCCTCGACGACAAACGGGGACCGATCATGCACAACAAATTCCTGGTCGTCGATAACGTCGCGGTCTGGACTGGCTCATGGAATTTTACAGACGGGGATACCTACCGCTTGAATAATAACGCGATCAAGATCATGTCAGCGGAACTTGCACAAAATTACACCGTTGAATTTGAGAAGATGTTTGTCCAACATAAATTCGGTCCCAACAAACCCGCCGGGGTGCCACATCCAGTGCTGACGATCAACGGCATCCACGTTGAAAATTATTTCGCAGCCGAGGATCATGTCGCCAACCATATCGTTGATCACCTGAAACAGGCCCAACAGTCGATTCATTTTCTGGCCTTCTCCTTTACGAACGACCAGATCGGCGATGCCGTGATGACGCGCGCAAAGGCCGGCGTACAGGTAGCCGGCGTCTTTGAGAACACGGGTTCATCCACGCAGTTTAGTGAATTTGGCCGTATGAAAGCGGATGGACTCGACGTATTGCAAGACGGCAACCCCTATTTAATGCATCACAAAGTCTTTATTGTTGATAATAAACAGGTGATCTTCGGGTCGTTCAACTTTAGCAACAATGCGGATGAGGATAACGATGAAAATTTGCTCATCATTGATGATGCACAACTAGCCGCCGCCTTTGAAGCCGAGTTTCAACAGGTGCGTGCCGTTGCCCTGAACCCGAGCAAAAAGTAACAAACGACTATCCCGTGCATTGCACTGGTCACAAACACGTTTGAAATGGAAATCAGCCGCTGAACAGTGCAATGCACATGCCTACACGAATAATGTGCGCTTGATATTTTTCATACGCAGATCAAAATGCCTGGTACACATTTATAATGTACCAGGCATTTTGTTTATAGGCTAGTCCAGTGTAAGCGAAATTATGCTGGTTTAGCCGTAGGTCATCGCTTGCAGCGTGACGAGTTGGTAATACCCGAAGATCAGGGGGCTTCCCGCGGCTTGTCACGCCAGAGGCGGTGACCTACGAAGTCCCATCATAACTTCGCCAACGCTGTACTAGTCCACCGTTGGCGAAGTTATGCGGGTTTAGCCGTAGGTCAGCGCTTCCAGCGTGACAAGCCGTGCAAAACCTGATCATGGCTCGAGCAAAAGACGTTTCGATGAACCTTGTCACGCCAGAGGCGGTGACCTACGAATTCCCATCATAACTTCGCCAACGCTGTACTAGTGGCATATCACTACGTCGCTACGCTTAAATCCCGCGTGTAATTTCTAAAGGAGATTGGCGCCGCCACCAGTGTGCATGATGACGGCGCCGAAGCGAAAAAAGATGAAGGAGAAAGAAGATGAAGCCAGGATAGAAGAGATCAGCCTAAAGGTCAAAAATTTCGCTCCCCAGCCACTTTGCGACGCTGACGAAAAAACTCGTCGGCATCTACCTCGGTCTGATGAGCCTAGCATAACAACGGCTTGTAACAGGCTATAGCATGAATTTGTAACAAACTAGTACACAGCGGCTTAAATAAGTCCATAGTAATCTTGCTCTAGGCGGGTCCGTGACTCTTCTAGTTGAACCATTGGTCTATTTAAGCCGTCGTGTACTAGTAACAAAAACCGCAAAACAGTTGACAGAAATGAACGTGATGTGTATGTTTAAGTCCTATGAGGAATTTTTTTTCAGTGGGTCATCGCTTTTCTACTTATCTTGTGACGGGCGTCGTCATCCTGATCCTCATCAGCGCGCTGAGCGTTAGTCTACCGCTCTATTGGTTGACGCGCCTTCAGCTAGAAAGCGTGGCTTGGTCAAGCAGTGCCGATACACAACAGGCACTGCGCCTTGGCATGGCCCTCGTCCAGCGCACCTGCTTTACCCTGATCCTCGGCACAGGCATTGTTGCGCTGCTCGGTGGGTTCTTGACGAGCTGGTATATTCGTCGGTTAACGAAACCATTAGGCAAACTGACTGAAGTCGCAGAACGCATTGGCAATGGTGACTTTGTGGCGCCGATTCCCGCTTTTGCTACGCCAGCGGAAGTAGCAACCCTCTCGACCGCCTTTATCAAAAGCCAGGCCAGCATGTTGCGCACCCTGGAAGAACGTGCCCACGCCCGCGACTGGTTGAACAATCTAGTCCAATCGATTGTAGAAGGGGTGATTACTTTTGATGCCAAGGGCCAGATTACTTTTTTAAGTCAAGGGGCAGAAAATTTAACCGGCTGGCCCAGTGATGAGGCGCTTGGTCAATCGGTCAATGCGCTTTTTTTGCCGCCCGATGAGCAGACAAAACCCTTTCTAGATCGGATTCCGGCGCCGGGCAACCAACGCCAGATCGAGGTGCTCAATCGGCATGGCAAAGCACAGACCTTAGCCGTGACTGGGGCGCGCTTGACCCCGCCCACCGGGGATACCATGCAGGTTGCGCTGGTGCTGCGCGATGTTACCCACGAGGAAGCATTACGCCATCTGCGTTCGTATTTTCTGGCGAACATTTCCCACGAATTTAAGACGCCGCTCAGCACCCTCAATGCTTCGCTCGAACTGTTATTGGATGCAGAAGACGAGTTATCCAGCACCGAAATGCGCGAAGTGCTCAAGCCGGCCCATATGAGCTTGCTTGGACTGCAAAATTTGATCGATAACTTGCTGCAAAGTAGCAGCATCGAAGCGGGTCATTTTGTCATTCGTAAACGCCTGACCCACTTGCCCCATGTGATCAGCAATGCGCTGCTTCTGGTGCAACCTTTATTGGATCGGCGCCAGCAATTATTTTGCCCGGGTAGCGCCGCCGATTCCGTAGAGATCCAGGTCGATCCCGCCCGGTTGACCCAAGTGCTCGTCAATCTTTTGGTGAATGCGAGTAAATATAGTCCAATTGGCGAGCCGATCGAGCTGTGTGTGATCGAGAAATCTGACTGTTTGCGAATCTCGGTCGCCGACCGTGGGCCAGGGATTCCAGCCAACGAACGGTTAAATCTATTTCGCCGCTTTGTGCGCCTGGATGCGCAAGACGAAGAAGAGTGCGGAACTGGGTTGGGGCTCTATGTGGTGAAAACCACGATTGAAGCGCACGGCGGCCAGGTTGGCGTTGATGACCGTCCAGGTGGCGGCTCGATTTTCTGGTTTGAATTGCCAATCGAAGACAATCGGTTGATGACAGACGAGCATCTATGAACGATTGCGGATCGGGTTACACTGTCATCTGTAAGCAAGGCTATGGTACAAGCAAAGGGATAAGTATATGAAAATCCTGGTCGTAGAGGATGATCTCGCATTATCTGATGTAATCGCGTTTACATTGCGGCGCGCTGGTTTCGAGATCCTGACCGCCTATGATGGCCTGGCGGCGCTGGCGAGTTGGGAGACCAATCGGCCCGGCCTGTTGGTGCTAGATCTGAACTTGCCCAAACTCGATGGCCTGGAAGTTTGCCGGCGGATTCGCGCCGTGGAGAAGACGCCGATTATCATGCTGAGCGTCCGTAGTGGCGACGAAATTGTGGTCAAAGGTCTGGAATTGGGCGCCGATGATTATATTGTCAAACCGTTCAGCCCCAGCCAGTTGGTGGCGCGCATTCGCGCCGTCCTGCGTCGGGCCGGGATTATCGAGACACCTGGGATTCTTGCCGTAGCGGATCTAACCCTGGAGCGGGCGCGCAACGAAATCCAACGCACGGGCCAACAGCCAATCCGGCTGACCCAGTTAGAAGTTCGTCTATTAGAAGCCCTTATGCTCAACGCCGGCCAAGTGCTTTCTAGTGAACAATTGATCACGCTCGTTTGGGGCGCAGAAGGCGGCGATCGAACCATGCTCAAGCAACTCGTCTATCGGCTACGCACCAAGGTTGAACCAAATCCTTCGCACCCCACCTACATCGAGACCGTGCCCAGTATTGGTTATACCTTGATCGCCCCACGTGAACAACCGCAACGAGTTGAACAGTAAATCAGTAGCTCACGTGACTCTGTTACCCCATTGTTACTCTGCCATAACCACATTTGTTACAGCCAGCGACTATATTGATGCTAATTGTTCCCGTGCGTTTGATTGCGTAGTCTCAGAGGAGTAACCCATGTCGAATATTGTCACGATTGCTGGCTGTCCCTCACTTACATCCACATCGACGGCCGTTTTGAACTAGGTCCAGGCGACGCGGGTCAAGGCTGGCGACCATACGAATGTGATCAACGTGCGCGAGTTGCCATCTGACGATCTGTTTTTGGGTCACGCCTATAGCAAGCCGATTCGGCAGGGCAGCAATCCGATTAAACAAGCAGACGCGATTATCATCGCAACGTCAGTTTGTAAAGCAACCTACTGTGGCGGGCTAAAAGCCTTCTTGGATCTGTTACCCCCATACGCCTTTAGCTCGACTTTGTACAAAATTTCTGAGCAAGCTACCAGAGAGAAATTGATAGGCGTGTTCACTGGCCTCCCAATATTCAAACATGTGCTGCAAAAGCTGATGTCTGAATAGGCCAGCTATATACCCCAGTTGAGGTATTGCACTCAAGTAGAAAAATGGACAAAGTCGAGTTAAGTGCCAGGTATAGCAAACGGGTAAAGCTTGTGCCAAGATCGACCTTCCGTTATGATCCTCTTTTAAAGGAGAAACCAAGCTGAGGAACCCCGATACTATCCTCATGGCCCGCAAATGCCTACCCTAGCTGATGTAGACGCGATGGGGCGCATCGTCTACATCAGCCCGCACATCGGGGGATCTTGCTGCCTTTACAGCTATCGTGTCGCCAGTGCACGCTCACGCCAGAGACATAAGATGACCACAGCAATGCCGGTAATGACGTAAGTTGCTGACGACAATTGCCAGTACCACGTTGGTGCAAAGAGAATGCCAGGCAGCGCCGCCAGCAGGTTGACGACAGCCGCCATGATCGTTAGCACCATCGCCCAGCGTTGCTGATGCCAAACCCCGTAGCTTGCGGCGATGGCGACTACAGAAAGGGTAAATAGCACCACAATCACTGAGTAAGGTGCTCCCCCCATTGCTTCAAGCGCGGTAGAGCCGCGAGCTAAGGCCATTCCAAAAAATAAATCATCCATATACCCGTGGAGGGAGCATTCTCTAATGCGGCGTTTACAGGAGTACACCGGCGTAAGAGAACGCCTCCTCCGCGTATACTTATTTTTCTGGAATGGCCTAACAGGGGAATATTGACGATAAAACTATAGAAGTTGACAAGCAATGAAAGCACGGTGGCGATTTTGAGGGCTGTTGCGCGGGATACGTGGTTCATGAAAATGAGTTTCCTTTCCGTGGTCCTGGCTTAGCTGGCATGATAAATGAAACGAGAAAGGCATGCCCTTTAGCCAGTCCTTTACTTTTGTGATGGTGCAAAACCAAAGAAAAATACACAGAATAATTAGTTGACAGAGCGGAACCTTTGACTTTTTTACAACGCCCTTCATTATGTTGGGCAGCCAAGGCGTAGCGATTCACCCAAGGCCGGCCGTGCGGGCGCGTCCAATGGCCGCCGTCCGATCGGCGACTTGCAACTTGCTTAGAATGTTAGACACATGATTGCGGGCGGTCTTCAGGCTAATCGAGAGCCGGTCCGCAATTTCTTGATTGGTCAGATAGTGGGTGAGTAACTCAAGAATCTCCCGCTCGCGCTCGGTGAGTTCGGGGAAGCTGTCCGCAGGCACGACGGGTTTGGTCACGGCGAAAAAGCTCATCATGCGTCGGGCTAAGCCCGAACCAAAGATGGCTTCGCCACCGACCACGCCACGCACGACATGGAGCACCTCGGCCTTGAGCGCGCCCTTGAGCAAATAGCCGCGGGCGCCGGCACGCATGGCCGTAAAGACTGAATTATCGTCTTCAAACATGGTGAGCATAATTACGCCGATGTGCGGGCTGGTGTAAACAATCTGGCGGGTCGCATCGACACCGTTCAGCTGGGGCATCTGCAGATCCATCAAGATGATGTCTGGCTGCAAGCGCAGCGCCAAGGCCACCGCCTGGCTGCCGTCTGCCGCTTCACCCACGACCGCCAAATCAGGCACCGATTGGAGCATGGCACGCAGACCAGCGCGAAACTCGGCATGGTCATCGACAAGCAGGATGCGAATTTTATCGCTCATGTTTCACCTCTCGATCAGCCCTTTAAGGGGTTAGCGGCAAGTGCGCCACGACTTGTACACCACCAGCCGTCAAATTGTGGATCACACAGGTGCCGCCCAATTCTTCGGCGCGTTCCTGCATAGAATGCAGCCCCACCCCAACCAGATGGTCGGGGGCCAGCCCTCTTCCGTCATCGCCAATGGTCACTTGCAGGGCCAGCGGCTCTGCGGCCACTTGCTCAAGCGTGATCGTCACCGTGATGGTGCGGGCCTGGGCATGTTTCCGCGCATTGTTAAACGCTTCCTGCACGATCCGATAGACCGCCACTTCAACCGCCGCGGGAAGTACGGGCAGGGTAGCAGGAGCGTTCAGGGTGACCTGGATGCCTTTAGGGTGCATCCGGTGCAAATATTCGCGCAGGGCAGACAGCAAGCCATATTCATCCAAGTCTGGTGGCCGCAGGTCATAGACCAGGTGCCGAATATCGGCGATTGTCGTCTGCGCCTGGCCGGTCAAGTGCGCCAGAAGTGTAGCACTCTCCTCCGCGCCAGGCGGCAGGCATTCACGCGCTTGCTCCAGACGCATGGCAAAATTGGCGAGCGTCGGGCCTAGCCCATCATGCAAATCGCGCCGGATGCGCCGCCGCTCTTCTTCGCGCGCCGTGACCAGCCGAATGCGGGCGCGTTGCAGGTCTTGGGTTAGTTGCGCTGCGTAGAGCGCGATGCCCACTTGGCGGGCCAGATCGCCCAACACCTTCAGATCCGAGTGGGAAAGTGGTTCATCGGCCCGGCGTGCCGCCACGCGCAGTTCGCCAATCCGCGTCTCCTGATAGCGTAGCAGCAAGTAGGTCAGATTGGCGTCCTGCGGGACAACGCCAAACACCGCCACCAGCGGGGCCTCGCCGCCTTGGGACTCAATGGCCACATAGGGCAGCTTAAGGCTCTGGGCAATCGTGGCCGCGATCGTGGGGAGAATGACTTGGGATGCGGTCATGAGATCTAAGTGGGGGTGAACGGTGGCCATCAGGGCAAAGGCGTCATCGTGGTGGCCGTAGACCAGATCATCAATGCGAATGCGGAGCCACCGATAGACGCGCGCGAGGGTCAAGAGCACGATTGCGGTCGCGATCAGCGTGATGCCTACTGTTGGCCCAAAAATAATAGCGAGAAAAGTGTCCAACAAGCTATTGTAACCGAGGAAGGGCAGCAGCCACCCACGCGCCATGAATGTTTGGCGGGGGTCACCAAAGGGCAATGTCGCTACCGCGACCACAAGTGTAAACAGCAACAGCCCATACGCTGTGGTTAAGGCAAAGAGCAGCACGCCTTTCAGGATTGTGTCAGCCTCGAAACCACCTATTTTATGAGTCAGGGTTCAGTCCTTCTTGGGTACGCGCTGCGGATAGGCAAAGCAGATGATTCTAACTGCCCTGATGGCCTAGCGTAGCCGGTTTGTGATCCCGCCACAGGCAGAATACGATCACCGCCAGGTTGAGCATGATCCCAATGATGACCCAGCGCCATAAGATGATCGTCGGCGCAAACAGAAGGCCGGGAACGGCACTTGCGATGTCCAGGGCCGTCGCAAGCAGCGTCAACACAATCCCCCAGCGTTGCTGCTGCCAGGTGCCATAGGCCGCCACCATTTTCACAATCGCAAACACAATGGCGATAAAGATGACAAAATAAGGGGGGCTATCACCCGCGGTTTTGATCAAGGCCGCCCCGCGGGCTAGATTCGGCAACGAAACGATCAGCCCCGAAAGGCCGAGCAAAAACGAGATAACCGCCGCAAACTTCAGGGCAGTCGCACGCGACAAGTGCTTCATCCGCATAGGTCTCTCCGGTAAAAGAACGTGTCAAGTTGAGGGTGTAAACCGCTGGTCTGCATTGGAGCTACACGAGCAGTTAACCCCGGGTAGGCCGCTTATCATCAGCGCTGGCCCAAGCCAAAGCAACACCACCACCGCCGGTGAGCAGCTACCCATTAAGCTGGCGGTGGTGCTCGTTATGTCTTCGGCCAATTCGCTGCCATCATTCGATCGTTGTCATCAGGAAAGCAGAGGTCATCATAGCCTAGCGTTTTGAATTGCACAAGCGATGGATGCGTAAAAAACCCTTAGGGCATGCTGACGAGGCTGGGCTCATTTAACCGTGAAGGTCTTGTCCAGTCCCGAGTAGGGAAAGTCACTGGCCTGAATGCTGGTAATAACCGCATAGTTGCCGGGCGTGAAATCAATCGTCGTATAAAATGAGTTGCTGAGATTATAGCCCATCA
>JBBQBY010000184.1:0-12405 GCA_038318235.1 Caldilineales bacterium
TGGATGTTCCGGGTGGTGATAGTTGGCGACCTGGGCGTGCACGATTTCGGCGTTGGTGGCGCCCGTGTAATGCAGGTATTGATCAAATTGATGCGAGGCGATGTCGCAGATGATGCCACCATATTGGGCGCGCGCGAAGAACCACCAGGGGCGTTGCGCCAGGCGGGCACGGTGAGGGCCAAGTCCAACGGTCTGGATCACTTGGCCAATTGCGCCGCTGCGAATTAGTTCGGTTGCCTTGACTGAAGCCCGCGTCTCAAAGCGTTCGCTGTAATCAATCGAATAAATGCGCCCGGTGGCGGCCTGCACGCGGCTTACTTCGGCCAATTGTTCCAGGCTGGTGAAGCCAGGTTTATCACTCATAAAATCTTTGCCATGTTGCATCACGCGTATGCCCAACGGCGCGCGCTCGCTGGGGATCGACGCGCTGATCACCAGTTGGATCGAGTCATCCTCTAAAATTTCTGCCTCACTTGTGGCTAATTTGGCCTGCGGATAATCTTTACGATAAAGCTCAATTAGTTCAGGCTCTGTCGCGTAAAAGGCGACCAGTTCGGCGCCGGCCTTTAACAGAAGATTGGTCTGCCCATAAATGTGAAAATGGTTCAAACCGATCGTCGCAAAACGAATGGTCGGTGTGTTCGTCATAATCGTAAGCCTTTCCGACGTTAACTTTAATCGCTATTTGTTTTACCAGAGCTATGATCAATGGCCTGCAAGCACTGGCATCCAACTATACCATAGTACAAGGCTGGACAACAAGGTCGGCGAAAACTTCAATAAAATTGGGGGCGCAAATGAAATTTGGGTCAACTGGATCTCAGGGGTAACCTCGCCAAAATCTTCCTGGAAGCGGCGCAAGGGTCTTTCGTATGTCCCTGATCTTCACCGCCGCTGCCTGGAAGATGGTCACCTCCCTAGCATCCGGTTGACCCTGAAATCTGACTGTTGCACAAACGGCCATCAAAATTGGGGACGCAACCGGGCAATGTAACCTACTTTGACAGAGTCTTATACTTAGTATACAATTTTTTATGGTGATGGTTGTATAGATTGATGCTAGCTTTTGAACACTGAACAGTCGTATAGTAGTTCCAGTTTATGATTGGGTTTCCTAATTAACCGCGCTGGCTAAGCGGCTCTTTGTTTGTTACCGGTTGGGCTTCTGCTGTTTAGTGGCACAAGTTGTCATGAATGCGCCGGTTTGTTCATCACTTTCGCTATAGATAAACGATTTATATACAATACTGATTCATATACAATATTCATATACAATCATGTCTAAATTTAAATCTACCTGTCTGAAAAGGAGCCATGCCTGGCAACAAAAAAATCCATTGCCGACCATTCCCCCGATGATTTCTCCGGCCCCATTTCTGTAAACGTTTTTGATAACGGTCTTTGCGACCGTCCTCAGCGTAGCAAGATTAGCAGCAAGGAAGAAAGAGATGACTGAATTAATGACAAGCGATCGCGTGCTAACGCCAGCCGATCGCGCCTTCTGGGAAGAAAATGGGTACGTTGTGATTCACAATGCTGTACCCCAGGAAAATCTGGAAGCGGTGATCGACGATATTTGGGCCTTTTTGGGGGTAGACCGGAATGATCCGGAAACTTGGTATAAGGCCCCGATCAGCAAGGCTGGGATGTTGGAGATGTATCACACCCAAGCTCTGTGGAATAATCGCCAATACCCACGAATCCATCAAGCCTTTGCCGATATTTGGAATACAGAGAAGCTGTGGGTCAGCTTTGACCGGGCTAATATGAATCCACCGGCTCGGCCAGAATGGGATTACCAGGGCATGGTGCATTGGGATGTGGACACTTCGCAAGACCCGATTCCCTTTTTCGTGCAAGGTGTGCTCTATTTGGCCGATACGACGGCAGACCAGGGCGGCTTTCAGTGTGTCCCCGGCTTCACCAACCGTTTTCCTGAGTGGGTGAAGACCCAGCCGGCTGACCGTGATCCCTGGCATCCGGTGCTTGAACAGGGCGAAGTGAAGACGATCCCTGGCAAGGCTGGCGATTTGTTAATTTGGCGTAATCTGTTGCCGCATGGCAACAGCCGCAATCGCAGCACCAAGCCACGCCTGGCCCAATACATCAGTATGTCGCCCGCGCACGAAGATAATGAAGAGGCGCGCCAGAAGCGCATCGAGGGTTGGCGGGCGCGCAAATCGCCCGGTGGCAAAGCCTTCCCCGGCGACCCGCGTGGCTTTGAACAGACCCGCCCCGTCGCCGAACTAACCGACCTGGGCAAGAAATTGCTCGGTCTGGAAAGTTGGAATGCTTAAAAGCGGGGAGTAGGGATACGGGATTAGGGATTAGAACATCGCAGTTCTTTAATCCCTAATCCTGTATCCCCTAATCCCTACTTCTTCTCCACTCACCCATATTCGCAACCTATTTCTAAAAGGACAAAGCTACTATGGGCTTATGCTAGTTGTTTTTACCCAAAGACGTGCAAAACGTGTAAAAACTCCGCAAAATAGATAATATTTCAAATAGTCTTCATTGTAATAATCAAACTCATAAATTTGAGCATGTAATTATGAATTTAAGCGAAATACGTTGATTAATTACGATATTACGCTGATTTAACTGAGAAATATACTATTTTGTCAGTAATATCAAACATATTACACATTAAACCTGTTTAATAAACTAGCATAAGCCCATACTATGTTGATCCTTCAATTATGTGGGTCAACAAGGGGCTCTTTGAAGCCGCTGGATTACCGCTTCCCACCGCCGATTGGACCTGGGATCAGTTCCATACGGTGGCCAAACAATTGCCGCTGGATGAGGCCGGCAAGGATGCGACCAGTGCCGATTTCAATCACGACACGATCAAGCAATGGGGTTTGGGTACACACACGGCCTATTGGGATAGCTGGCTGAAATCCAACGGCTCTTCGCCGTGGAATGCGGACGAAACGGCCTCTAATCTGTTGGACCCCAAAAGCGTCGCCGCGCTTGAATTGCTCGGCCAACTATCCTGGGATCGGGTAACCCTCTCGGCTGGTATGGAGAAGATGGTCGGCGCTGAGGCCGCTTATTTTGCTTTCGGCACCGGTAAGGTTGCCATGTGTTTCAATGCCAGCTGGCTCACTGCCTATCTAGGCAAAGTTGACCCGATGGTCCAGGTGATCCCGATTGGGCCCAATGGCAAAACGCACGGCAGCCGTCTGCACTCGGGCGGTTACACGCTTAATGCTGCGACCAAACACCCGAATGAAGCCTTTGCCTTCGCCACCTTCTTCTCGGGCAGCGAGGAACGTTTGGGACAGGCGATTCAGGTTTCCGAGGCCAAGTGGGGCGGTATCCCGGCCAATCTGGACTTGTTTGCCAGCGATCTGTTCCAGAAATCCGGCAAAGGCCCAGAAGTTAACAAAGCCTTCGAAGGCGCATTGGCCGATGCATCGGTCTTCTCGAAGAGCACCGCGGCGAATGAGCTAGAGACCACGATCAACCAACTACTGGAAGAAGCGTGGAATTCGTCCGAAAAAATGGACATCATGCCCGCAATCGCCGAGGCCGATGTCAAAGTGACCAAACTCCTTTCGGAAGCGGCGGCTAAGAAGTAGTTGATCGTTTCGGGCGCGTCTTACTGTTACAGCCATAAGTAAGTGGTAAGGAGTAATTAACGTGAAGCAGCCTAATTACTCTTTACCACTTATTTCCTGATTTCGGCGGAGAATAGAATGAAAGTCAATGACCAACGGCTAAAGATCGTTGGCTTGTATCAGGACTCCACATCAATTCAGATAGCCTAAAATCAGGCACACCGCTTTTGTTTCATAGTCCGACACATCGGGGCGTAATGACAAGACGCCCGTGCTCACTCAGGCTTGCCGAATGAGCAGCGTTATTGCAGTACAGAACTTTCGTTCTGACGCGAAGATTTTACCCAGACTACGTTTACAGTCTGGAACCGTCTATCTTCGATTTTAAAGGTACTGTGTGGCGAACGCCGACCAGGGTCGGATATCTCTTTACCGAAGTAAAGTGCCTGAGCCATAGATATATTATACCACATTGGGCGGGTTTTAATTGTGTCAAAACGCTTACAACGATGTCAAAAACGAGTACGTTTTTCTGCTATCCCTCCCACGGCTAAAGCCGATGGGATTCCCGCAGGTGGATCTTGAATACCGCTCGCCGCGAGGCACTGACGGCCTAGCTGTTTATTACGCCGCTCATTCTCGGTTTTATTTTGTGGAATTTTGGCCCGCTGATCGCATCGCTTGGTTTATCCTTTTCGGATTATAATCTGCTCAGCCCACCACACTTTGTGGGGTTTGAAAATTACACGGCGTTGCTCAAGGATGATGTCTTTCCTTTGGCCTTTCGCAACACAATGATCTATGCCCTGGTCACGGTGCCTTTGGGCCTGATCGTTTCGCTGGGATTGGCGCTGGTGATGAACCAAAAGGTCAAGGGCACGGCGTTGTTTCGCACGATCTTCTTTACGCCGTCGGTCTGCGCGGTGGCCGCAATTGCGCTGGTCTGGCAGTGGATTTATGACAGCGATCTCGGGCTGCTCAACTACTTCCTGGTGGAACTTGGACTGCACAAATATCGCTGGTTACAGGATCGTAGCCTGGCTTTGCCGGCGAGCATGCTGATGAGCATCTGGCAGGGGGCGGGCTATACAATGGTCATCTATCTGGCCGGGTTGCAAGGTGTGCCGGCGCAACTGTATGAAGCTGCCGAGATCGATGGTGCTGGCGCTTGGTCACGTTTTCGCCATGTCACGTTGCCTTTGCTCACCCCCGCTTCAGTAGAAGCGACGACCAGGGCGGATCCTGCTCCCCCTCTCCTGGACTCAGCCCTTTGATTCAGGAGAGGGGGCTGGGGGGTGAGGCTCCTCACTCCCACGCAATCTTGTACTTATACACCCATTCATAACCGCGTTCCCTAAACAAATTAATAAAAATCATCATCATGAGTTCGCGGATTTTTTCCTGAAAGGGTGTAACCACCTGCTTGTCACCAGCTAGCCGGCGGCCTTCGGCGACGATCTTTTCGACTCGTGGTTTGCGATCTTTTTCAAATTGAGCAAACACTTGCGCGTAATCCCCTGTTGAATCGCGCAGCAATTTTGCCAAATACAGCGCATCTTCGAGCGCCATCGAAGCGCCTTGGCCTGCGTTGGGGCTGACGGCATGGGCCGCATCACCGATCAGGAGGACACGTCCTTGGTGCCAGGTTGGCAGCGACTGAATATCACTGATGTTCTGTTTGATCGGTGATTGGGTGTGCTGGATCAGGGTTTCAATTGGTTCATGATAACCCTGATAAATGGCGAGTAGTTCGCGCTTGACCGTGGCTAAAGAGAGATCGGCCAATTCTTCGCGCGTCAACTCCTTTTCTCGTGCTAAATTTGACCACCACATGACATCGCCGTTTTCTGCCCCACCATAACCAAAAAAGCCTTGGGCCCCGAACGTGAAATTGAGGCTCTGCTTCTGTTGCGCCGTCATCATCGGCAAGGCGGCGGCCGGGGTGACACCGCCCACCCCGATAATGCCCACATAGGCCGGTTTGGGGCTGTTGGGGAGCGCTGTCTGTCGCGTCTTTGAGTTAATCCCATCGGCGCCGATCAACAGATCACCCGCGGCGCTGGTGCCATCATCAAAATGGGCGATCACCTGTGTGGCTGTTTGGGTAATGGTTGTCAGCCGTTTTTGATATTCCACCTGAATCCCTTGTGCTTTCATGGCTTCGGTCATAATGTCGTATAAAGCCGGGCGCAACAGGCTGACGGCTGGCTGATCGTATTTTTGCGCCCCCCGCTTGACCCGCGCTAATAAACGTCCCTGCGCGTTATAGAAAACATTTTCCAACGTGAGGCTGCCACGCGTGATCGTTTTCTCGGCCAGCCCCAAGGCATCGAGCACATGCATGCCGTTGGGCGCAAGCCCCAAACCACCACCGACGCCATCTTTGTATGGATATGCTTCATAGACAACGGCGGTGATGCCGGCTTTCTGCAGAAATAATGCCAATGCTGGCCCGGCAATCCCGCCGCCGATAATCAGAACTTTGCCTTGGAATTTTGGCTTGTTTGACATATACTGGCTCCTTATGATTAGATTATAGACTTGAAAGCTCGATAATCTCGATAATTAATTATCTTGATTATTAAGATAATAATACTAATAACCAGACCCGATGTCAAATAACCCATGCCCAATGATCTGAAAAGAAACCAATTAACCCAAGCATTGAATCACCAGTTGCGCTTCGCTTCGGCCAATTCCGTGATGTTCAGCCAAGTAATTGCCGAGAAAGTGGGCATCCATTCGACTGATAATGAATGTCTTGATTTTCTGCTCTTGAATGGCCCATCGACGGCTGGTCAACTGTCTGAACTGACCAGTTTAACCACTGGCGCGATTACAGCCGTGATCGACCGTCTGGAAAAAGCCGATTATGTGAGGCGCGAGCGGGATAAGTCGGATCGTCGAAAAGTGATCGTGGTGCCGAACGAGGAAAAAATCTATCAAAATATTATGCCCCATGTCATGCCGATGGGCGCGGCGTTGGATGGCGTTTGCACAGATTTTTCTGAAGCGGAGCTTGAAGTCGTCCTGAAATTTATGATGAAAGCGAATACGTCGGCCATGGAAGTGATTGCCGCCGCCAGAAAAGATTAAACCCTTATTTCAGCGACCGCGTTGTTACGCTCTCGCTGACTTTGTTCAACTATCACGCGTTGGGCGGATTGTCGCCCCGGTTCCACTCCTGATACCACCGTTCGCGGTTATGGATGCCCACGTTAAAAATTTCAAAGGCGTCATCCTGTGGTCTGTAACCCACCGTTTCGCGCGCATTGGTAATGTCCATGCGCTTAAAGCGGTTGTCCGAACAGGCCTGGAAGACGGCGAATTGCACGTCGGGCGTGTCAATACATTGGACGAACAGATGGCTGAGATCGCGCTCGCTCACATAGGCGCTGAGGTTGCGCCCATCAATCCCATCGGGTGTCTGCATACCGGCATTGCCAGCAAAGGCGCCGATCCGCACACCGATGCAGGATAAATTTTCGGCGTAGGCAAAGTAATGGCCCATCAACTCGCTAAAGCCCTTGGCAACGGCGTACATGTTCATCGGCTTCATCGGCATTTCCACGCGCGCTTGGATGTCGAGCGGATAGCCTTCGATCACCTGAACACTGCTCGCAAAGATCACCCGTTGACAATTTTGATCTTTGGCGGCGCGGAAAATGTTATAGACCGTCTTGATGTTATTGTCGAGCAGCGAGGCGTAAAAATCGGCGTTAGTCGATGCGTCAGCGGCGAGATGTACAACCGTATCTATGCCCTGACAAACTTGTTGGCAGATGTCCAGATCGGCTAGGTTAGCCTCAATGATCTCGTGTTTGCCCGCATCGGCAATCTTATTGAATGCCCGATCCACAAAACGAAACTTATAACGGTCGCCGGCGAAATGGCGGAAAGCTGTCCCCACGCGACCAGCGGCTCCCGTCAATAAAACATTTTTCATAGTCATCATCTTGTTTTTCTTTGCGCCCTTTGCGCCTTTCGGTGCCCACTGGGCGCGTAACGTTTAGGCCATCAGCGCCGCTTGTTCACTTGCAGATCAAAGTGTGCCAAGTGTTGGCAGACCATGCGCCCAATCATCCCCAGCGAAATGATGCCCACTGTGCTGCCCTATGCGCCGGCGATTGGTAGGCGCGGCGCATAGGCCCTGGTCTGCTTGCTGATCGCCACCGGCACGCCATTCGCCGCATAGGAACTGGTGATTGGAATGCCACGCTGCCAGAACGTATCAGTCGTGCAATATTTGATCGAACCTGCGCCATAGAAGACAATCTTCAGATTGGGTGCAGCCGCCAAGAAGGCTTGATCCATGATCGGCATGCCCCAACCCGAAAAGATCATCTCGGCGTCGTGCAAAATGGCCGGATCCGCTTGGACCGATTGCGCGGTTTGCGGTGGCGCATAAAATTCTACCGCGCGCGCAATCGCTGCTTGTTCGGCTGGCCCATAGATTTTTTGATAGGCGTCCTGATTAAGCAGGAAAATCCCTTGTCCATGTGCTGCGCCCTTACGCTTTTTCGGCCAGTTTGCGCACGCCAGCCACGCCTTTGGCGACTGCCTCGGCATAAACGAAAAAGTCACCGCTGTACGAAATGACATCGAAGCCCATCGCCATCCACTCCTGGGCTTGCTCCAGATTGGCGGGCTGGATCCCGGCACCCAGGCCGTATTTGCGACAGGTATCCACCACTAACTTCATGCCGTCTAAAAATTGTTGGTGATGAAACTGGCCAGGGATACCCTGCGAATTGGTCAAATCAAAATGGCCGACCCAGAGCACATCGACACCGGGCGTGGTCGCAATCGATTCGATATTTTCCAAGCCTTCTACGCTCTCGATCTGGCAGATGATCGTCGTATTTTGGTTGGCGTAGGGCATAAACTCCGCCGGTTTTACCCCTCGGAAATCATTTTGAGCGTTGCCGAAAATACAGCCGCGTTTGCCCAATGGCAAATATTTGGCTGCCTCGACGATCGCACGCGCCTCAGCGCCAGTCTTCACATTGGGAATCATCAACCCCAGCGCACCCATATCCAGCGTACGGGCGATAAAGTGATATTCGATCTGCGGAATGCGCACAAAGGGCGCAATCGTCGTGGCTTTGAACCAGCCGATCTGATCGGCCAAATCAGCCGTGGTAAAGGGTGAATGTTCGGTGTCGATCACGACAAAATCAACGCCGGCCGCGTCTAACATCGGCGCCATGCCGCGTGTGCCAAATTCTAAGACCATGTGGCCGACCGGGACTTTACCTTCGGCGCGCACCTGACGAAAACGATTGGGTTTCATGAAGATTTCCTTGTTGGTGGGGTTAGAATTTAGCGATTGGCCCAGCGTGTACCTAACTGCGCCAGCTTGGTTTGAAAGCCAGGCTGTGTGCGAATGGCCTGGTTGACGGTGAATTTAGGCATTTCACCGCAAAAGACACTCAAGATATTCTCACAGGCCATCACACCGTTGTCATGATACAACTCGTCGGTCCAGGCCAGGGCGTGCGGCGCAAGAATCACGTTGTCTAGCTGGGTCAATGGATGATCGGTGGGCAATGGCTCCTGTTCAAACACATCGAGTCCAGCCCCGGCAATCTGATTCGCTTGCAATGCCGTCACCAGATCAGCCTGATTGACAATCGGGCCGCGCGCCGTGTTGATCAAGTAGGCGGTCGGCTTCATCAGTCCAATCAGCGTGGCATTGACCATGCCGCGCGTTTCATCCATCAGCGGACAGTTGATCGTCACAAAATCTGACTCGCGGAAGACCGTCGCCAGATCGACCATTTCAATGCCCAGTTCGGCGACGCGCGCCGGATTGGCATACGGATCAGCCGCCAACTTGCGCGCCAGGCCAAACGGTTCGAGCAGACGAAACATCTCGGACCCAATATTGCCCAGCCCAACCGACCCTAATACTTTGCCGCGCAGCCCCACACTCGGCACCAAGGCCCGTTCACTCCACCGGCCCTGGCGCACGAGGCGATCTTTTTCAAACAAACGCACGCTCAACGCATGCAGCAAGGTGACAATCGCTTCGGCGACTGGCCGCCGCACGGCGTCCGTCGTGATCGCCAACAACACATTGGCGGCGGTGCAGGCTGGCACATCGATTGTATCGTAGCCCACGCCCCAGCGGGCGATCACGGCCAGGCGTTGATTCTCGGTAAATGACTGGGCGCTAAAGCGCGGGGCAAACGCGAGCACGGCGTCGAAGTTGGCCACGTCGGCTGGCGTGACAAACTTGCCGCCCTGATCTTGACCCGTACTGTCGAAAAATTCGTAGGTAACCTTGGGCAACGGATCGAATATCTCGTGCAAAACCGGTTCGATGCGGCCCGAAATGCCGATTTTAAAATCAGCGGTAACGCCAATGCGGAATGGCTCTTGCATAAATTCCCTCATTTCGTGATTAATAGCACCCAGTCTTCCGGATCGGGTGTTGAGAAGCGACCAATTTGTGTGTTGTCGACGGCACCAATCACGGTGCGTTCCCCGGTGCGGGGATTAAACCAGGTTGCGCGTAAATTAGGGCGCAGATTGGTGGTCCGTAGGCTCACGGTCCCGCCTTTGGGGACATAGGCGACGACCAGGTCGCCCGATTCGGATTGTGCCGCCAGAATCGTGTCGCTGATCTGTTGGGCGCCGGGCTGTTCGGCGATCAGCATGGGGGCTGGCCGCAAGCGCCACCATTCAAGGTTGGCGAAAAGTTCGTGTACATGCGCCATCTGTTCCGCACCGAGCATCGTGAGTGCGGCTTGCCAGGGCAGCGGTGTGCCCGAATTGGGGTGATCAACCGATGGCCCGCTGCCGTCATCCCAGCCCCAAACCCCGTGGCCACCATAGGTGACGCCGGCGGTGGGGCTGTTGAGCAAACTCCAATAGACCGCGCGGCGCACCGCGTCTGGTGTGAGCGGTTGCTGCGAGTGATAGGCGACATGGTTTTCGTAGGCCGGTTCCAAATTTAGTTGGAAAAGCCGCGGTTCGATGCGCCAATCTTGCGCCGGCGGCCCCTCGGCCAGCCAGCGCCAGGTCGCATCGCTGTCACCGTGGCCGCTCTGGTAGCCCAAGATATCCAGCCAAGGCTCCCGACGAAATTCTTCGGCCGGCCACTGTTGGCCGCCGCAGTGCATGGCCACCGGCGCATGCGGGTGGTCGCCAAAGACAGCCTGCCCAATCCGCCGCCAACGCGCCGCCCGCTCCCCTTGATAATTGCCATCACCTGCCAGGATCCAGACCACCGGATAAGAACTCCAGCGCGCCAGCATATAGCGAGCCAGCAAGATCGCCTGATCTTCGGGCAGCCCAAACCCAGGATCGATCGCTGGATTAGCCCCCGCGCCAATCGCCCAAAGCAGCACCGGGACGCTTAGCAAACCTGCACGCGCAATGGTCTTGATGCGTTGATCCATTCTTTGAAAGAAAGCTGGGTTGATCGCGATCTGCTCGGTGCCGGTAAAGGCCAATTGCCCGGTGATATCTCCGGTGGGGGCAGCGCGCCATTGGGTGGCGACCCATTGAACGGCGGTGAATTGTTGTCGTTGCCGTTCGCGCAGATAGCGCGCCCATTCTTCGTCGGTGGCGCGCAGTGGGCCATTCCACGCCGTATCGGCCAGCCAGAAAAAGGGCGTACCGTCGGCATATTCCAGGTGGCGTTTATTCGCAGCTAGGCGGACTGGCCCATGTACCTCAAATGGCGTTTCTCCGGCGGCCGCTCGACAGACAAAGGCACCAGATTTAGATTGGACAACCTCATGGTTGGCCTTCGCCAGATGGAGCGCAACCTGCCATTCCCCCAGCTCATCGGGGGCGATACGCACACGCCAGGTAACGCCGCCATCCCAGAAACCCTCTACCACGCGTTCCTGTTTCGAGGGCGTGGTAAAAACGGCATAGAAACGCGCCTCCTGGAGCGAATTATTAAACTTGATCGTACTTTCCAGATTCAGTTCCGCCCGCGCCCAACGTGGGAGCGAGACGGGTGGTGGTGTAATTTTCGGCATTTTAGATCACTTTCTGATAATTTACGATTTTTGATTGACGATTTACGAGACAACTTCGTTGACGTAGCCACTTCGTAAATCGTCAATCAAAAATCGTAAATGTCTATTATCCGCGTCCTAAATAGGCTTGCGTTGTTGGCAAGACAATCGCTTCGAGCAGATTGACATGCAACGGCAACGCCGCCATCGTGACGGCGGTCATGGCTAATTCATCAACCGTCATCATCGGTTCTTGATTGGTTGCGGTCGCGTTCATCGCCCGCCGTTCGGTCAACACATTGCCGGGGTGGAGACAACTGACCACCACGCCAAAATCACGCCCTTCCAGAGCCGCAGCTTTGGTTAACCCGACCAGGCCATGCTTGGTGGTCGTATAGGGCGCTGAGTTCATGCGCGCCATTTGCGCCGAGATGCTGCCAATGTTGATAATGCGGCCACCACCCTGGGCTTTCATGATGCGCATGGCCTCACGGCTGCATAAAAATGGGCCGGTCAGGTTCACGTCGAGCACCTTGCGCCAGGTCTCCAGCGATAGGCTTTCGAGCGGGCCACCATCAAACGCGCCTGAATTGTTGATCACAATATCGACGCGGCCAAATTCTTGCATCGTCTGATCAAAGAGTGCTTTTACCTGGGTTTCGTCCGTTACATCGGTGGGGATGACGAGGGTTTTTGCTCCGCTGGCGCGGGTTTCGTTGGCCGTCTCTTCCAAATTGTCTTGATTGCGCGAGGCCAACACCAGGCTGGCGCCTTCTTTGGCAAATGCCCGTGCCATACCCTTGCCAATGCCCGTACCCGCGCCAGTGATGATCGCGATTTTACCGTCAAGTTGTCCCATG
>JBBQBY010000185.1:0-12400 GCA_038318235.1 Caldilineales bacterium
GAGTGTTGGTAGGTTGATTGGCGGCGGTCCTGGCAGAAACCGAGGTGGGCCCCGTCTGGGGGGGCGGGGGGTGGGGGGCGCGCCCGCAATGGGCCCACCCCCCAACCCCCCTGCCCCTACTGCGTGCTTTACTTTACAGTGTACTCAACTCTTCCAGGGAAAATAGATCAGGATGACCACGGCGGCAGCAAATAAGAGCGTATTGACAAGTAACGGTCGATCTTGGAGCAGCAACTCGTCGGGGGCGCCGCCTAATTTCTTGACGTGGATCAGATAGAGATAGCGCACAATAAAGTAGAAGACAAAGGGCGCGGTTAGCAACATGCGCCCATCGGGCACCAGCGATGTGTTCGATTCAAAACAGTAGAACGTATAGGCAAGAAAGGTGCTGGTGGTCACAATCCCGATGATCTGGTCGAGCAGCGCCAGGTTATAATGTTCCAGGCTGGACCGGTGTCTGGCTGCGCCTTCTTCCAAGAGCGAAATTTCATGGCGTCGCTTGCCAAAACCGAGGAAGAGGGCCAGTAACGTGACACAGACATAAAGCCACGGACTGAAATTGGCCACATGCACAACGACGACCCCGGCAACGACGCGCAGCAAAAAGCCGAGCGACAAGACCATCACGTCGATCAACACTACGTTTTTTAGATAAAAGCTGTAGGCCACATTTTGTAGCAAATAGGCGAGTGTGATCGCCCCGACCCAGGGATTGAGCCAGGTGGCCAGACTAAGACTGGCAACGGCTAGGATCGCGGCCGTGATGATGGCCAGACGCGGTTCAAGTTGACCACTGGGCAAAGGACGCAGACGTTTACGGGGATGTAGACGATCTTTCTCGATATCCACCAGGTCGTTCATTAAATAGACACTGCTGGACGCCAGACAAAAACAGACCACGACAAGCAAGGTATGGCCGAGCAAGGGCAAGTGGAGCAGCTTGCCATCAAAGACTAGGGCCGCTAGGATGATAACATTTTTTGTCCACTGATGTGGGCGCATCGTTCTGAACAAACCACGCAGATTAAGCCACAAATTCGAGGTTGCCACAGCCGTTGAAGACATAAAACCTTTCCTGCATCAGTTGAATATAAGCAATGGATGCTAATTTGCAAGGAACGATCCAATCCTTTGCACCTGTTACACACTGCGCCAAACGTTTACCATCAATGACCCATATACCGTTAAAATTTTATCGACTACATCGTTGCATGGTACTGCAATGTATGCCCGCTGTCAATATTTTTTTGTTACAATAGGATTACTTTTTTCCTAGTTGAATTTCACTTGAAGCCTATGTCAAATCCTCTCCTAGCCCCCAAACCACATGCCAAAAAACAACGGTTGGATCTTTTGCTGGTTGAGCGCGGTCTGGCCGAAAGTCGCGAACAGGCGCGCCGCCTGATCATGGCGGGCGAAGTGCTGGTTAACGACGAAGTGAACGATAAACCCGGCAAAAGTGTTCCGCTGGAAGCCAGCTTGCGCGTGCGCAATCCATTGCCCTATGTGAGCCGTGGCGGGCTGAAACTGGCCGCGGCCTTAGACGAATTTCAAATCGATGTCACCAATGTAACGGCGGTAGATGTGGGGGCCAGCACGGGCGGTTTTACCGATTGTCTGCTCCAGCGCAACGTGGCGCGTGTCTATGCCGTGGATGTGGGTTATGGGCAATTGGCTTGGAAACTGCGCACAGATGCGCGCGTCGTTGTGATCGAGCGCACCAATATCCGCTATTTGGAACAGTTGCCCGAGGGCGTCCTGGTCGATCTTGCCGTGATCGATGCCAGCTTTATCAGCTTGGCATTGGTGTTGCCAGCGACATTACGTTTGCTGACGCCCGATGCACAAGTGGTGGCCTTAATCAAACCTCAGTTCGAAGCCGGTAAAGCGCAGGTAGGCAAGGGCGGTGTGGTGCGGGATAAGGCTGTGCACCGCCGCGTCTTAGAGGAAGTGCTGAATTTGGCCGGAGCGTTGGGGCTTAATATTGGCGGTTTGACGGTTTCGCCTGCGCCTGGACCGGCGGGCAATATTGAATTTCTCGTCTGGTTGCAGCGCACGATTGTAGGCGATCTACAAGGTGTGGCCAATCCGCCGCTTGATATAGAAAGGGCGTTGCTGAAGGCTCTCGATCAGGCGGCGCAACTCAAGGTTCGGCCTAAGCAGCAGGAAGTAGAGCCGCCAATCAAGCGATAAGCTCTTCTTGATGGCTGGCATCAAATTTCATTGAAAAATCTAGCCTGTCTACGCACTTATACTATACTAAAATCAGAATGAAACCGGTGTGCAAGGGAGCTAACCTTCCTGGAAGCGGTCAGACCGCCTAGCGTTAACGCGGTTACTTGTGACCGCTTCATGGAAGGTTAGCAACGCCGCCGATCAACTTGAGTCTAGCTGATGATACAGCTTGAACTATTATACGATTTGCGCCATAATTATAATCGTTGTGGTCTATAAAATTATTGAACGACCGCTTTATCTGGATTTGTCAACAATTTTCGCAAAACCATCCCGCTTTGTTAATCATCATCATTTGTCGAGGGAACGTGTAAATGCAAAAGCTCAGTAAGATTTTCGGTATTATTTTTCTCACTATTTTGGTCCTGGTCGTCTCACTTAAGGTCTATGCGCAGGATTATTCACCCACTGTTTTCGTTGTCGATCAAGATGTTGTGGACGGGCATGTGGTCATCGCACGCGCCGTGATCAATGGCCCTAGTTGGATCGTAATCCATGCGGATGCCAACGGCGCGCCCGGCCCTGTGATCGGTTACGCCGCCCTGACATCGGGGATTAATGCCGACGTTGCCGTGCAGGTGGATACCACGCGGGTAACGGATGTGCTCTATGCCATGTTGCATGTGGATGAAGGCGCTGTGGGCACCTATGAATTCCCAGGTGCCGACGCACCCTTGATGCTGAATGATGCCCCGATCACGCCAGCCTTTAAGGTGACGGGTACGTCGATGACGTTGGTCAATACGCTGATGATTTCGGATGGCTTCAAAACGCTTGATGCGGCGATCAAAGCGGCTGATCTGGAGCAAGAACTAAGAGGCGCCGGCCCGTTTACGCTTTTTGCCCCGACGGACGCGGCTTTTGCTGAATTGCCCAAAGATCAATTGGACGCCTTGCTGGCGGACCCCGCTGCATTGCGCGAAGTACTTCTCTATCACGTTTTGCCAGGTAAAGTGGTGGCTGACGATGTGAAAGATGGTATGGAAACGGCGACTGCCCAGGGCGCTACCGTAAAATTTAGCCTGAGTAATGGCACGATTATGATCAATGATGCCACCGTCAAGGCAAAGAACATTGCTGCGTACAATGGCGTGATTCATGTGATTGATAAAGTCTTGACGTTGCCAGAAAGCGCCCAGGTGACCGGCCAAGCGGCAACCGATGCTATGACCGAAACTGTTGAACTGACGGCTACAACTGCGATCAGCGACGCTACGGCCATGACGGAAACCGAAGCGATGACAGCGACCGAGATGATGACGCCAACCGAGGTGATGACGCCAACCGAGGTGATGACATCAACCGAAGCGATGACAGCGACTGAGGCGATGACGCCAACCGAGGCGGTGACGTCGACTGAAGCAATGACCGAAACGAATGCCATGACTGACACGCAGGCGGCGAGTGCAGACCAAGGTGGCTCTACGCCAGAACCAACGGCTACAGTTATGGCGCAGGACACGCCTGCCGTGGCTACACCGCAAGCAATGCCAGCGACCGGTGGCAGTTTCTCGTCTGGTTCGGCGACATTGCCCGCTGTCTTGCTCGTGATGCTCGCGTTGGCGGCGGTTGCTTTTGTGACGCGCCAACGCCCAGCGTGATGTTGATGAAAAGCTGATAGTACTCTTTTTGCGCGCCAAGGCCGGTGTGGGCAATTCGCCTACACCGGCTTTTGATCTCCTGTTGGGTCTATAAATCTAGTCCACGGCGGCGCCAATCGACCAATGATTACGCGTGAGACAGTCACACAGTGGCCAGTGGCTGACTCACTGGCCTACTGATCTACTGGCTTACTTAGGCCGCGCTGTAGTAGTTGTATCTGCCGTATTAGTTTGTACAGCGGAGTGTTTATTTTGTTGCCTCCATCTCACATTGCCTATACATGGCTGGCTTTGAGCCTGGCCCAAGAATATCTTTCTGTCGCGCCGGATGCCGATTATCGGCTGATTGCCCTGGCCGCTGTCGGGCCGGACTTGGTGGATAAACCATTAGCCTGGGCTTACTTTTATAAACGCTATAAGGCCGCCGTACTTTTTGCGCATACCTTGTTGGCTCAGTTGGGCGTATTATGGTGGACAGCGGGCCGCTGTCCGCGCGTGTGGGTCTATACAATTGCTTTTCTGGGGCATGTCATTCTAGACCGGATTTGGTATTTCCCCCACACATTTTACTGGCCGTTGCGTGGTTGGCGTTTTCATGTCTGGGGTAAACGCGGTTCAGAACAACCCGCGATTGGCCGCGCTTATTGGGTGACATTTACACGCCGGCGCGAATTGTGGATTTGGGAACTCGGTGGCCTGCTCGCCCTGCTCTGGTTTGTGGGGCGCCATCGGTTGTATAAGCCGCGTTTGTTATGGGAATTTGTTCTGACCGGGCGGTTAGCGCGATGAAGAGATTAACAATGGGCAATCTCTGATTTCCTGATTTATACTTAATTTCCTGATATTAACTAATTACTGATGGACTGCCTTACTGTTTTATCCTTAGCTCGGCTTGTCTACTATGAACCAATTACCCAATTCATCTGCCACCCCTTTGTTAGCCTCGCCATCTGTGACGAAACCAACTGGCCGTCGGATCCTCGTTAATACAGGCGCAGCCGCCAGCTCTAATCTTTGGCGGATTGCGGTCACTTTTGTGCTGACTTTGTTGATTGCGCGCAAACTGGGCTTGGAAGGATTGGGGCAATATACCAGCGCCCTGGCCTATTTGAATGTTTGCCAGGTGCTCGGCGAACTGGGACTGCCGGGGCTGCTGGTGCGTGATCTGGCCCAAATGCCTAGCCAACGCCGCGGCTATTTCCGCATTGCGCTGACAATCCAGATCGTGGCTGGTTTGGCAATCTGGGGCGTGCTGATCGTTTTATCGCTGATTTTCCCCTTGTCGTCTGTCGCCGTCAAGGCGTTATGGCTTGTGGGCGCCTCTTTGCCCTTCTACGCGATCACTTCGGTCACGCAAACTTTTTTCCAGGCTGGCGAACGCATCGAATTGGTAATGGGCGTAGAAATCTTGATCAACACGTTGATCCTAATCATCAGCGTCGCCTGGCTCTGGCTGGGGAGTGACGTGCCGCAATTGGTCGGTGTGATGGTCTGGACGCAGATGATCTCGGCGGCGCTAGGGCTGTTTTTGTTGCAGCGTAGTCGCTTATTGGCTGGCCCACAAGAGCCGGTGGCCCTCCGACTTACAGCGCTAAGGCAACGACTGACGCCTTTTTATGGGTTGGCATTGGCTGATGTATTGTTGCAACGTGTGGACATTTTGTTGCTTAGTGTGGTGGGGGGCGCAACGTTGATTGGCGTCTACAGCGCCGCGTATAATTTGGTGCGTGTGGCGCTGAAATTGGTGCAAAGCTTCTGGAAGGCACTCTATCCCACCCTGAGCCGGCTGCACAATCAAAACCGGATGCAATACATCCGTTTGGCGAATCTCAGTCTCTACTACACCTTGTTACTTTTGCTGCCTTGCACTGTGCTTGGCGCGGGGGCGGCGCAAGCAATCTTACACCTGGTCTACGGCCATAGCGCGGATCTGACCGGGCCGGTCTTTCAAATTCTGATTTGGAGTGTGCCGGTCTTTTTGATCGAAAGTTATGCCGTCATCTTATTTATGGTTGAACAGCGACCGGTGCAGAGTCTGCTGATTACGGGCTTGCACGTCGTGACCATTGCCCTGCTCTTGCCGCTCCTAACGCTGGTGTTGCAAACGACGGGGGCGGCCTGGTCGGCGGTGTTGGCGGGTGGCGTTGGCGCTGTGGGCAGCGTCTTATTGTTATATCGGTTGGGCATGCCGATTGCATTGCCTGGCATCTGGAAAATTTTTGTGGCCACCCTTGCGGCTGGATTGGTTAGCTTTCTGTTGCCTGGGCCGTGGGGTATTCGGTTGCTAAGCGGTGGTTTGCTCTACGTTGTGATCATCTGGAGCACAGGTGCCGTCGCTGTAGCTGACCGCCGAGCCTTTCGCACCGCTTTGTTTGGGCGTCCTGTCTGATTTGGTAACCAATCGCTTGTCGATTAGAATAGCCCGTTGGAGTTGCCAGCATTTAATGAGAGCTTATTGGCAATCCTGACAAGTTGTAGGAATGGCCAGGTGAATATATCAGCCTATCCTTGCCTGGGCAATTCGTCTGCGCTTGTCATCGTTCAACGCCGTTGGCGTCATCTTGTCACTCTATCAGCTTATGCCGCAACACACAGACAACCAACTCAACCCTACACGCCGCTATCGCGTTTTGATGATTGCACCGACCAGTTTTTTTGCTGATTATGGCTGTCATGTCCGCATTTTAGAAGAGGCCCGCATTCTGCAAAAATTGGGGCATGCGGTCACGATTGTCACCTATCGCAATGGCAAAGATGTCCCTGGGCTTGACATTCAGCGAACCTTGCCGATCCCGTGGCGCAGCCACTATGAAGTTGGGTCCAGCCGCCATAAAATCGTTTTTGATGGCCTGCTGGGTTTGAAGACCTTGCAACTTTTACTGCGCCACCAGTATGATGTGATCCATGCTCATCTGCACGAAGGCGCGTTGATCGGCTTGGTGCTGAGCCGAATTTTTGGCATTCCGGTCGTCTTCGATTTTCAGGGTAGCTTGACAGAAGAGATGATCGATCACAAGTTTCTGCGCCGTGACAGCACGGTTTACAAACCGCTGCGCAAGCTAGAAACCTGGATCGACCACACTTCGTCCGTTGTCTTTACCAGTTCTGCTCACGCCGAACGGATCTTGGTGGAAGAATTTCGATGTGATCCGAATCGTGTTTGTGTGCTGCCGGATTGCGTGAATACAGACACCTTTAAACCCGCTGCTACGTTTGATGCCGCTGAACTAAGCGCGCTGCGCCAACGATTAGGCATTCCTAACGATGGCAAAGTGATCGTCTATTTGGGCTTGTTGGCCGAATATCAGGGGACAACCCTGTTGTTAGAAGCAACCAAGCGTATCTTAGCGCAGCATTCAAACGTCTATCTACTATTGATGGGTTTCCCCGGCGTGGCCTTGTATCAACAAAAAGCCAGAGACCTTGGCATTGAGCATTCGGTCATTTTTACTGGCCGTGTGCCTTATGTCGATGCGCCTAAATATCTGGCCCTGGGGCATGTGGGCGCAGCGCCCAAATTAAGCCTGACCGAAGGCGCTGGCAAATTGCTCAATTATATGGCGATGGCCTTACCAACCGTTGCCTTTGATACTGCCGTGGCCAGAGAATATCTAGGCCCGCATGGTCTGTTTGCCAAGCGGGGTGATGTGGAAAGCTTGGCCGCCAAGTTGATCACAGGTCTGTTTTCGGAAGAAGTGGGCCAACCTTTAGGGCCACGCTTGCGCCAACGGGCGATCCAGCAATTTGAATGGCAGAAGGCCGGCCAATATATCGTGGAGACCTATCAGCAATTGACGGGGCAAACAAAGGTGGGGGCAAAAGCAGTGAAACGCACTTGGGCGACAACCCAAGAGTAAGCACAAGTATTTGTCCCGCATTGGACGATTTTGACGACGAACGATCGTGCTCAGTCCCGACCTGAGCGCAAGCGTTCGTCGTTACGTTGTCAGTATACCTGAATTTTTTACGATGTTCTGTGTTGTTTGGTAAATGATTGGTGAGTTGATTGGGGAAGAGAAGCATGGAAGGCTCTGTAGCGAGACGGAAATCCCCCGTGCTGCGCTTGCTAATTGGCATTGTTGGTTTTGGGTTAGCCGCTCTGTTCGCGGTGAACCGGGTAACACCAGTGAAAGCGGCCGAAGTTGCTGATATCGCGCCGACAGCGGTATTGACCGATGTCTTGACGCCGACGGTTTTCCTGCCCTTCATTACCAATGATTATATTAGTCTGGCTACACGTATGGGCTATGATGCCACGCAAGCACCGATTACGCGTTATCCTGACCTTCACACTTTGCGGGCGGGCTGGTATGTCGATTGGTCGGTGCAGGTTGCACCGGTGCGTCCGGATGGGATCGAGCATGTTCAGATGATCCGTGTCCACCAAAAATTGGCCTGTGGTCAATTTCAGAATGGGGACCGCGCCGCCTGTCCATATGCCCAGCCATTAGACTATCAGTTTTATCCAGCGCAAGCGATCATTGAAGCGGCGGCCAAAGCAAACCCTGGTGACATATGGCTAATTGGCAATGAGATGGATCGTGTGGATTGGCGGTATTGTGCCGTCAGTACGGATCCTTGTCCGGCGGAGCAAATCCAGCAGGCCGGTCAAGATGAGATGTTGCCAGAAACTTATGCGCATGCCTATCACGATTTATATACGATTATCAAAAATGCTGACCCGACCGCACGCGTAGCGAATGGCGGCGTGATTCAAGCGACGCCGTTGCGTCTGCAATATCTGACAATTGTCTGGGACACTTATCGCACGCTATATGACGCCGATATGCCAGTTGAACTTTGGAATGTGCATAATTTTATCCTACGCGAACAGAAACATGGGTACGGCGCTGATATGCCACCGGGTTTACCGGACGATCCAACGATTGGCGAGTATACAACGAGTGATTGGACCCACATTGATCACGATATTTTTGATCAACAGATTCGTGCCTTCCGCCAATGGATGAAAGATCGCGGTCAACAGGATAAGCCATTAATTGTGAGCGAGTATGGCATGCTGTACCATCACTGTGTAGAAGTTGACCGCAACGGGGTTTGTGTCAAAGATCTCAACAACAAGCAAGTTGCGCTTGATTTCATGACCTGGACCTTTGATTATTTCTTGAACACGCGCGACTGCACACTCGGTTTTGCGGCGGACGATTGCCATCTTGTGCAGCGTTGGACTTGGTTTGGTTTAGATATTGTGGGCACAGATGGCGCGGGGAATCCGACCTTTGGTCAGAACGAACATACAAGCCTGTTTAATAGCACCACTCTGCAAATGACCGAGGCAGGTGGTCTTTTTGCAAAATTTGTGGTCGATAATCTGGCGGCGCTGGCAAAATGATTTAGGAACCTCACACGCGCCCTAAAGGGTTTCCGCTCCCCAAACAAGGAGGGGACTGTTGGTCAGATAGAAGAACCATCTTATTCTGTCCCTTATCAATCCCCTCCTTGTTTGGGGAGGGTTAGGGTGGGGTAGAATTGCACCCAATAAAATTTGTGAGTCAGCCCGTATATTTTGGGTAATTAGATCAATGATGAATCAAACAACACTATGATAGCCAATAATTATGATCGCCAATAATAATGTGCCCATCAAACCACTGCGTCAGCCACCTGTGATCATCCAACGTCTACAGGAATTGGTGCGTTATCGCGAATTGGTACGCAATCTGGTGGTCAGCGAGTTAAAAGCCCGCTATAAAGCCAGTGTGTTAGGCTTCGTCTGGAGTCTGCTCAATCCGCTGGCCATGATGCTTGTCTTCACCGTAGTCTTTAGTTTCTTACTGACCGATAAGAATCGCGTAGAGAAATATCCGCTCTTTCTGCTCTGTGGTTTATTACCCTGGAATTACTTTACGGCGGCGGTGATGGGCAGTGTGCAGAGTGTGGTCGGCAACGCCAATTTGGTCAAGAAGGTCTACTTCCCGCGTGAAGCCCTGCCGATTGCTGGTGTGCTAGCGCAATTGGTCAATTTTTTGCTGGCGTTTATTGTGCTGTTTGCCGCCTTAGTTGTTTTTCGGGCGCATTTCAGCCCCTGGTTGTGGCTGCTACCGCTCGTGATTCTGATTCAGACCTGTTTTGCCTTGGGCATCGCCTTTATCCTGAGTACGCTCAATGTCTTTTACCGCGACACGATGATGATCATGGATGTGATCATGCTCGCCTGGTTTTTTTTGACGCCTGTCGTCTATTCGGCAGAAGCATTTCCGCGCGCACACCTGATTCTGGGCCACATTGTCGATGTGCGGCGCTGGGCCTACATCCTGAACCCGATGGCTTCGCTGATTAATATGTATCGCGATTTGCTCTTCTTGGGTTCGCGTACGGATTTGGATTTCTTTTTGCGCACGACGATTACGGCGCTCGTTGTGCTGATCTTTGGTTACTGGTTTTTTATTCGTTACAGTGACCGGTTTGGAGAGGAATTATGAGTGTGACTCGTAATGCCAAGGCAACGCCGGGCCAGCCGTTAATTGAATTGCACCATGTTTCTAAGCGCTTTGCGATGCATCGCGAACGTCATCGCTCATTTCAAGACAGTTTTATTAGCATTTTCCGAAAAACGCAAGCCACCAAGGACGAATTTTGGCCGCTGCGTGATGTCTCGATCACGATCTATCCGGGTGACTGTATTGGCATTATTGGGCGGAATGGCTCCGGCAAAAGCACACTACTCAAAATGATCTCTGGCATTCTGCCACCCACTAGCGGCGATCTGACGGTCTCGGGGCGGATTTCAGCGTTGCTTGAATTAGGCGCTGGTTTTCACCCTGATCTGACCGGGCGCGAAAATGTCTATCTGAATGGCTCGATCTATGGCATCAGCCGCCAAAAAATGAGCCAAATTATTGACAAGATTATCGATTATGCCGAATTAGGTGACTTTATTGACACCCCGATCAAGCATTATTCTTCGGGCATGTATGTGCGGCTTGGCTTTGCGGTGGCGATTCACACCGAGCCAGACTTAATGCTGGTGGACGAAGTGTTGGCGGTCGGCGACGCCGCCTTTCAGCGCAAATGTATGGATAGTATTCAGCAATATCGTCGCCAAGGTGGCACCTTGTTATTAGTCTCGCATGATTTGGGCGCGATTCAAGCGATCTGCAACCGCGTGCTCTGGATCGAGGATGGGGTGATCCAGGCCGATGGTCATCCCACCGACGTGATGATGACCTATCAACGCTATTATGTCGAACTAGAAGAGGCGCGCCAGCAGACCCATCAGGAGGCTCAGGATGATGAAAAGAATAACAAACAGCGTTGGGGCAATGGGCAAGTCCGCGTGACCCAGGTTGAATTGTGCGACGCCAAGGGTGAAGCCCATACTAACTTTCGCACCGGCGACCCGATGACGGTGCGGCTGCATTATGAAGCGAAAGGCGTCATCGAGGAGCCGATCTTTGGCCTGGCCATTCATCACCAACAAGGCACCCACATCTGTGGCCCTAACACAAAATTTGGGGGACTTACCTTGCCGGCGATTGAAGGTTCGGGGATCATCAGCTATTTGATCCCTTCCTTATCATTGCTGGCTGGTGGTTATCTGCTCTCGATTGCCGTGGTCAATCAAAATAACACAGAGACTTTCGATTATCAAGACCGCACGATTACCTTTCATGTCTATCCAGGCGAATCACAAGAGCAGTATGGCTTGGTTACGTTGAATGGCGTCTGGCAGCGTGAAAATGAGACGGTGCTCGCGCCTACTGTTACAGAGAAGTTCTATGCAAGATAATTTATCAATCAGTCAGGAATTGTTGCCTGGCTTGGACTACGATTTTCTGCGCTACATTGGCGTCACCTCAGAAAGTCAGCGGCGGATTCAGGGTTTTTATCTGCCCTTTTTTCAAAATTGCCATAAAGTCATTGATCTTGGCTGTGGCGATGGTGATTTTGTGACGCTCTTAAATGAAAATGGCATCGAGGCCGTTGGCGTCGATTCGGATGAGAAGGCGTATCAAGCCGCGCTGACAAAAGGTCTGCCGGTGGTCCAACAGGATCTGATTACCTATTTGCAAGCACAGCCTGCTAACAGCGTGGATGGCATTTTTTCTGCGCATGTGGTCGAACACCTGCCCTATCCCACTGTGATCTTGCTGATCCAAGAAGCGTTTCGTGTGTTACAGCCGGGCGGGCGGCTGATCCTCACGACGCCTGATGTACGTACATTATTTTCCCATTTAGAGATGTTCTATCTGCATTTTGGTCATATCAGCTTTCTGCACCCCCGCTTGCTCGGTTTTTTTCTCGATTATACCCGCTTTGCACAGATCGAGTTTGGCACAAATCCCCAGACCGCTTCAGCGCTTTTGCCTGAAGTCGCGGCGATTCTGCACCACGCTGCCGCGCCCAGCGCCTATGCGCCATCCGAGCGCTTACCGGTAAATTACCGCCGGGAAATTCCTTTGCAAGGCCACTCTTTGTTGCAGCGTTGGAGCTATCGCACCAAACGCTGGTTAACGCATATGCTCGTCCAGCCGATTACGGATAACCTGGTGGCAAACCTCAATCAGAATGTTATAGAGCTACAAAATCAATTGCGCACCGTG
>JBBQBY010000186.1:0-12389 GCA_038318235.1 Caldilineales bacterium
AAGACTCAACTGTTTTTTATCAGTATTTCCAAAATGGACAACTCGGCGATGACATGGATTGTTTTGAATGGGCGGGGTTATATGAGTTGCGTCAAGATATATTGCAAAAGATTCAACGGCTAGAGTTAGCCCTGTGAATGAGGCTGCTGATTATCTAGCCCGGGTGCGCTCGCTTATTTTGATAAATGCGCGTATATTGCACTGGCAGATCGTGCGTGAAGAGGCTCAGGGTAACGTAGGATTATTTCGTTACCGACTCACTTTGAATAACCATGAATTGTTTGAACTTTTTGAAATGAATCAGAGCCAGGTCAAGGTTCTAAAATATAGCTTTCATTGGCAGCGAGAAGATGGGCAATTAATCAAGCTCTGGATAATGCAGCACATCATCCAGAGCTTTCAACGCATCCCCACCACCTGCATGACGGTCACGAAATGACAGTTTTGCCCAGCAAATTGATGAGCACTGTTGATATTTTGTCAATCATCAGCACAACAAAATGGTTATTGAACAAGTCGGAAGAGAAATGAATCGCTATCAATGATCTATTAAATAAAACAATTAGTAACGCTCCAAGTGTGCGGCTCATTGTATTTGATAGCGAGATCGAAGAGGTGATTCAGTGGATCGCTTAACACAATATCGGCAAATTATAAAGGATATCTTATCAAGCTATGCTAATATTCATTACGCATTTGGGGATATTCATAACGAGGTAATTTTTGATCAAGCGGCTGACCGCTATCTGATCATGTCGATTGGGTGGGAGCCTGTTGCTGCTGGGCGCAAAGCCATCAAGCGCGTTCATGGCTGTTTAATTCATATTGATATCATTGATGAAAAAATCTGGATTCAGCGCGATGGCACCGAACATGGCATTGCAACTGAGCTAGTCGCTGTGGGCATTCCACAACAGCAAATTGTCCTCGGTTTCCGAGCGCCGGATGTCCGGCCATACACAGAGTTCGCAGTCGCATAGAAAGCGAAATAAATATGAGTGATCTATTAAAAGCATTAGAAACGCTCCAAGCCGAAGCCATCCAAGCCCTGGCGCAAACGGATAGCAGCGAGGCTAGCGAAGCCTGGTATCGCGAATATTTAAGCCGCCAAGGCAAAATGACCGCTGTTTTGCGTGGGTTGGGTCAATTGTCCAAGGAAGAGCGCCCCGCAGTTGGCCAGGCGGCCAATACGGTGAAGGTGACGTTAGAGACCGCTTTGCAAGAACGTCAGACCGTGATTAAGCAAGCCGAGATCGAACGCGCCCTGAGCGCCGAAGGTATTGACGTGACTTTGCCGGGCCGCCCACAAACTGTCGGCAAGCTGCACCCGACTACGACCACGATGCGCGAAATTGTTGATATTTTCGGGCAGATGGGTTTTCAAGTTTATGATGCGCGCGAGGTTGAGACTGACGAGACCAATTTCGGCCTACTGAACTTTTTGCCTGGCCACCCGGCGCGTGACATGCAAGACACCTTTTTCACGACCACGCCGGACGTGATCTTGCGCACACACACCAGCCCCGGTCAGATTCATGCGATGCGCGAGTATGGGCCGGAGCCGATCCGCGTGATTCTACCGGGCAAATGTTATCGCAACGAAGATGTGACGGCCCGCTCCGAGATGATGTTTTATCAAGTGGAAGGGCTGGCGGTGGGGCGCAAGATCACCTTTAGTGATTTGAAGGGCGTCTTGCTCAACTTTGCCAACATGATGTATGGTGAGGGCCGCAAAATTCGTTTTCGCAAATCCTATTTCCCTTTCACCGAACCGAGCGTGGAAGTCGATGTAGATTGTATCATCTGTGGTGGCAAGGGCTGCCGTATCTGTAAACATAGCGGCTGGTTAGAGATTCTCGGTGCGGGCATGGTGCATCCCGTCGTCTTGCAGAACGGCGGCTACGATCCGGCTGAATTCAGCGGTTTCGCCTTTGGCATGGGCATCGAACGCCAGACTATGCTCAAGCGCAGTGTCGATGACATTCGTTATTTCTACGACAATGATGTGCGTTTCTTGGAGCGCGTCGCCTAGACGCACTGTTCGTCAGGGTAACTTGATTTTTTTGCGCAGGCACAATAATTACACAGAAGGCACAGAGAAAATCAAACTTTCTCTGTGTCTTCTGTGTAACATCTGGAGCACTGACTTTGCGGCTGGCCTCCAACTCATCATGTGTTCAGAAGCGAACAATTCATTCATCTAGACATCGATCAGTAACATGGTTGAGCGCTGCTCGTGGTCTCTGATATAGTGACGCATTGTGCTTTGTGGCGCATTTCCTTGTGCGTTTTGTAAGCACTCATGATAAGATAGACTGTACTGCATCAACCTAAAGCGCAACCCGTAGGACAATCGACGATGGAGCATTTTCCGCAATTTCAACCGCGCCGTTTGCTCGGACGAACGGGGTTTTGTGTTAGTGGCTTAGGGATTGGCGATTTGGCCGACCGTAACTTACCACTGGCCACCTGTGTCGCTACTCTGCGCCGAGCGCTTGATGCTGGTTTAAATTTGGTCGACACGGCGCCTGGCTATGAAGATGGTTACTCCGAGCAGATTGTCGGTGCGGCGGTCAAAGGCCGGCGCGATCAACTGTTTATCATTGACAAAATTGATGAGTTGGACGCACCCGTCAGCGCGCAAATTGAGGCCTCGTTGCAGCGGCTCCAACTTGACTATACCGATGCCTTTGTCTTCCACGGGCTCTCTTCGATGACGCTGTTCGAGCAGTTAGCGCGGCCGGGTGGCGGTTTTGATCAACTCACGGCCTGTATCAAGGCTGGGAAGACCCGTTTTGGTGGGATTTCTTCGCATAACCCCGACGTGTTGCACGCCGCCATTACGGCTGGATTGTGCGATATTGCCTTGTTCCCGGTGGCACCATTTGTCGATGAACGTTATATCACCGAGATTTTGCCGCTGGCCAAGGCGCACGGGGTTGGTACGGTCTGTTTTAAGACATTTGGCGCTGGCAAGCTATTGGGCGATACGGCAGGTTATAATCAGCCTTTGCAACTGCGACCACGCGGCAAGCTCTCTTCTGGTGGCATAGACGACACTCAAGCCGTGCTACCGCGCCTGAGCGTCAGCGAATGTCTGCATTATACGCTGACGCTTGACCCAGATGTGGCACTGTTGGGGTTGAGCTATCCCAACGAACAAGATCTGGCCTTCGCCGCGGCCAAGACTTTTCAGCCACTCTCGAACGCGCAGATGGCCGATATCCGCCAGCGAGCCGCAGTGGCGCGTCAGGATAAAGGCCCTTGCTGGTGGAACCCCGATCCAGCTGCGTGATTTGCTTTCACCTGTATTAACCTTTGTTGATTCGTTAAAAATTAAATCCTAGCGTACGTCAATGGCTCATTCGCTCTGCTGGCGGGGTTGACGCACGACCGAGGCATGGCAAGGACCGCCAATGGAGACAATCATGGCACATCCGCTCGTTGACAAAGTTGTGATTATTACCGGGGCAAGTTCGGGGATTGGCGCCGCAACGGCGCGCGCCCTTGCGCGATTGGGCTGCAAGCTAACCTTGGCGGCGCGTTCAACCGATAAGCTGCGCGTGCTGGCCGAAGAGCTCGGTTCGGCAGCGCTTGTGGTGCCGACAGATGTTACGGTTGGTGCGGATGTGGCGCAGATGGTGGCACAGACCGTGGCGCATTTTGGCCGGATCGATGTGCTCTTTGCCAACGCCGGCATCTACATTCCTGGGCCAGTGATTGAGGGTGAGCCAGACGAGTGGGCCAAACTGATGGACGTCAATGTAAATGGTGTGCTACGCTGTGTACACGCTGTGTTACCGCACATGACGGCCCAAGGCTCCGGCGATATTCTGATCACAAGCTCGATTTCTGGGTTGATCGATATTCATTGGGAGCCCGTTTATAGCGCATCTAAGCATGCGATTCAGGGTTTCGTGCATACGTTGCGGCGCCAAGTAGCCGCTTCTGGCATTCGGGTCGGTGCGCTGGCACCGGGGCGAGTGGCCAATGAACTTTGGGGGATGACTGAAGCAACGGCGATCGATAAGCATATTGCAGAACGGATCAGCCTACGCTCTGAGGATGTGGCCGAGGCGGCGATTTTTATGCTGTCACAGCCAGCGCATGTTACTATTCGTGATCTGGTGATGTTGCCGCAAAACCAGGATCTTTGATTTGTCCTCGCTCTCCCAGATAAATTTTTAGGCTCGAACGGATTTAACGCCAATTCTACCCTATCCTACCTCATCGTTTCTTGCACTCAAATGGGTAGCCAGAATTAGTTTAGAAGCCGCTCGCGGTCAATATTCAAGCCTGTCGACACGCCAGGTTGAGCCTACCTCGTTCCTATGTCGTACATAATGGAAGTTTTAACCCCATCAAGGTGGCCGAGCGTGAAGCTCGCCACCTTGATGGGCCATACACCGTTATGCCTTGTACAAGAAAAACGCAGGCCACTGGCTTCGGCGGGCGGACATTCAAATTAATCATCAGTATTTGACGGAGAAGGTAATGAAAATTTGGGGAAAATATAACTTTGAATGGACGGCCCTGATTCGCCCGCAATTGGACGATGCCGGCGCGCTTCAGGCCTTTCAACCCAGCGCCGATTATAAAAACCCGCAAGGGCTTGCGCTCCACGCCTATGGGGCTGGTCCTTTTTGTAAATTTCATATCCCCGGCGACAAAATTCACGCGGGCGTCTACGTGTTGACTCTGAATGGCGCGCCCAGTTATATTGGCGAGTGTACCAATTTGGCCAACCGCTATAACACTGGTTACGGCGCGATCTCGCCGCGCACCTGTTATGAAGGCGGCCAACCTACCTATTGTCGGATCAATAACCTGATCTTCAACGCAGCGAAAGCTGGTCAGCATATCGAATTATGGTTCATCAAAACCGCCAACCGGCCGGCGATTGTCAGTGAATTAACCAAAACGCTACGCCCGCCCTGGAATCGGAGAAATTTTACGAACGGATAGCGCACGCGTCAGGAGCGATCCGTTCGTGAAATGACGCTTGCCGATTTTGCTGGTGGAATTTTTAAAGATGAATTTGGCGAAGTTTTGCGGTATAATCAACGAGGGCTTGGCTTCACTTCTCCCTTGATATGATTGATGCGGAGTGTAATTCTAAATCATGCTTTATTTTGAAGACTTTACTCACCTAACCTTTGATTGTTACGGAACTTTGATCGATTGGGAAAGCGGGATCTTGGCGGCCGTGAAGCCAGTGTTGGCACAGCGCGGGCTGGCGGTGACCGATGCCCAGATCCTGGAATTTTACACCAAATTTGAGGCGGCCCAAGAAGCTGGCCCTTATCAACCTTACCGTGCCATTTTGCGCAATGTCATGGCTGGCCTCGCCGCTGAGGTCGGTTTCCAACCAACCGAAGCCGAATTGAACGCGTTGCCCGATTCGGTAGGCCAGTGGCCGGCCTTTGCCGACACGGTAGAATCCCTCAAGCGCTTGCAGACCCGCTATAAGCTCGTCATCATCTCGAACATTGACGATGCGATGTTTGCTGAGAGCAACCAACACTTGCAGGTTACGTTTGACGAGATCATTACCGCCCAACAAGTGGGCAGTTACAAGCCATCTTACAATAACTTCTACACAGCGCTGCAACGGCTGGGTGTTGCTCAAAAACAGGTGTTGCATGTGGCGCAGAGCCTTTATCATGATCACGTGCCGGCGCAAAAGCTTGGCTTTACGACCGTTTGGGTCAATCGAAAGAGCATCCTCCCTGACATTGGGCTGAGCCTGCCGGTTGCCGTTACGCCCGATCTAGAAGTACCCGATATGCAAAGTCTGGTTGCGGCCATGGGGCTCGCCTAAGGAGTTTAGTCTATGAAATCTCATTCCTTTACCAATGTGATCAACTCGCAAGCGGAACTACGCGCCCTGGTGGGCGAACCAACCGAACTTTCACTAAAGAAAGAACAGACCGGATTGGATGCCCATTGTCGCGCCTTCATTGCGTTGTCACCGTTTTTGACGATTGGCACGATGGATGCCGTTAACGGCTGGTGTGACGTCTCGCCGCGCGGAGATGCGCCGGGTTTTGTCCAGATTTTGGACGACCAAACCTTGCTCATTCCTGAGCGATCCGGCAATCGGCGCGTGGATACGCTGCGCAATATCTTGCAAACACCGGCGATTGGCCTGCTCTTTATGGTGCCCGGTGTCGAAGAAACCTTGCGCGTCAACGGTCGCGCCTGGTTGGTGCGTGACGAAGCATTGCTGGACCGTATGACGTTTCAAGGCAAACGACCATTGTTGGGCATCGGAATTACGATCGAAGAATGTTTTCTGCAATGCGCCAAGGCCCTGAAGCGTTCTCATCTGTGGAACCCCGCGCATTGGCCGGAACGTAGTCAATTGCCTTCGCTGGCCGAGATGTTGCTCGATCAAGCAAAATTGCCCAATACAACATTGGCCGATCTGGAAGCTGGCATTCTGGAAAGTTATACCAATCGCCTCTACTAATCCTAACGCCATGTTAGGCAAGGGGCAGTGAAAAGCTTAACGCAGAGGCGCAGAGCAACGCGGGTTTAAAGCTTTTTAGACCTCACGCGTGAAATCAAGCTGAACCTTACTGACGCTGCGCCCTCCTGGTGTTATGGTGGGTGGAAACGTACCGCTCCGATTAGTCAGAGGCGCTGGAAGATGACAGAACAGCAGGATTTTTATCACAATGGCAATACGCCGAGCACGGACAGTCTGATCTATGATATTGCGATTATCGGCGCTGGGCCAATTGGTCTGGAACTAGCCGTCTGCCTGAAGCGGGCTGGGGTGGACTATATCCATTTTGACGCCCACCAGATTGGTTATACCATGACCTGGTGGCCACATAACACCTACTTTTTCAGTACGACAGAACGCCTGGCGATTGCTGGCGTGCCCATCCAAAATAACCATCAACAACGCATTACAGGTGAAGAATACCTGGCCTATTTGCGGGCCATCGTAGAACAATTTGATCTCGCGATCAACACCTATGAACCGGTCGCTGCGCTCACGCGCACGCTCGAAGGCTTCGGCCTGACGACACAACCGCTGGCCGGCGAACGTCATTATCGTTGTCGGCGGATCGTTTTGGCGATTGGTGATATGCATCACCCCAATTATCTGCAAATTCCCGGTGAAGATCTACCCCACGTTTCTCATTATTTTCGTGACCCGCATGACTATTTCCGCAAACGCTTGTTAATTATCGGTGGCAGAAATTCCGCCGTGGAAGCGGCGCTACGCTGCTGGCGTGCGGGTGCGCAGGTAACTTTGAGCTATCGACGCGCCAAATTTGACGAACATACCGTGAAACATTGGGTTTTACCCGACATCCAGGCGCAGATTGAAGCTGGCACGATTGGTTTTCTGCCGGCCACCCTACCCGTGGAAATTACGCCGACCCATGTGGCGCTGATGCCCGTCACTTCAACTGACGCACCGAATGCTTCGCCGATCCTGCATGCGACCGATTTTGTCCTCATCAACAGCGGCTTTCGCGGCGAGCAGGATCTGCTGGAAATGGCCGGGGTGGAATTACGGGGCGAGAATCGAATACCCGTTTTTAATGCTCACACGATGGAGACCAATGTGCCAGGGCTCTATCTGGTGGGTACGGTCGTCGCCGGCATTCAACAACGCTACAGTCTATTTATTGAAAATTCACATGAGCATGCGGGCAAGGTTACGGCTGCGCTCACCGGGCAGTGGCCGGCGCAACTGGGTTCGGTGGCCAGCCGCAATTATGATCTGCGGTTAGAGCAGATCAAGACCAATTGAGCAACAGCACGAATAAGGAGGAATGATGAGCGAGAATTCTCACGAGCATGCCAATGTAATTGCACCCCCACCTTTGATTTATGGCGCTTCTTTACTGATTGGGTTGTTGGCCCACTGGGCATTCCCACGCCCCTTTCTATCGCGCACCGTAGCGCGCGTGGTTGGGCCAGGTCTCATTGTAACCGGCTTTCTGACCGGACTTGCCGCTGCGCGCACGATGCGGCGCGCCCACACGAGCTTGCGCCCCGATACACCCACCACGGCGATTGTCGATACGGGGCCTTTTCGCTATACGCGCAACCCGATATATCTGGCCTTTACCTTAATGTACACTGGGATCGCCTGTTTTGCGAATGCACTCTGGCCGATTTTGCTCTTGCCTTTCGTGTTGGCGGTAATGCAGCGCGGGGTGATCGAGCGTGAAGAGCAATATTTGACCCGTAAATTTGGCACCGTGTACACTCAGTATCAAACACGAGTGCGTCGCTGGTTATAGAGCAGGTTACTGCCACTTTATGCACTTCTCGGTGACAAACTGATCTGTTTTATAAGTCCTGAGCCTATCGCTCAGGACTTTATTTTTGGATAGTACACCGAATAAACCAGTTGACGGCTTACTCTTGATCATTCGCTCCGCCAAACGGATGGTTCCCACAGAATCTTTATTCAATCTCAGTTAAAATTAGACAAAACATATACAAATATTGTACAAACCAAAAATGTTAACTTTGTTTAGAATTTATTAAAGGATCAATAGAATGGCGAAAAAAATCATTGTGATTGGCAGCGGCTTTGGCGGCTTGGGCGTCGCCACGCGACTGGCGGCTAGAGGTCATACGGTAGAATTGTTTGAAAAGCGCGATAAACTGGGCGGGCGCGCCTATGTTTATGAGATCGATGGTTTCAAATTCGATGGCGGACCCACGGTGATCACCGCGCCATTCCTGTTTGATGAAATTTGGGAGATTGCCGGTCGCCAGCGCGCAGATTATTTTAAATTGGTACCGTGCGATCCATTTTATCGTATTTTTAATCACGAAAAACGCCACTTTAATTATAATGGCGACCATCAGTTCATCCTGGATCAGATCGACCAGTGGAATCCCGCCGATAAAGCGGGCTATGAGCGTTTTATTAGTACCACCAAAGCTATTTTTGAGACCGGTATGGCGCTGATCGATAAGCCATTTTTGCATGTGGCTGATATGGTGCGCGTCGTGCCCGATTTGGTGCGGCTTCAGTCTTATCGCAGCGTCTATGGCTATGTGAGTAAGTTTATTAAAGACGATTTTTTGCGCCGCTGTTTCTCTTTTCACCCCTTATTGATCGGCGGTAATCCGTTGGATGCGGCATCACTCTATGTGTTGATCCACTACTTGGAGCGCCAATGGGGGGTTCATTATGCGTTGGGCGGCACCGGTGCGATCGTGGCCGCTTTTGATCGACTGCTGCAAGAACTGGGGGTGAAAATTCATCTCAACGCGCCCGTTGCCGAGATTCTGGTTGAGGGCCGTAAAGCCACGGGGGTGCGCATGGCGGATGGCACCACCCATAAGGCCGATATTGTGATCTCGAATGCCGATGTGGCCTGGACCTATCTGAACTTGCTGCCCGCCCAGGCGCGCAAGAAGAACAGTGACCGGCGCATCAAAAAGATGAAGTATAGTATGTCGCTCTTTGTGATCTATTTTGGCACTAAGCGCCGTTATACAGACACGGAACTTGCCCACCATAACATCATTTTGAGTGAGCGCTATGAGGGCTTGCTGCGTGAAATCTTTGGCAACGAGCATCTGCCCAAGGATTTTTCCCTCTATCTGCACATGCCAACTATCACCGATCCGTCGATGGCGCCGGCAGGGCATGAGGCGTTCTATGTGCTTTCACCCGTACCCAATTTGGGCGCGAAAATTGATTGGACCAAAGCAGCCAAGCCTTATCGTGATGCGATTATGCAATTTTTAGAGGAAAATTATCTGCCCGACTTGCAGGCTAATATTGTGGCCGAGCACATGATTGATCCCTTGCATTTTGAAGGCGAACTCAATAGCTATCTAGGGTCGGCCTTCTCCGTGCAGCCAATTTTGACCCAATCGGCTTGGTTCCGCCCGCATAATCGCTCAGAAGATTTCGATAATCTCTATTTTGTCGGCGCAGGCACGCATCCGGGCGCCGGCTTGCCAGGCGTGTTATCATCAGCCAAAATTGTTGATGGATTGATCGAGGAGGGGAGTAAGGAGTAGGGAGTAGGGAGTAGGGAGTAAGGAGTAAGGAGTGAAGAAGCGAGTACTTCCTACTCCTTACTCCCTGCTCCTTACTTCCTGCTCCCTACGGCAATAATGGCGGGACGACACTGACCAGCGTAGCCATAATCAATAAGGCGATTACCGCGCCAATCAAAATACGATTGTGCTGTAAGACTTTGCCCCAACTAATTTTTTGCGGTTTGGGGAATGGGATATCCACCAGAATGAGCGGTTGTTTGGAACCGAGCAGCAGATCACGCATTTCGCGGGCATTAGCCGGTCGCTCACTTGGGTGCATGGCTAAGGCTTGAAAGATCGAGCGCTCTAGCCGGGGCGAGACGTCGGGATTGATCTGGCGCAATGAAATGAGGCTACCAGGGCGCAAGAAACGTTCTTTGGCATCAACTGGCGGTTCGCCCGCCATCAGGTGATAGAGCGTCGCCCCGAAGCTATAGATATCACTGCGGGCGTCGGTGAAGCCTGTGTCGCCGCCATATTGTTCGAGTGGTGTGTAGGCCACGGTGCCGCGGCCTTGCACGACGGTCACGGTGCGCGTTTCGTCATGGTTTAAGACCTTAACCAACCCAAAATCGACGAGCTTTACATCGCCACGGGGTGTGACTTTAATATTGCTGGGTTTTATGTCGCGGTGTAAAACGGGCGGATCTTGATCATGGAGATATTCTAGGGCATCGAGCAGTTGGTTGGCCCAATTAAGCACTTGTTGCTCTTTGAGGAATTCGTTCTGCCGGCGTGTTTCCTGCAAAATTTCTTGTAAATCGTGACCAGCCACAAAATCCATGACCAGGTATTCACGACTACCATTCGAAAAATAATCAGAAACTTTGGGTAAATTAGGATGATCCAACCGAGCTAGAATGCTGGCCTCTGTGCGAAATTGCTCGGCAATTTGCTCCAACTCTTGTTCAGATGTTGAGTTTTCGGCCAGATTAGGTAAAATCTCTTTGACTGCGCAAATGCGACCTTCCAGGCGGCGATCCGTAGCCTTATACACCGCACCCATGCCGCCTTGTCCAACCAACTCCAAGATTTCATATCGTTTGCGTAAAATGGTGCCAGGCTCTAAAATATTCTGCACAGCGTACCCCCTTTACCTTTGAAAGATTAATCTTATTTGGCGAAGACTTATCAAACATAAGGTTTAGCGCAGATGAATTTTTTACATTTTGTCGATAGATCGATTTTGCGTAATGACAATAAGTAATGAAATATGTATAATTGAAAACAGGATAATAGCAGAAAAGTCGATCAGAATGACTAAAATTCTATCGCGGTCCATTATGCGTCACGATAGCCAACCTGTCAATCCTGATATATCTAGGCAAAATGTGGAATTTTCCCAATATAATCGCTTGACAAACACTGACGCCATCATTGCCGTTCGCATAGGCGCTCTTCGCCTGCTGAACTGTCAAGCCTTATGATTTGTCGGAAACAACCATACACAGTTACGCTTTTCGTCGGAGCCAAGTATAATGGTTGGTATGCACCTGGGTGTTACTTAGATTGATAAGAAGGATTTTGCATGACCACAGAAGTGAATCAAGAGGCATTTGATACGGAACAATATCAACCTAAATCGCGCCCGCGCGAAAATGCGATGCTCGTTTTGCAGCGCGGGGCTGAAGCTGGACGACGTTGGCCACTCGATCGCACGCGTTCGTTGACCATCGGTCGCAGTGATGAGTGTGACATCGCGCTGCCCGACCGGCAAGTGAGCCGGCAACATGCCCGCATCACCTGGCAAGGTGATTGTTATGAGCTGGAAGATCTGGGCAGTAAAAATGGCACACACTTAAATGGCCAAGAAGTACAAGGGTCAGTGCCATTGCATGATGGCGACGAAATTCAGATCGCGCTGCGGTTTAAGCTGGCCTTTGTCGATGCGGGCGCCACGGCACCTTTGACCGTCGACAACGACAAGGCCGGTTTGCGCCTGGATAAAGAGACGCGCCAAGTTTGGGTAAATGGTATTCTGGCCGATCCACCGCTCAGTCTCCATCAATATCGCCTGCTAGAAGCCCTCTGGGATTCTGGTGGTGGCGTCGTCACGCGCGAGCAAATTATCGAAGCCGTCTGGCCGGAAGCAAGCAGCGAAGGCGTCAGCGAACAAGCGATCGACGCCCTGGTGCGCCGTTTACGCGAGCGGATTGCCGAAACCGATGAAGAATTCCGCTACATCGTCACCGTGCGTGGTCATGGTTTCCGTTTGGAAAATCGCTAACCGTCTAACAAACTGAGTATGGCGTTCGCTGATGTCAGGCCGCTGCCGCTTTTGCGCGCAAGCTATGTTCGCGCACGCGTCCCTGTCGGTTGTTGTTTAAAATCGTACTTTATTAGGTGGCTGA
>JBBQBY010000187.1:0-12374 GCA_038318235.1 Caldilineales bacterium
CGCAGTTGTGGTCCTGGCTGGCGAAGCGGTCATCGACGCCCGGCCGGATGGTGTGACCCAAGCCTGCCAGCAAACCGTGATCGCCGAACTGCTGCGCACCATGTTGGATGACCAACAGGTGCAACCCACGGTGCGCGCGGCGGCCGGTCGGGTGATCGCCAAACTGGGTGATTCACGCCAGGCGACCACGGCCTTAGACCAAATGGAACTTTGTTACATACCCGCCGGCCCCTTTGAAATGGGCAGCCAGGATGATCCGCAGGCGTATGAAAATGAAAAGCCACAACACACCTGCGAGATTCCCTATGCTTACTGGATTTCGCGCTATCCGGTCACGAATGCGCAGTTTGCTGCTTTTGTAAAAGCAGATGGCTATGCCAACCCGGCTTATTGGGTTGAGGCCAAACAACAGGGGGTTTGGGAAGCTGGTTATGTGCTGCGCCGGATTGCCACTGATTATAAAGCGGGTAAATTTACCTTCAGCGAGCAGCGAGAACCGGACAACCGACCACGCAATTTTGGCGATCCCTACAGCCTGCCCAACCATCCGGTCATCGGCATCACTTGGTATGAAGCGCTCGCCTTTACGCGCTGGTTGACAGCAGAATTAAAGCATGCTACATTTTTACCCGAAGGTTGGGCGGTTCAGTTGCCCAACGAAGCCGAATGGGAAAAGGCGGCGCGCGGTGGGCATAAAATCCCCAAGCAAGCGATTTATCGCAGCCTGGGGTCCGTATGGCCAACAGCCGTCAAATGTCCACTGCTGAAAAATCGCCAATTAACGCGGCGCTATCCTTGGGGTGATCAACCAGACGCTAACCGGATGAATTATGCTGAGACAAAAATTGAGACCACGAGCGCGCTTGGTTGTTTTCCGGGCGGCGCCAGCCCCTATGGCGTCGAAGAAATGAGTGGCAATGTCTGGGAGTGGACGCGCAGTTTGTGGGGCGAAGATGGCCGCAAACCGGCCTTCGGTTATCCCTATCAAGTGAACGATGGCCGGGAGCAATTAGCCAGCGGAACAGATGTCCACCGGGTGGTGCGGGGTGGCGCGTTTCACCTCGATCATAGCTTCGTGCGCGCCGCTGTGCGTTTCAGTTTCTTCCCTGGCGCCTGGAACTACGATGTCGGGTTTCGCCTGGTGCTGTCCCCATCTGCTTTGGCCTCTGAACCCTGAGGCAGCAGAAAGATCTGGTGGAGCGAGAGATACAACAACGAATGCGGGAAACAACGAATAATGCTGACCGGCACTATTCGTTGTTTCCCGCATTCGTTGTAAATATTCCCCCCTAAAGCACCCGTTTCATCCCCGCGCGCTTCAGTTCCTCTTCGAGGATCAGCTTAAAAACTTCTAAACGGGCGATCGGCTGCGTCAGGTTGAGGGTCTCGATGCGCCGATTGAGTTTTTGTAGCTCATCCGCCCAACCATTCAGTTGAAGGTCCCAACGTTCTTGGAGTTGTTGCCGGCTCTGTTCGGTGGCGGCGGTTTGTAACAGGCCCTGATAACGCGCGCCCTGTTTATGAAGGGCCGCGCGCCACTGCTCGATAGCGCGCAACATACTGGTGCGGTCGGTGATCCAACTGGGCGAAAAGCCACTATTCTCCAGCAGATGAAAGGCCATCTCTTGCTCTTCGGGCACGAAGGGATTGCGCCGCAAATCGAGGGGTTTGCCCTGGCCGCGCAAGTTGTCAAACATGCCCTGGCGCATGGCCTCTTCAATCCGTTGGCCCACGAGATCATTCCACGATTCGATCACATCAGTTGGGTCGTCTGGTGTAGCGGGTTCGGCGGGGAATTCGTCTTGCACTTTGGCTTTATACTCATCCGCTTTTGCTTTGGCGTCTGGCTTAAGCTTCTTCATCTGGGTTGCTCCTCTTGCGGCTACTCTGCGCATCCACGATATCAAGGATCTGATACGGCGCGCAATCTTCTAAGCATAGGCTTGCAAGGGTGACAGAAGCATCTATACCGTACATCTATAGGACTTATGCAAGAATTGGCCTCACCCCCCAACCCCCTCTCCTGAATCAAAGGGCTGAGTTCAGAAGAGGGGGAGAACGGCAGTTGATTTGCTCCCCTCTTCTGAAACAGTTCTATCGTTCAGGAGAGGGGTCGGGGGTGAGGCTATTTCTGCGTACATCTATACGGTACGGGGAAAATGTCACTTGTCACAGGCAAGCGCATCAAACAGCGTCATGGATTGATTTATTTCTGATTGTATTATTTTTCACAAGATTTGTCAATCTACGTTTCTCCGTGTACCATTTTCACCACAGCGCATTCCAGGTTAAAATAACTCTGTGTACCTCTTTAATTTCTTGAGCCAACCGTATGCACTGGGTGAGATGGTTTTTCTGGAACAGAACCGAAAAGCGTTTGCGAGCCGGCTGGCGCATAGCCATTCACTTTGTGCTGTGGGTTTATACGCCGGCCCTCTTGAAATATGCTGTTGGTGATTGGGTGGCGAGTGGCTTGCCAACGGCCTTTCAAGCGGCAGATCGCATCCGGGATCTGTTGGTTGAATTTGCGTTGCGCCTGCCCGCCATCCTGGTTTCGACCTGGCTGATGGTCTATTGGGTGGATCACCGCCCCTTGGCCGATCTGGGCTTTCACTGGGGCCGACAGTGGTGGTTGGACTTTGGGTTTGGCCTGATCTTGGGCGCGATTTTGATGGGTTTGATCTTTTGGGTGGAATGGCTGAATGGCTGGGTCAAAATTACCAATTTATTCGAGCAAACCCAAATTACCTTGCCCTTTCCGCTCACGATCTTGGCGCCCCTGCTGGTTTTTGTCGTCGTCGGCATCACCGAAGAATTGTTAGCGCGCGGCTACCAGTTGCGCAATCTGGCCGAGGGGTTTAATTTTCCCTGGTTGGGCGCGCAGGACGCAATCGTGGCGGCTTGGCTGATCTCATCTCTACTCTTTGGGCTATTGCATGTAAACAACCCGCATAGCAGTTGGGGCAGCACAGCGTCGTTGATGCTCGTTGGTCTGTTTTTTGGGTTGGGCTATGTATTGACTGGCAAGCTGGCAATTTCGATCGGCCTACATATTACCTGGAATTTTTTCCAAGGCAGTATCTTAGGCTTCCCAGTCAGTGGACGCGATTTTGGCAATGTCACCATCATTGCGCTGCAACAAGGCGGCCCCGATTTATGGACCGGTGGCGCCTTTGGCCCAGAGGCCGGGCTGATCGGGCTGGTGGCGATTCTGCTGGGTTGTGGGGCAATCTTACTCTGGGTGCGCTGGCAATATGGTAAAGTAAGATTATGTACCGCGCTGGCACACTATCGGCGCTAATAAATCCCACCCCAGCCCTTCCCTGGTAAGGGAGGGAGCCGTTTGGTGGAGGGAATTAGTTACTTCCTATGTCCCTGATCAGTTCCCTCCCTTACCAGGGGAGGGTTAGGGTGGGGTAATGGTCGTCAATTTGTAACTGCTAACCTCCTCCTAACCCTCCCCAAACGAGGGAGGGAACCGTCACGGGATGCGTCGAGAATTTCGCGCGACCTGTGACAGTTCCTCCCCTGTTTGGGGGAGGTTAGGAGGGGGTGGCTTGGTAGTTACGTCAATTTTTTAATCGTTCAGCAAAATTCCAAAACAAATGGCTCAAGCACTCTACCGGAAATGGCGCAGTCAAACCTTCGACGAAGTTGTCGGCCAAGAACATGTGATGCAGACGCTGCGCAATGCGCTGCGTGACAATCGCGTGGCGCATGCCTACCTCTTTTGTGGGCCGCGCGGCACCGGCAAAACTTCGACGGCGCGCATTTTGGCCAAAGCACTCAACTGCACCGCGCCCGAAGTCGACCGCCCTTGCAACCAATGTCCCACCTGTGTGGCGATTGGTGAAGGGCGTATGCTAGATTTAATTGAGATCGATGCGGCCAGCAACAACAGTGTCGACGACATACGTGAGTTGCGCGACAAGGTCAGTTTTCGCCCCAGCGAAGGGCGCTACAAAGTGTACGTGATCGACGAAGTCCACATGTTGAGCAATAGCGCCTTCAACGCGCTGCTCAAGACGTTGGAAGAGCCGCCGCCACACGCGCGCTTTATTTTGGCCACCACCGAGCCCCACAAGATTCCCGCCACCGTGCTCAGCCGTTGTCAACGGTTTGACTTCCGGCGCATCCCAGTGCCCGAAATCGCCGCGCATTTACAACATATTATCACGGCGGAAAATTTCAAAGCCGACCCAGAAGCCTTGACGGCGATCGCGCGCAGCGCCCAAGGTTGTATGCGCGATGCGATCAGCCTGCTCGACCAAATGTTAAGTTATGGCGCCGAGACGCTCAGTTTTGCCCAAGTGCAACAAGCGCTCGGTGCCGTGAGCGCCCAAGCCGTGGCCGCGTTGGTTGATGCTTTGGCCAGCCGCAACGTTGGCGCCGGGCTGGCCTTGATCCAACAACTGGTCATCGAAGGGGCGAGCCTGACCGAATTTTGCCATCAGGTGATCGAATATCTGCGTGGGGTTATGGTGCTCCAGATGACTGGCGATACGGCGCTGCTTTATGAACTGCCGACAGAGACGGTCAAGCAGATGCAACTGCAAGCCAAACTGATGACGGGGGCCGCGACCTTTGCGGCGATTAAGCGTTTTAACGCCACGATTCAAGATTTAAAGGGTGGCTATCATCCTCAGTTGCCGCTTGAATTGGCGCTGATTGAGTCGATTCAAGGCGAAACGTTGGCGATGCCAGTGGGACTAGCCGCGCCAACGTTCGCACCGACCACAAATGTGCCGACCGCGGCGCCATTGCCCCAAGCGGCGGCGCCAAACCAACCGGCGACGGCACCAGTTGCGCCAGTCGTGACCCCGCCCGTGATGGCAGAAGCAACGGTTGCCAAGGCCGTTGAATCACCCCCAGCCCCGGTTGAACTAGCCCCGTTGGATGGCGCGGCGATCCAGAAATTGAACGCACGCTGGAAAGAATTTATGGTGGTGGTGCGTAGCCAGTGTGGTGTCCAGGTGCAAGCCGCCCTCAAAGCGGTCAAGGATATTGCCGTTGGCGAGCAGACGGTAGCCTTAGCTTTTGGCGCCAATCAATTTTCGCGCGACATGGTCGCCCGCCCCGATACGTTGCCAAAAGTAGCGGCGATTCTATCCACCTTCGTGGGGCGTTCGATCATCTTGGAGTGCCAGGTGGGTGAACAAGCCAAATTAGCCAGGATGATCAACATGAGCCCCAGCCAAGAGCAAATGGACGGCCCTGATCCATTGGTCGAGTACGCACTCAGCGATTTAGGGGCAGAAGTGGTATAATAGAAGGAACTAGTCTGCGTAAAATGGGTGGCGAAAAATGGAAGACGGAGGGTATCATTGGCTTGCTTCGTCTCACCCCAACAAGGGGCTAAGTTTTACGGCGCATGGTTTAGCCATAGCATTCATGGAAAGGAACGAACAATGTCTAAAATCAAAAAGAATCGCAGCGGTGGTGGTCGTCCGTTACCCGGCGGCGGATTGCCGGGCATGGGCAGTGGCGGCAACATGAATAACCTGATGGGGCAAATGCGCAAGTTGCAAGAGGAGATGGAAAAGACCCAAGAGGCGCTGGCCGATGAAGAAGTGACAGCCACCGCGGGCGGCGGCGTGGTGACCGTGGTGGCGACTGGCGCCCAGGAAATTCGTTCGATCACGATTAAACCTGAGGCCGTCAACGCCGAGGATGTCGAACTCTTGCAGGATATGGTGCTGATTGCCGTGAATGATGCCCTGCAAAAAAGCAAGGCGCTATCCGAGGAACGCCTTGGCTCGCTGACCGGTGGGCTGGGTCTGCCGCCTGGATTGGGATTATGATTGGTTGATAAGCGGAAAAGCTGCCAAGCGAACCCAGACCGCTTGGCATATCCTGACTTGTCGCCTTATTGTTTTGTTTGCTCTAGACTGAATCTTTTATGCAACCTTTAGCCGAACCGATTAGTAAATTAATTGAAGCGTTTAGCCAGTTGCCTGGCATTGGACCCAAGACAGCCAGCCGGCTGACCTATTTCTTGTTGCGCGCCGATGCCGCGGTCGCCACCAATTTAGCCAATGCCTTGCAAGAGCTCAAGGAAAACACGCTTTTTTGCAGTATTTGTCATAACATCGCCGACCGTGACCCTTGCCCGATCTGTACCGATCAACAGCGCGACCAGTTGCTGATTTGTGTGGTGGAAGAGCCGCTGGATGTCCAGGCGATCGAGCGCACGCGTGAATATCACGGCGTCTATCATGTGTTGCACGGTTCGATCTCGCCCATGGCGGGCGTAGGGCCCGATGATCTAAAAATCGCCTCGCTGTTGCGGCGTGTGCAAGCCGCGAGCAACACGAGCGCCAACGGTCAGACCACAGTGCGCGAAATTTTATTGGCGACCAACCCGAATCTCGAGGGTGAAGCAACCGCCATGTACATCGCGCGGCTGCTCAAACCACTGAACATTCGGGTGACGCGTCTGGCGCGCGGGCTACCGGTTGGCGGCGATCTGGAATATGCCGACGAGGTAACACTGGGCCGCGCCTTGATAGGGCGCAGTGAAATGTAAATAGGCGTATTCGCCCCAGCAGAGGCGCCTCTGCTGGCCACCTGAACGAACCTAATGACCACGACATCATCTAAGCTCCAAACCCTCAAAAAAGCCTGGGAAGATAAGACCCTAGCGCCCCAAGTCAAACGTTTTGGCGAGCGCCAACCGCGCTTTACCACCAGCAGCGACACGCTTGAGGTAGCCCCACTTTATACACCAGACGATGTTCAGGGTGACGCGGCTTCGCACGAAGCGCGTTATTTGGCGCATTTGGGCTTTCCTGGCGAATATCCCTTTACGCGCGGGGTCCAACCAAACATGTATCGTGGCCGCTTATGGACCATGCGCCAATATGCCGGTTTTGGCACCGCCGCCGAAAGCAATCAACGCTATCGTTATCTGCTGGATCAAGGCCAGACCGGGCTTTCTGTCGCCTTTGATCTGCCCACCCAGATTGGCTATGACGCTGATCATGATTTCGCCGAAGGCGAAGTGGGTAAAGTTGGCGTTTGCATCAGCAGTTTGCGTGACATGGAGATTTTGCTCAATGGCCTGCCGTTGGATAAGGTGAGCATTAGCATGACGATCAACGCACCGGCGGCTATTCTGCTGGCGATGGTAATCGCCGTAGGCAAACAGCAGGGCGTGCCGGTCAATCAACTGCGTGGCACGGTGCAGAATGACATTCTCAAAGAATATATTGCGCGCGGCACCTATATTTTTCCCCCTGCTCCTTCCATGCGCCTGATTACGGATATTTTTCGCTATTGCACTGCCGAAGTGCCCAAGTGGAACACGATTTCGATCAGCGGTTATCACATGCGCGAAGCGGGCAGCACAGCGGTGCAGGAAGTGGCTTTTACACTGGCGGATGGCATCGAATATGTGCAGCAGGCGCTTCAGGCCGGGCTGAATGTCGATACATTTGCCCGCCAACTCAGCTTCTTTTTTAACGCGCATAATAATTTTCTGGAAGAAGTCGCCAAATTTCGCGCCGCCCGCCGCCTCTGGGCCAAGATCATGCGCCAGCGCTTTGGTGCGCAGGACCCGGAAAGTTGGCGCTTGCGCTTTCACACGCAGACCGGTGGCAGCACGCTGACGGCGCAGCAGCCAGACAACAATATCATCCGCGTGACGGTGCAGGCGTTGGCCGCGGTCTTGGGCGGGACACAAAGTTTGCACACCAACGGCAAAGATGAGGCGTTGGCGCTGCCGACTGAGAAAGCGGTGGAAATTGCCCTGCGCACCCAGCAGATCCTAGCCTATGAAAGTGGCGTGGCCGACACTGTCGACCCGCTGGGTGGTTCATATGCGATCGAAGCGCTCACCGACGAGATCGAACGTCAAGCCAGCGATTATATTGCCCAGATTGATGCGTTGGGCGGTGCGCTCAAAGCCGTAGAAGAAGGTTTTATCCAGCGTGAGATTCAAGACGCTGCCTATAAAACTCAACGCGCAATTGAAAAAAACGAACAGATCGTCGTCGGTGTCAATCGCTTTCAAACCGAGGAAGCAACTTTGGCCGATCTGCTGCGCGTGAACGAGAACGTGCGGGTCGAGCAAATGGCTGCGTTGAAAAAATTACGCGCCGAGCGTGACAATACGCGTGTGCAAGACGTGTTACAACGCATTAAACAGGCAGCACAGACGCCGAACGCAACACTCATGCCGTTATTTGTCGAAGCGGTGGAGGTCTATACTACGCTCGGCGAAATTTGTGATACGTTGCGTGGCGTCTTTGGTGAGTATGCACCGGAAAGTTGGGTGTAGATTATGTCTGAACTCGAATTAAAAGATTTGCTTGGCATTCTGCGCCAATCTTTCCAAGCCATTTTTGGGGAACAATTTGACCAAATGTTGCTCTTCGGGTCACGCGCTCGTGGCGATGCTCGCGCGGATTCAGATATTGATGTTTTAGTCATCCTACGTGGCGATTTCGCTTATGGAGATGCGATCGCCCATACATCAGAAACAGTAGCACGCTTATCGCTAGAAAATGACGTGGTGATTTCCCGGTCATTTGTCACAAAAAAACGTTTTGAACAAGAGAAAAGCCCGTTCATATTAAATGTGCAACGCGAAGGCGTGCTCGTGTGACTGAGCAAATTCAAGGATTATTGCAAAAAGCACGAAATAGCATCCAGGCGGCGATGCTTTTATATCGGGAGAGTTATTACGATTTTGCAGCTTCGCGCGGCTATTACGCAATGTTCTACACCGCCGAGGCTTTGCTCCTGAGTAAAGAATTATCCTTCTCTAACCATAGTGCTGTACTTGCCGCTTTGGGTCGGGAATTTGCCAAACCAGGCATCATCAATACAAAGTTCCATCGTTATCTACTTGACGCAGAAGACTTACGCCATAGTGGTGATTATGATGTTAATCCACCCATCACAGCAGATCAGGTATCGAACATCTTGGCCTGGGCCGAGGAATTTCTGCAGGTAGCCAAACAACATTTAGTGTAAAGTACAACCTAACTCATGTTCAAACGAATCGACCACATCGGCATTGTTGTCAATAACCTAGATGAAAGTTTAAAAACCTATTGTGAGCTGTTGGGGTTTACCTTGTTGGAACGCGTCGCCATTCCTGAACAGTTGGTGGAAGCTGCTTTTTTGGATGCAACCAACGGCACGATCGAATTGATCGCGCCCACAGATGCAACCAGCGGCACCGCCCGCTTTTTGCAGAATCGGGGCGAAGGGACACATCATATCTGCTTTGAGGTGGATGATATCGAAGCGACTCTGGCGGAACTGCGCGACCAGGGGTTACGTTTGATCGATGAAAAGCCGCGCCAAGGGGTGCATGGTCTGGTTGCTTTTGTCCATCCCAAAGCAACCCACGGCACGATGATTGAATTGTTACAAAAAAGCGCACATTAGCGCAGCGCGCTTTTATCGAGCGTGCCCGATGAGTAAGGAAATCCTATGAGTGAAGTGTTAACCGCCGAAACGGGCCGTGAATTTCTCAAAGCCGTGATCGATCCGGAAATTTATCAAAATATTGTTGACCTCGGCCTCGTCTATGGCATTGATGTACATGACGACAGCGTGGTCGATGTGACGATGACGCTCACAACGCCGCACTGCCCAATGGGGCCGCAAATTATTGCCGATGTAGAGAATACGCTCTTGGAAAAAGGCGCCAGCGCGGTCAACGTTAATATTGTTTGGGAACCGGCCTGGACGCCACACGCCATGACCGATGATCTCAAACGCCAATTGGGCATCACCGAAGAACCGGAAGAGGAGTTGGCCTTGGCCTATGAGCCACCGCCCCTGCCACCACCTGCGCCCAAGAAAAAAGGTCTGATCAGCCGTATTTTAGGTTTTTAACACTTCTTAGGCTGTTGCGCGTAAACAAGTCGCCAGCCGCATTCCGGGAAAGGGCCATAGCCATTGAGGGTTACAGGGGTGATCCTGGCCCTTTCCCGGAATGCTTGTACCCATTGACCGGGATCATTTATTTTTCGCAACAGCCTTATCAACCATTTCCATTCAGCTCAGATGGCGGAAACCTGCAAGCGACAGCATGGTAATTCGCATTATGTGACTCATGGCACAGCGCACATTTTACTTTCAATCGCCGCGTTGGCGGATGCCTAATCAATATCATATTCGTGCGGCTGCGCTGATGATTGGCACAGTGGTATGGGTGATAATTTATGGCGTGCTTAGCTATCGCCTGTGGGTGCAAGGGCTCGCGATTGGTAACCCGCTCAACCTGGCTTTGATCGCAATTGCCGTGCTGTTGGGTGTCGTGATGCTTTTGGGCTGGCGGGCCGTAGGTCGCGGCTGGTTGGCCTACGTCTTTCCATGGCTGGGCGATTTCAAACAACGCGCGCTGAACCTTGAACAAATGTACGCTTTGACACCTTCTGAATTTGAGGCCTATGTGGCCCAGCGGATTTTTGCACGCCAGGGTTATGATGCGCTTAACACGCGTGATACAAAAGATGGCGGGATTGATATTTTGTTGACGAATCGCCAAGGTCAACGTGCGGTGGTGCAATGTAAACGCGCAAGCGGCACCGTCGGCGAACCGGTTGTGCGCGATCTCTATGGCACGATGATCAATGCTGGCGCAACCCATTCCTATCTGGTCACCACCGGCAATATTAGCGCTGATGCCCGCAAATGGGCCGTTGGCAAGCCAATCGACCTGATCGACGGGCGGCGTCTGGTCCAACTCGCCAGGCATTAGCAAGCAGTCTGATTGGGGCGAAACCGCTAGCCCACTGCGGCTAAAAGGTGGGGCAGTTTGGTAGTTACGAAAATTTGATCCAGATAAGTCTGTAAGGCACCATCAAAGCATAAAGGATCCAGTAGTTGCGTGCTTGTAGCCGCACAATTGGGGTATAAGCAGCAAGGGCGGCTAAAAGCACGCCCCTACGCATGATTTTGTTCGGCAAACGCGGGCTACTTATTTCATTGACATGGCCTAAGCGATTGGTTTGGCGTGATCCAAGCGCCTATTGGATGAGAGGGTGTCGATCATGAACGATTGTATCTTTTGCCAAATTGTCAATCGCTCAACAGAAGCGAGCATGGTTTACGAAAATGATACGACCTTAGCGTTTATGGATCTGCGCCAACCCAATCCAGGACATGTACTCGTCATACCCAAAAAACATGTGGCGACGATCTATGAGCTTGATGCTGATACGGCTAGCCAATTCATGCAAACCGTGGTCATCGTTGCGCAGGGCATCAGAACTATTTTTAATCCAGAAGGACTCAGCATTTGGCAGTCCACTGGCGAAGCGGCTGGCCAAGAAGTATTCCATGTGCATATGCATCTTTTGCCCAGATATGACGGCGATGGTTTGATGCATATTTATTCGGAACCGCCCGTGCGTCCGCAACGCAAGCAGCTCGACCAATGGGCGCAACAACTAGGCAAATTAATTCAGAGACCCCGCTAAAGCGCGAGCAAGGTCGAACCAAAGGAGCCATCATGCGCCATCCACAAATTTTCGCCCATCGCGGTGCACGCGTCGTTGCACCAGAAAATACATTGCCCGCCTTTCAGAAAGCGCTTGATATGAACGTCGATGGCATCGAACTAGATGTCCATTGCAGCAAAGATGGCCAGCTAGTCGTGATCCACGATTTCACGGTTGACAAAACGACCAACCGCACGGGCAAAGTCAGTAATTTCACGGCGACGGAACTAGCGAACCTGGATGCAGGCAGTTCTTTGAGCGCCGCATTTGCCGGCGTCGGCATTCCGACATTGGCGCAAGTTTTTGATTTGGTGGGCAACCGTTGCCGCGTCAATGTAGAGATCAAAAGCGAAGATCCAATTGGTGGTAACCAAGTTGAACCCTTGGTCGCCATGATTCAAGCGCGGAATCTTTATGACCAAGTGATTGTCTCTAGCTTCAACCCGATCACACTGATCAAAATGCGCTGGGCAGATCCTAAAATCCGCTTGGGTCTCTTATATTCAGACGATTTGCCGATCTACTTACGTCACGCCTGGTTTACTCCGATCATCCAGCCGGAGGCATTGCACCCTGATCACACGGTTGTCGATGCAAAGCTGATCGCCTGGGCCAAGAGCAAAAATTGCGCCGTGAATACCTGGACCGTCAACGACGTGACCGAGGCAAAGCGTTTAGCCGCACTGGGCGTCGATGTGATCATGAGTGACGTGCCGGATGAGATAATGGCAGCGCTCGGATAGAGCCACACGACCCTCCCCTGCCATTCAGTTAAGGAAAATGAGATGTATCGTAGGTGCGGGTTGTAAACCCACCTGCGTTGGGAAAACCCCACACGTGCGGGTAAAAAACGCACCCACCCCGCCATTAATGAAAGGCGGTGTGGGGGAGGGGGGGGGGGGGCCGCCCCAAATA
>JBBQBY010000188.1:0-12373 GCA_038318235.1 Caldilineales bacterium
AATGGGACGCGTGGGCGTTTTGCAAGGCACCAAAAGCTACGTGTTGCAAGACGACGATGGGCAAATCGCTGCCACCCACAGCATTAGCGCTGGGCTTGATTATGCCAGTGTCGGGCCAGAGCACGCCTGGTTGCGCGACCAAGGCCGCACCGAGTACACCTATTGCACCGATGATCAAGCTTTGAAAGGCTTCAAATTATTGTGCGAAACCGAAGGCATCATTCCCGCATTGGAAAGCTCTCACGCCATTGCCCATGTGATGGAACTCGCCCCCAAATTGCCCAAAGACCAGATTATTTTGGTCAATCTGAGCGGACGCGGCGATAAGGACTTAGGCACCGTCATGAAGGTGTTCTAATGGTTAATGGTGTAATGGTTAACGCTTAATGGTTAATATGGGTGGTTCAGGGAGGGATATGGCTAAGGGTGATGATATTGAAGAACGGTTGATGAAGTTTGCTGTACGGGTCATGAAGATATGTGATAGTTTGCCGCCAACACCAGCCGGTAGACATATTGCTGATCAGCTTCTTCGTTCTGGAACAGCGCCCGCACCCAATTATGGGTAAGGCCGCAGTGCGGAGAGCAAGCGGGACTTTATTCACAAGTTGAGAATTGCACTAAAAGAGTTAAATGAAGCGCGTATTTGGTTGCGAATGATCATTATGGGTGAAATGTTAGAAGAGGACAAGTTGGCAGAAATAATCAAAGAATGTGAAGAATTATGTCGAATTCTTTATGCCAGTATTCAGACGGCCCAGCAATCGATTGTCACCGAACGAACCATTAAGCGTTAATCATTAACCCTTATACCATTAACCATTAAAGGAGTTCTTATGACCGGTCTTGAGCGCATTCGCGCCGTTTTTGAACAACTAAAGCAGGAAAAACGCGCCGCTTTTATGCCCTATCATGCGATGGGGTATCCAAGCCGAGCGATTACGTTGGAAGTCATCACGGCACTGGCTGAGGTCGGCGCCGATCTGTTTGAAATTGGCATCCCCCACAGCGATCCACTGGCGGATGGCCCGACGATTCAGACGGCGACCTACACAGCGCTGACCAAAGGCACGACGCTCGCCGACTGTTTGGCCATGGTGCGTGAGTTGCGGGCCAGCGGTGTAAAACAGCCATTTTGTGCCATGACCTATTATAATCCTCTGTTTAGTTATGGGATTGAGCGTTTTGTGCAAGACGCTGTCAGCGCGGGCATCGATGGCCTGATTGTGCCCGATCTGCCGCCGGAAGAGAGCGAAGAGATCGAAGCCGCCTGTCGTGCCGCTGGTTTGGCAACGATCTATCTGTTAGCGCCCACCAGCACTGAATCGCGGATTAGAATGGTTGCCCAACATGCCACTGGATTCATTTACCTGGTCAGCGTCACCGGGATCACCGGCGCGCGGACCGAGTTGCCGCCCGATTTGAAAGATTTTGTGCAGCGGGTGCGCAAGCATACCAATTTGCCGCTGGCGATTGGCTTTGGGATTGGTACCGGCGTGCAGGCCGCAGCCGTTGCCCAAATTGCCGAAGGTGTGATTGTTGGGTCGGCATTGGTCAAGGCCGCGGGCAGTGAAGATGGCGTGGCGGCGGTGCGCACGTTAGGGGCAGAATTGGCGGCGGGGACGCACGGATTGACTAGAGTGTAAGTGAGTTGTTATACTTGATTTAGATGGCTAGCTTATAGACAAACCATTTAAATGCCAGACAAGCGTAGGTGCGGTTTTTAACCGCACAGCTTGGGTAAACGAGCCAAGTGCGGTTAAAAACCGCAACTACCTTTTGTATGCCTTTGATTTGTTTTGTCTATTAGAAATTAGTGGCAACAGCCCGAGATGTAAGCGATCTGCGGTGAGAAATGATGACAACCCTTGAGAAGATTAAGCGACTTGAACAGTATATTGGTGTTGATAATTTAGCCGTTGATCCAGTGCTAGATATGACACTTGAAAAGCTGATCAGACGCGAGCTTAATCGCTTACTTGTCCTTAAAAGCCGTTTGGCTGGGCAAGTAAGCAACTTTGAAAACAAATATTCGCTATTCCCATTTGCCTAATGCCCCTCATCACCTGCACAAAGCGGATGGCAGCGTAGAAGAAGTCGTAGCCATCCCTACCGCGCTTTTTGTGATCCAGGAAATCGAACAAACTTTCCAACCATAAAATGATAAAAATGCGCCGCAATTTGCTCGATTTGCCCGGTTCACTCACCTTATCCGCTGTTGTCTCTGGATTGGTCGCGGTACTGGTCGGTTATGCTGGACCGTTGTTAATTGTCGTGCAGGCGGCTCAGAATGCGCATCTCGATCACGCCCATCTTTCCTCGTGGATTTGGGCGATTACGATTGGTTCGGGCGTCAGCGCACTTCTGTTGAGCCTCTGGTATCGACAGCCGATCCTCGTCGCCTGGCCGTCTGCGGGCGCAGCGCTGCTAGTTTCCAGTTTGGCCCAGTATAGCTATCCAGAGGCGATTGGGGCGTATCTGATCGCGTCGCTCGGCCTCATCGCGCTGGGCTTTTCGGGGCTGTTTGGGCGAGTGATGGAGCGGGTGCCCAAATCGATTATCGCCGGCATGCTGGCAGGCGTTTTATTGAAATTTGGCACCGGACTTTTCAAATCGTTAGCGAGCGCGCCTTTGCTGGTTACGCTGATGATTGTAACCTATCTTTTGCTCCGGCGCTGGCGTTTTCGCGCGCCGAGCATTGGCACATTGGTTGTCGGTCTGCTGCTCGCGGGCCTCACGGGTCAGTTCCATTTTGAGCACGTGAGCGCACAATTAACCGTTCCAGTCTTGACCTGGCCCGTCTTCAGTTTGCGCGCGATTTTGGGATTAAGCCTGCCTTTGTTCATATTGGCCAATGCCTCGCAGAACGCGCCGGGGCTGGCCGTGTTGCGCTCTTTTGGCTATCAAACCGCTGTAGATGGGACAATTAAGCTGACCGGCCTCGTTTCGCTGCTGACTGCGCCTTTTGGGAGCCACGGCCTATCGTTGGCTGCTATTACTGCGGCGATCTGTGTGAGCCCAGAAGCACAACCCGATCCTGATCGCCGTTACAGTGCTGGCGTAGCCTATGGGATCTGGTACATCCTCTTCGGCGCTTTTGGGGCAACCGCGGTAACCTTGTTCACGGGGCTGCCCAAAGAATTGGTGGCGGCGGTGGCAGGGCTAGCCTTGATGGGGGCGCTGATCACCGCGTTGACCAATGCGATGGCCGAACCAAGTGAACGCGAGGGTGCCTTGCTGGCCTTTTTGCTGACTGCCGCCGATATCTCGTTGTTTGGCATTGGCGCGCCATTTTGGGGTTTGATTGTGGGCATGGCGACGAATTATTTGTTGACGCATCCGTTCGGGCGGCGGATTGCAAACAAGTAGACGACTGATCTACACTTTTACAATAAAAAGGTGGAATAACGATGGTGCATTTAATCCGTGTTCAGGCTACTTCCGAACAAATGGCAGAAATGTTGCAAGCTTTAAAGACATACGTTAAGCTTGCTGTAGATATTCAACGCGGAATTCTTGTCGGTAGTGGCGAAATGCATGCCGATTGCGAGGAAATGTTGATTGATGATGGCAGCCAACAAGTGGATACTTGGGGTGCTGATTGGGATCCATTTAAGCGGCAAGTAACTTATGAATCGCTCATTAATATACGGCCACGCCAGAACAACCGGTCTATGGAGATTCAAGACCCAAACACGCGTAAACGAATTGATGAAATTGTGCATGACCTGTTGGGGAGATATGAGAGATTATACGGTGATTCGTAGACGATATTTGCGTGATCCGTTGCCGATTCGTTTAGGTGGGTTGGCAGCGAATCTAGCACGAGTCAAATCGTTTTCAACGCTGGGACAGAATGACGCCTTAGTCAATAGTCTGCTGGATGAAAGTAAATATTTTATCGAATGGACAGCCGCCGAGGCAGAATGGGAAGTGGCGGCAGAATTGGTCGAATTGCAAGTGCAATTGGCCGGTTGGCAACGTAAATGGGATGTGATTTGGGCTGATCCCGTGCAGCGGATGGCCGTGGCAGAGCAGGCGAAACGTTGGTCAGATCGGATACTGGATTTGTCTGGCCTGTTGAGTTGAAGTTGAATCCATTTATTGTATACAGACTGGCAAAGGCGGCGAAAAAGCCGTCAATTAGTAAGCGCTAAAGTAAAAGCAGTTTGAAAACAGGTGTTCGGAAACTTCCTGGAAGCGGACAGGGGCTTTCACGTAAACGCAGCCAGTCGTGTCCGCTTCCAGGAAGTTGGCTCGACGAAAACTACTGGTCTCTAGCCGATTTACTTTAGTCAATCATTGGGAGCTTTGCGGTGTTTACGGGAGGAAATGCCGATAGTTTGCGTGATTGAGGGGGCAATCGAGTGAAACTGATACGTATAAAAGTTATGCCCATACTTGTGAGTGGGCTCTTTAGTCTGCTGATGTTTTCCTGTACAGCAGGCAACATCCCCAACCTGACGACTAATACTAAAAGTATCCAATTCAGCACCGACGGCGAGAAGTTGGCCTTTCTAAAAAAATATTTGACCCTGTACTCCACCGTCGAGGCCGCAGAATATCATATCGTCTATCACGATAATTCAGCGGGTGGCGTGCCGGGACCGTCCGATTGGGACATTCAGGTGGCGTTGAAAATGGCGCCCGAACATTTGGCCTTGTGGACCGCCGATATGCAACAGGTGACCCTAGAATCGGTTGATCCGACCTGGGGTTATCCTTTATTGCCAGATGAACCGCGTTGGAAAATTCAAGCCCAACCGCTCGTGTACACACGAGCCAATGTCGTGGTGGCAATTTTCCCACAACAAGGCATTCTCTTTAAACGAGTGTGGACGCAGTAACAAGGCTCGTTGCGCGCTATAAAGCTTTGACCAAAGGGCGCAACTTGAGGGCGAATTGCAAGGAGAAACGGGCGTCTGGGTCGTCTAGATCAAGCTGGGTGATCGCAGCGATCTGTTCCAGGCGATAGGTGAGCGTATTGCGATGAATATGCAGCCGGTTGGCCGTCTGACTTAGATTGCCGTGGCACTCGAAAAAAGCCTCTAAAGTCTCGACCAACTCTGCATTTTTATTGTCGTCATGGTTGATCAGCCGCCCTAGCGTTTTGCGATAGAAACGGGCCGCCTCTGGATTGCTGCCAAAGGTTGTGAGCAGTTGATAAAGCCCTAGATCACCAAAATAGGTGACGGGCGAGCCTTTCCACTCTTTGCCCAGGCGCCAACTTTCACGTGCTTGTTGTTGGCTTTGCAGCCACATGGCTGGGCTGACGGCTGGCCGGCCAATGCCAATAATGAGTTTCGCTTTGGGATATTGAATTTGTAGACGCTCGGTAAAGGCGTTGGCCGCGGGCTTCAATTCGCGCCCACTCTTTGGGTTGTCGATTGGCCAGAAGAGCAACATGCCTTCCTCGCGCCGGCTGATCGGGGCATTGATGCCTTGATCGCTGATAAACCGCAGTAATGGCGCCGGCCATTCTGGGATATTTTTGCCTTCCACGACCCACGCCACATGCGGTTTCGTCAAATCATAGTGAAGCGAGGCGCCGCGTTGAATCCAGGCTTGTTCATCGGCAATTTCGGAGGCGAGCAATTCGTCCACAAACGCCGCGCGCATACTCTCGGCGGCGATGCCAATCGCGTTGAGTTTGGCCCATTCCAGGGCCGCAGCCTCTGCACCTAGGTTGACAGCAATTTCCTCAACCGCACTGACATCTTGATTGGCGCTGCTGGTCGGGCGCAACAGCAGACAGTAGCCATGCACCGATTCCGCGGCCACAATCGTCCTTACCACCACTTGGCTATACGTAGCCAAATCCGCGACACGGGCCAATGGCAGGGTGCCGATGGTCTTCCCGGCCCCCATCGCCGGCTGGCTAGCGGCCCAACTGCGCAGGGTCATAATATTGGGTAGGGCGTTTAAGAGACTCTGCTTGCGATTTTCGGCTAAAGAATCTAACCCCGCATAGGCGGCCAATTGCCCATCTTCGCGCAATAGCACGAGTGGCTGTTGGACAAAATTATGGACATGTTGGGCAATTTTATCAAGCCCGCCACTATCCAGCGCAATTTGATTGAGATCATGCTGTAAATCGGCTGAGCGTTGCGCTAGATAGCCCGCACGGTCCACAATTAAGCGAATCACGGCGCGTTCAACCTGGACCAAGGGCACCCCTTCAGGAATAAGGAAGAGCGCGGTCCGATTGGCGTTGGCGGCTTTGATGGCGGCTTCGTTGACCGCGCCAAGCACAGCAACGGCCGCGATTCGCGCATCTTGGAGCGTGCGAACCACGCGTTCCAGGGGCATTTTGGGATCAAGGCGGCGCAGATCTTCTAAATCGATCAACGCTAATTCATTGCCGTCTAACTTCGGAAACGCAGGGGGGCTAGGCCGCAGACTGCACGCCCAACTGACTGTGCGGTTTAATACTTCCTCGCCTGCTAACAGTTCACTACCCGTAGGCAGCGCGAGCCGATAGATATCATCAATGGTCGTAGAGCTTTTGTACATATTGCTTAAAGGGATCTTAGGGTTCGGTCGTCAGTCAAGCTTTATTGGTCAGTTTTGTTGATAATTGGCAGAACATTACACTATTATAGCCTGAATTTTGAATTTCGTGTAATCCGTATAGGCTCCGATTTAGGCAAATTGTATGAAAATGACCTTGTAAATTAGTAATATGTAATTAAAAAAGCGAGTGTACTAGTACACTCGCTGTGCAAACTATCCAATTTCTGACGTCAGTGCTTGATCAAGTTGTCAATTTGAGGACGAGCGAGCTTCGCCCTTTCAAATCTACACTTTTGAGGTTGGCTTTGCACGTTCTACAGGACATTACCCGGCCTGTGCGCTTATAATTTGCGCCATGCCGTCATCATCGCGCCACACGCGCCACCCCATACGGCCACGGCTATCGTAAAACCGGCGCCAAGCCAACTGGGGTCTTGCGAAGGGAGCAACTTGGTTAACAGCAGAAAAGCAAGCACGCCCAAAATTAGCGCAATCAGATTGGCTAAAAATAATTTCCCAATCGACTGGGTGCGTGAGAGGGCGCCGACCAGCACTGGCCACAAGATAATTTCAAGCACCGGAATCCCACCGATCAGGCCACCGATCAGCGTTTTCCATTCCTCACCCAGTGAACCATTGGCCAATAGATAACCCAGCACCGGTCCAACACCGGTCAGCAAAAGGGCAATCACATAGAGAACTGGAATTTCTGCCTGAAACAGCAGCACAAAAATGGCGGCAAAAATGGCTGTGCAAACGCCAGCGTAGAGGGATGCCAGCCAGGGATTTGCCGTAGGTCGGGTTACAGTCATGGTTGTGAGCGGAAGCATGCCAATTCTCCTATAAGTCGCTGAAAGTCGCTGGATGAAGATTCGATGATCTCGATTATTTACTTAGATATTTATCACAAATGATGCATAATGTAAAAACGTTGTTGGTTGATCTAGCCAAGTGGACGTCGTTTGTCTTTTACGCTGCGCGTTATTCTTCGGGTAGTTCATCCCATTCTTCTAACAGCCAGCCGGCAATTGACAGGTAAAGTCGATTTTGGGCCTGATCTCCCAGCACCAGGATCAGTTCATCATTCTCATCGACAGCGATTTCTTCCAGCCAGATGCCCTGTTTGCCGATCTCGCCAAACTGTTCGTTGACTTTTTCCAGGCCTTGCAGCGGGTCACTGTTCAAATCTGGATAAACAAACGTGCCATACAGCTCGAAATAGACGCCTTCTTCCAGGTAAATATCGAGGTCAAACGCATTCTGCGTGGCCGGATCAGCTTCTGTTTCATTCAGCGCATCGGCCAGAGAGTCTTCCCAGAAACCAACATAGACAATTTTCTGGCCGGCCAGTTCGCTCAGCTCGTCATACAATTCATCATCGACTGTGGTATAGAGGCTGACGCCATTATGATTTGAGTTCATTACAATTGCACCATTTAATCCTTTGCTCCCCTAATAAGCGGGTTTTAGTCAATAAACGTTATTCTACATAATCTTTACTGTTTTCGCGACTTAAAGTGAAAGCAGTTTGAAAACGGGTGTTCTGAAGCTTCCTGGAAGCGGACACTGCTGGCCTCGTTGACTGGAAAGCCCCTGTCCGCTTCCAGGAAGCTGGTTCGACGAAAACCACTGGTCTGTCGCTGCTTCTACTTTAGGCGTCTTCCGCGTCTGGTCCCGTTACAATCATACGTGTGGGAATCGTGATTGGCTGTTCGAAAAATTGACCGCCAGCTGAAAAATGACTGAACTTAACCGGCAGACCTTGATCAATAAATAAATTCGGTCCTTCCATGAGTTGAAAGTGCAGATGGGGCCCTGGCGAACGTCCGCTGTTGCCAACATAGCCAAGCAACGCGCCACGTCGAATCAAATCGCCATCCTTGACCTGCAGGCTGGCTTGTTTCAGATGCGCAAAGTAGCTAAACTCGCCGTTGGCATGACTAAGCGCAACGGCATTCCCCAGAATGCGGCGGGCATCTTCGCGATACATGCGTGGGTCGGGGGCGGCACCGGGTGGCAAATCGGGCATGTCGTAACCGACATAAGCCACTTTACCGCCAGCGGTTGCATAAACTGGCTGATTCCAACTGTAGTGATCTTCGAGTTGCATTCCACTATTGCGAAAAAATTGATTGTCTGCGCCCAGCTTTACAAAATCAATCGCATAAGTCTGGCTGAAGACTTCTTGTTTGTGTTGGTCGCTCCAATCCGCCGCCTGAATTGCCCACCATGTGCCGCGCAAGGGAAAGTGCAAATCGGTCTGCCCCGCATGATAAACGACCGGAATCTGCAACACACCTTGGATCGTTTGCTCATCAGCTTTGCCGACAATTGTCACTTCTACCGTCGTCAACAACTCGTAGCCATGTAACATAAATTGTAAACTGCGGATGGCCAGCCCAGTATCGGGGGCAATCGTTAAATCCGCTTCACCAATCCGTTTTTGGAGAATTCGGCCTGGCCAACGTTGCTCAAATAGCAATTGATGCTCGTTATAGCCCTTCACCACCATGCCGACCAGCACCACTGGTTGTTCGAACGCCGTGACACCCAGATCAAAGGCGACCTCTTGGACGGGACCCAGCATGGGAAATGGCAATTGGTCATAGTACGCAGCAATTAGACGGGCCGGGCGACTTTCAACTTGAATCCTAGCAGTGGTCACAAGTAAATATTTCCTCAGAGCAGGCGATAGTGAAGCGTCAATATGTTGGCGGTTGTTTAAAAAAATATGGTTGATGGCGAATGATTCGGCGGGCTTTGCTATCTGCCTTGTTTAATTTGATGGCTGAGCGGTGTGCGTTCCTGCATAAAGTGCAAAAAATGGCTGCGTTGCGGATTGCGCTCGCGGCGTCGGCCAGGGTGATCACCGCCCACGACGTTATCAATCATGATCAACAGCGCCAGAGCCTCGGCGGGCGCCACCCGATAATAAGTTTCTTCGGTTTCCAGATTGTCCAGGCGTTCCCAGCGGTCGATCCAGTTGTTCAGATAGGTTGTGTGACAGGTGCGACAGCGCCAGACGCTGAAGGTCTGTTTGTCGCCTTCCGGGGTTTCAACCGCCAGCGCTCCCAGGTTGGCAATCCGTCCTTGGCAAGCAAAACAAGCTTCCGTGCCCGCGCCAACCCCACTCCGCTCCATCAGCTTCTCTGCCCAAATTTTCGATGGGACGGGTGCTTGCCCCAAACGGATCAACTGTTTCCAGAAACGCTGCCAATAGGGCAGCTTACTCTCCGAAATCTCCGCCGCCTTGCGCATGGGTGCCATCGGTTGCGTTAAGGGCGATGAATGATGCTCTGCCTGGGTTGCCCCTGCCAATTGCCAATGCGGGCAACTCAACGCCAGATTGGTCTGTGTGCCCAGGAGGGTTGGCACTGCCACTGTAACTTCCACCCCACCCTGCCAGGTACACCGCCCCGTCGGCAACTGATCAATATTGCGCTGGTTGAGTGCTTGCCAGAAGTGACAACTCCCACAACTTTGCACTTGCCAACCGGCCTGCCGCAGCGCGGCCTGAAATTGCTGGTTGAAATCGCCCGCTAGCGGCTCGGTCAGCCGTAAAAGCGGTGTAACGGCACGCGCATCTGGCGCATTGTTTTGTAAATAGACGACGCAAGCCGCCGGATCAGCATACCAAAGCACTTGCGCCCAGCTTGCTTCGCCTGTCGGATCATGTAACGGTTGAAGCCGTAGACGCTGAAATGTCTGGGTGCGGGCGCCTGGAAAAACGCCCGACATTGTGGCCAGATTAAATAGCTGAAAATTTTGGTTGATCGTCATGCATACTGTGACTCACTCAGAAAATGAAACTTAATTCCTGCTGGTTATTTTACAATAAAGCAGCCGGGAAGTAAAACGAAAGGTGTGAGACAAGGCGCGCATGCCGCGCTTGAGGCGCAAATTCATCCCTGCGCAACAAATTTGAATCACCGGCCTATTTGCCATTGGCCTCATTGATCAATGTCGTCGTTTGCACGATGATTTTCTTTGGGTCATCGACGCCATTCACCGCTTTGAGCAGCATATCACCGCCATAGCCCCAGATTTTTTCCATTTCGGGTCTGGTCGGCATCGATTGCGCCGTAGCCGCTTGTTGCATAAATGCTTTGAGCAACGGATCATCGCCGGTTTGGGCTGATTGGTTGGCGGGGAGTCGATGGGCAAGTTTGGCCAGCGCTTGGCCGTTGGCAGCGTTGGTTAAATATTTGGCAAAAAAGAGCGCCCGTTGTTGCTGATCAGGCGTACTGCTTGGGTTGATAAAGACGCCGTCGGCATTCAACCACGGGCGGGCGGGCCCGCTTGGTCCGCTCGGCAACGCCGTCACCGCTAACTTGTCACCCAGGGCATTGCGTAATTCATTAATGCTCCAGGGGCCGTCGACAAAAAACGCAAATTCACCTTTCTTAAAGCGATCCAGCAACATGCCATAGTCTGAATCGACAAAGGTGCCCGGAATCTTTTTGGCATCCGCCAGCCATTGTAAGAAGTCGGCTGCGCCCCCGTTGCGGTCTAATACGACTTTGCCATCATCACCCAGTAACTGGGCGCCATAGGCCGGGAGCCCCCAAGAGAGTTGATAGAGGCTGGCATAGAGACCAACCCCCTGGCGTTTATCTTCACGCGCCCGGGCTAATAGATCGGCGGTGGTGGTTGGTAATTTGTCGGGCGCGATTAAAGCTTGGTTATAAAACAAGCTGACCAATTCAAAATTGGTTGGTAGCCCGTAGAGTTTACCTTCCCAGCGTAAACTATCCAGTGTGGCTGGCCAGTAGACATCGAGATCTTTCGCCGGCACCAAGCTATCCAACGGTTGGACGACTTTGGCCTTCACCATCTCGCCCAGCCATAAATTGCTCGTCAAGATCAGGTCTGGTCCACTGCCTGCCGTCACCGCTTCGGTATAACTTTGTGGCAAATCGTCATAGGCCACAAAGAGCGTGTCTACCTTCAAATCGGGGTAAGCTTGGTGGAAGCTAGTCAGAATCGCCGCCAGCGCATCACCATCGGCTTCTGACCAACTATGCCAGAGCACAATGTGCCCGGTCAAGTTAATGGCCGGTGTTGCTGTGCCGGCGGGGACAGCCGTTGCGCTGTCGGGTGTGACGGCCGGATTAACAGTCACCGTTGGTTGCGGTGTCGGCGTTGTCTGGCTACATGCCATCAACAGGCTGCTGAGGAGCAAAGTGACAACTACGCTGCCTAGGTAGCGGCGGGTGCAACGTAAAGCGTAAAATTGTTTCGTGTAATATTGCATATTATCCCTGCGCTTGATCGTTTAGATAATCTAATAATGCCTGTAGCCCTAATAGATAACTGCGCCAGCCAAAGCCACAAACTTGCCCAATACAGACCGGGACAATGACCGATGTATGGCGAAAGGTTTCGCGGGTGTGAATGTTACTCAGATGGACTTCAACCGTGGGCAACTTGACGGCGGCAATCGCATCGCGCAGCGCATAAGAATAGTGGGTAAAGGCGCCAGGGTTGATCACGATCCCATCGGCCCACTCGCGGGCGGCATGGATAAAGTCGATCAATGCGCCTTCATGGTTACTCTGCAACGCGCGCACTTCATGCGTGGCACCGGCCTGTTCTCGAATTTTCTGCTCGATCTTCTCAAGCGTCATACTACCATAGATCGTTGGTTCGCGTGTGCCCAGCAAATTCAAGTTTGGACCGTGGAGTAGGGCGATTGTGGCCATAGTTTCACTTTCTGTTAAAGATGTTTTCACTCATCAAAGTTGTGTGATCAGACCAAATGTCTAGCGCGGTTTATCACCTTTCTGTGATAAACCTAAATTTATGGGAGCGGACTCAGCGGCGAGCGTTGTGGGGCGCTTGGTAAATCGCCTGATAAGGC
>JBBQBY010000189.1:0-12303 GCA_038318235.1 Caldilineales bacterium
GGAGTTTTTACCCCCTCCTAACCTCCCCCAAACGAGGGGAGGAACGGTTACTTCGTCTACCCTGTGACGGTCCCCTCCCTGTTTGGGGAGGGTTAGGGTGGGGTAAAACTCCGGATTTCATGCTGATTTTAGTATAGCAACTTGGCATAAAGGATTGGGCTGCATAGTTTATCAATCATCAATGCTAAGCTTTTTGAGTTTCATTGGTAAAATATAATGATCACTAGACTGCCTGTTTGGGTTATTTTTGGTGGTATTTTACTGAGTTTTATTGCGGGCTATATTAATGCGATCGGGATATTGCATAATCATGCCGTTTCACACATGACTGGGTTGTCTTCCCAACTGGCGATTGGGATTGCCCAAGGCGATCTGATCCGTGCGCTTCATATTGCGCTGGTCATTCTTTCGTTTTTTGTCGGTTGTGTGATAAGTGGTTTTCTCATTCAACAGAGCACGCTTAAATTAGGCCGCCGCTATGGCGTAGCCCTGATCATTGAATCAATTTGCCTGTTCATTGCCGTCTCTTTATTAAATCGCGGCCTGGAGAGTGGCTATTACCTGGCCGCCATGGCCTGTGGTTTACAAAATGCTGTGGCGTCCACCTACAGCGGGGCGATTATTCGGACGACGCATCTCACCGGCTTTATCAACGATTTTGGGATTGCCGTCGGCCATTTACTGCGGGGGCTGCCGATTGACCGGCTGCGCTTTGGGTTATATGGCGCTGTTTTTCTGGGTTTTCTCAGCGGCGGCATTACTGGGATCTTGATCTTTCAACAGCTAGGCTTTGACGCGATTTATTTTCCCGCCACGTTGCTCTTTGTATTAGGCGTCGTCTATTTTTCTTATACGCATTACAACCATTATTATTTGTCCAAAGTAGAAAGACAGTACAGAAACTCATGAAAATCTACCCAAGTCTTGTACAAATTAGCCGGCAGTGCGCCATACTGCCAACCACATCAGCCCATCGATCCAAGCAATCGTGATGGTCAAACCGATTATGCTTGCTTCAGGTAAACTTCCTTCTGGCTTATTAGGCCGTCTGCTCCAAGCATTGCCCATCACCGATCCACAATTGCTGCTCGGACCCGCCGTGGGCGAAGATGCCGCCGTGATTGACTTTAACCCCAGCCAAGACCTGCTGCTTGTGGCCAAAAGCGATCCGATTACCTTCGCCACCGAAGAGATCGGCTATTATGCAGTCAACGTCTGCGCCAATGATCTGGCGGTGACAGGGGCAAAGCCGCGCTTCTACCTACCGACCGTTTTATTGCCGGCTGGCCAAACCGACGAGCACCGCGTGGAACAGATTTTCGCGCAAATCGCCGACAGTTGCCGGCGCTTGGGCATTGTGGTGGCGGGTGGCCACAGCGAGATTACGCCAACCGTGAACCAAGCCGTGGTGGCGGGGACAATGTTAGGCGAAGTGATGCGGAGCCAAGTTGTACGCAGTGGTGGCTGTCGTCCAGGCGATCTGGTATTGATGGCGGGCGTGGCGCCTGTCGAAGGCACGAGCATTATTGCGCGCGAGAAACGCCAGACCCTGTTAGCACGCGGCTGGTCAAACGAAGATCTGGATCAGGCGGCCAATTTCTTGCATGAACCGGGCATCAGCATTTTGCCACCCGCGCGTCTGGCGGCGCAAAGGCAACTGGTCACCGCCATGCATGATCCAACCGAAGGTGGGGTGGCGACGGCGCTCTTGGAATTATCGCTGGCGGCTGGGGTTGGCCTAGAAATTGATCTAGATGCGATTGCCATCCCCGCGCTGGCGCAGCGATTATGTGCAGAATTCAACCTTGATCCCTTGGGTGTGATCGCGTCGGGTGCGCTATTAGCCACCGCAGCGCCGGCCCAGGCAAAAAGGCTGAAGACCTTATGGGAAACGCATGGTTGGCCGGTCTCAATCATAGGGCAAGTTTTAGTGCCAGAAGCTGGTTTGCGGGCGCGCCGGGGCAAACATCAGGTGCCATTCCCGCATTTTACGGTTGATGAAATCACCAAGCTTTGGGCTTAAGCTGGCTTTGTCTTCGTGCAAATTTAGGCCATTCCAAAAATAAACTATCCGCAATAAAGGTCGCCGGCATTCCGGGAATGGGCCAGGAAGTTAGCGGTTACAGGGGGTGCATGTGGCCCATTCCCGGAATGCTCTGGATCCTTATTTTTCTGGAATGACCTTACGAACTGATAACTGACATAACTTACCAGGAAGCGCGCTATGACCATTATCATCAAGCCGATCAATACAGTCGAACATTGCCAATATTTTCAGGAATTAGAACGCCGCGTCTGGTCCAGCGAAGATCTGGACCTGATGCCCATGCATGTGTTGATCACGGTCGCTAAAAATGGTGGTGTGTTTTTAGGCGCCTATGCGAGCGATGGCCCTCCCGAACTGGCGGGGCTGGTCGGGATGACGATTGGCTGGTATGGAATTGGTGAAAATCATACAACGGGGCAGCAGCAACTTAAATTTTGCAGCCACATGGCTGGGGTCTTGCCCGCTTGGCAAGGTCAACGCATTGGGTTGCAGTTAAAGCTCGTCCAACGCACAGCAGTCTTGGCACAGGGCTTAACCGAATGGATCACGTGGACCTACGATCCACTTTATCGCGCCAATGCCGTCTTTAATATTCATCGCCTGGGGGCAGTTTGCGATACCTACTATCCCAACCACTATGGCACCATGAACGATGCGCTCAACGCCGGTGCGCCCAGTGATCGCTGTCAGGTCGATTGGTATTTGAATAGCGCGCATGTGGTGCAGACAATCGAAGAGGAACCAACCAGCAAAGCGCATAGCGTCGATGAAAAGCGCCAGATCCTGCCCACAACGCCCAGTGGTGATTTTCGACAACCGCGCGATATTGATCTGCGCCTGGATGGCACGCCTTTGGCGGTACCCATGCCCGATGATATTAGCGCGATGCGACGTGCGGATCAAGCGTTGGGGCTAGTCTGGCGCTTTTATCTACGCGAAACGTTGCAAAAGGCCTTTGCCGCAGGCTATGTGATGGTTGATTGTGTGCATGTATTAGGGCACGGCTGGCATTATTTACTAGAAAGTTCTGCTATAAATCGCTGATTCTGAAGTATGGCAAAAAACAAGTATCCATACCTCGCAGGTTGTGGTCTACGACACAGCAGGCATAGGGAGGGAGGCACAGCCATTCTGCCCCCACAGGACTATAGTAAAGCGGGCTGCGCAAGTTTATGTCCACATTGCCGCTGTGTTATGCACCCTTTACATGTTTATTTTCAAATTTTTTATCAATCGATCAGGAGTAAAGTATGCTTACCCAATCAACAAGGTTTTCTAGGTCAAAGCGCCAGCCATTCATGGCCGCGCTGCTGCTGATGCTCGCCTTTGCCATGTTTATGACCATGGGCTGTGGGATTGCCAATTCTTTGCTTGGTGGCAAAACATCGGGCACAGTTGACGACTTGTGGGCCGACGTGCCGCGTCTCGATGGTCTGACCAAATCCAATCTTGACCTACCGCTCAGCACCCGGCTGATCATCAAAACCGCGGTCAGTGCGGCAATGGGCAAGGATGGGGGCGATTTTAACTTTATTGCCTTCACGACCGGCAAAACAACGAAAGAGGTTATGGACTTTTACACCACGCAGAAGATGACCGAAGCGGGTTGGAATTCCCCCGATCTCCCCGGCTGCACCGGTGATACCTCTGGCGCCTCGGCTGTGGGTTCGCTGTGCATCTTTGGCAAGCAAGTGGGCAAACAAGGGACCGCGCTGGTGATTGTCGTGGCGCAAGATGAAAGCACCAAACAGACACAATTATTCTATGTCCGGTTCGAAGCGAACAACCTGACGCCTACATCCTGAATGAAAAGCGGATACCCCTCCTAACCTAAAGTAAAATTAGTTTAAAAACGGGTGTTCGGAAACTGCCTGGAAGCGGACAGCGCCTTTCACGTAAACGCAGCCAGCCGTGTCCGCTTCCAGGCAGTTGGCTCGACGAAAACTACGGGTCTCTAGCCGATTTTACTTTAAGGGGAGGAACTGGTACTTCGTCAACCCTACGACAGTTCCCGTCCTTTCTGGGGGAGAGTTCAGAGGGGGTAATCCTCCGCTTCCAATTAACATCCGTACAACCAACCTTTAACAAAAAGCGTCCCAGCCATCAAGGATCTTGATGGCTGGGACGCTTGTCATTTCCTATTCAAATGAGATCGACAAACAGGCGTCATCCCATCCATTCACGCAATCACTACACCTTCAAATGTTTGAACGTTGGCAGATAATCACCGTTCTGCTCGAACATCTCATTGACCATTTGCTCGATCTCGGCCAACGACAATACCGCCGCCGTCAACGGATCATGGGCAATCGCTTGAAAGATCAGCCGCGGGTCGCCATTGATACAGCCTTCGACCGCCATCTCTTCGATCTGCGAACTGATCCCGGTGAGCATCGCGCACTGGGCGGGTAATGCGCCAACCGGCACGGCTTCCAATCCCTTGCGGCTGGCCCACACTGGCACTTCTACACAGGCATCCTGGGGCAAATTCGAAATCAGCCCCTTATTCGCCACGTTGCCATTATACTGGAAAGGTTCGCCGCCTTCCAGGGCATTCAGAATGTAGGCCGCGTATTCATGGCCGCGTTCCAGTTCGATCGGCGTATCGGAAGCAAACCACTCCTTGGCTTCGTCGCGCCAGGTGCCCATGCGCTTCTCGTAGTGCTTGACTACATAGGCATATTCGCCTGGGTTCCAGCCGGTGCCATGCATGCAATATTTTTCGATCAAATCTGGGCGCTTGCGGAACCACCAATTGTATTCGGAATTGTGACCGCTCGATTCGGTGACGTAGCGATCCAGGTGCAGGAACATCTCGTTGCGCACGATCTCTTCGTTATAGACTTCCGGGCGTTCGGTCATCGCCTTGCGGATCAAAGGATAAGCATCTTGGCCCTTCCACTTATAGTCCAGATACCAGGCCATATGGTTGATCCCGGCACAGGTGTAGGTGATCTCTTCCATCGGTGCGCCAATCCAGCGCGCCAGCATTTCCGCCGTGCCCTGCACACTATGACAAAGCCCGGTTAATTTGATGCTCGTCTCGCGTTGCATGGCGCGACAGAGCATAACCATCGGGTTGGTATAATTGAGCATGGTGGCATTCGGGCAATATTGCTCCATATCACGCGCAATGTCCAACATCACTGGAATTGTGCGCAAGGCGCGGAAGATGCCTGAGGGACCACGCGTGTCACCAATGTTGATGTCAATGCCATACTTCTTGGGGATCTCAATGTCATTGCGCCAGATGTCCAGGCCACCGGCCAAAATCGTGACCACGACATAATCCGCATCCTTGAGTGCCGTGGCCCGATCCATGGTCGCTTCCACTTTGGCCGGATATTTGCCCAAGTCGACAATCCGTTGCACGGCTCGCTTGGCAAAGTCCAACTTCTCTGCGTCAATGTCCATCAGTGCGATCGTCGAATTCTCCAGCAGGGGAAAGGTCAAGACATCGCGGACTAATTTACGGGTAAAACCCCAGCTACCCGCACCGATAAAAGCAATTTTTGGCATGGTCATTTTCTCTTTCAAATTTATTTAATTTTACACAAGTGGAGATGCCATCGATTCTATGCCCCACCCCAGCCCTCCCCGAGGGAGGGAGCCGATTGGTGAACGGAACAAGTCATTTCTTCTGTCCCTCAATCAGTTCCCTCCCTCCGGAGGGTTAGGGTGGGGCAAGTTGTTGCTATTATTGTACTCTACTCCGTGATGTTTAAAAAATCGCTCTAAAAGTGGCCCGGACAAAAGAAACAGGATGTGTACGTGACACATCCTGCAATCTCACGATACGCATCAACGCTCACAAACCAACAGCAGAATTCTCGATCCGCAGAAAGAGGCTCTCGCCCCAACCACCAAAGACCAGGGCAGCGGATGTTTGTCCGCGCAGGCTATTGACCAAGCCGAATATCAGACCTATGATGATGGCTATATAGGCGGAGATTACCAACGCAAACAAAGAGACGGCGAGCACGGGGCCCGCCAACGGCAGCCAGATGAGGATCCAACCAAAGACCACCCAGGCAAGCGGAACGATCACGGCGGCAACGGTCAGCGCCAACGCCTGACAGGCATGATAGAGCGCAAAGCCGTTTTTACGGTTGAAGAGCAAAACCAACAACGGACCAATCACCGGGATTAGATAGGCGAGAAAGGCGAGGGTGCGATTTTGTTTCTGCACAATTATTCTCCAATCCCGACTAATTGTAATTCTTTGGCAAAATGACAACTAGCATAGTGGCCGGGCTCGATCTCTTCCAGGCGCGGTTCTTGTTGCTTACAGATATCCTTGGCATAACGACAACGCGGATGAAAAACGCAGCCGGAAGGCGGATTAGCTGGACTGGGAACATCCCCTTCCAAGATGATCCGATGCGTTTGCACATCGGGGTCGGCGGGCGGGACAGCGGAGACCAACGCCTCGGTATACGGGTGCAAAGGGTGGCGCAACAAGGTCTCGGATTCGGCCAATTCCACGATTTTGCCCACATACATCACCGCAATCCGGTCACAGATATGCTCGACGACGGATAGATCATGGGCAATAAAGAGCAAGGTAAGCCCAAGTTCATCTTTCAAGCCTTGCAGTAAATTGAGCACCTGGGCCTGGACGGATACATCCAACGCCGAAACCGGTTCGTCGGCAATGATCAGGCGCGGATTCAGAGAGAGGGTGCGTGCCAGCCCGATTCGCTGGCGTTGGCCGCCAGAAAATTCATGCGGATAGCGCTGCATGTAGGCCGGCTCTAGCCCGACGGATCGCATCAACACGGCCACGCGCTCTTCCAATTCGCGCCCTTTGGCCACATTGTGAATGATCAGTGGTTCGCCAATCAAGTCACGCACCGTCATGCGCGGGTTGAGCGAGCTGAACGGATCTTGAAAGATCATGCGCATTTCGCGACGCAACGCTTTCATTTCGGTCGGGCCGACGGTGGCAACGTCCACAATTGTGCCATCGGCTCTGTGATACCAGACTTCGCCGCCCGTGGGATCATATAAGCGCAAAATCGAGCGCCCGGTTGTCGTTTTGCCGCAGCCGCTCTCGCCGACCAGACCCAGCACCTCCTGTTCACGCATGGCAAAGCTAATGTCGTCGACCGCTTTGGTGTGGCCGACCACGCGTTGAAAGATGCCGCGGTGAATGGGAAACCACTGCCTGAGATTTTTCACTTCGAGAATTGTATTGTTCGAATTGATCATAAGTCGTTTAGATTTCTTCGTCGATTAGAATGCATAAGCAATGTCACTGGGCGTTTACGTTCAAGACCTGTTGCGCCATCACAATATCCGGCGTGTCCCAGCCTTTCCACTGCATCAGTTGCTGGGGAGCGCGGCGATAGATCAAATGGACTTCGATCACCGCCGTATTGTTCGTCGGCGCTTTAAAGGTATACAGGGTCTGATCGGTGGCGCCAGCGACTAGCCGTGTATCTTCAACCACAGTGATCGGCCGCCAGATTGCGCCGGTGGGCAGCTCTTTCGTCCATTGATCCTGCAAAATTTTAGCGAAGCTTTTACCGGGTTGATCGGCGTAGTTGCCGGCCCAGGTTGGCAGTTTTGTGCCATTGGCCAATAAAAGCGGCTTACCCGTGGCGTCTTTGGCGGTCACAACCAGGAGCACAGCGCGCAGGGGAGAATCCGTCGGCACGCTGTGACCAGTCTTATCGTTTGTGATCCGGACGTCTACCTGAATTTGCCCACTTTTCACCTGCGCCGTTGCCGTCATGCTAACCGCGTTTTGCAGAAATTCCTTGTCGCTTGCGCCCAACATGCGATGGGTGTGCACGGCATAATAATCGCGGGCGCGGCCACCTTTTTCAGCAAAGACAAAGCGGTTGCTGTTGACCGGTGGCATATGACAATCCTGACAGCTCTTGCCAGTCGCCGGTTGGCTATACTTACTGGCCAACCATTCCGAAAAGGAGCTATAGACCAAAACGCCACCGGTCACCTTCATATTTTGGACAATCCCCCCCATCACACCGTAATGGCAACTGGCACAGAATGAACTCTCCTTTTGCAAGGGCTGTACGGCGTCGCGCGGTGTTTCGATATCAGAGCGGGCAATATCGTCCAGCGGGCCAAAGAAAATATCGTGCCCTGGCTCCGGGCGCAATAAGGTGAGCGACAAAATACCCGGCGAATCTTCGTAGGGCAGCCCGGTCTTTTTATTGATCTGCACACTGGCAATTTTATGACAGAATTCGCACGAGATGCCATCGGCTGCGGCGCCATAAGTGCTGACCGCGCTCACGCCCGGCGGCACTAACTTCGGATTATATTGCGACGTCGCGCCGGTATGACAGCCAGACCAACCACAGCCACTAGTGGTCGGCGTTTTGCCAGCGGCTGGCGCATGACAAGCCGCGCAAACACCGGCGCGGTTCGGGTTATCTAACTTAAAGCCGGGTCCATAATACGGTTTCGTCAAATCGGGCGGCTGCGGAATGCCGAGATTATTGGTCTGCGGCGGCGGGCTGACATGGCCCTGCACATCGGTGCCATTATACATCGAAATGAAATGTTGGTTGTACGGGGTCTGGGCGTGCGCATCGCCCTTCCATTCATTGTACGCCGTGTGACATAGACCACAGGCGGCGGAACCCTTGATCCCATCATGGACAAACCAATTATAGTCCACGTTATCCGTGGCAAAATGGGCGCTGAGCATGAGACTGATCTTTGTAACGCCCGGTTTTACGTTGACCCAGTTAATGTAATAACCAATCGCCGAAGCCGTGACCGTCAAAGGTTGGGTGCCACTGACCCCTTGCAAGGTAAACGAGCCATCGGCGCCTGTCGTCGCTTTATTTTCGGTGGCCTGAATTCGCACAGTCGCACCAGCGATTGGCCCCTTGGCATCCTTTACGAAGCCAGAGAGAGTTGTCACTGCCAGCAGAGGAACGGGAGTAGGAATGGCGACGACAGGGACAGTTACACCGGGTAGACTTATAGTACGGGCAAGCACCAGCGTCGTTACCCCACCACTGATCAAGATCAGTACCGCTAACATCCAAAACAGTTTTGCTAAACTACGCATTGCTTCTTTCTTTATACAGCAACCAATTCAGTCGGGGCCGACATCGGCTTCAAAAGGCCGATCTGTTCGGCTTCGGCTAGGATTTTTTCGACGGATTGAATTTTCTTTTTCACACGCACCAGTTCGAGTTGGGCTTCAGTGACCTGCTGTTCCGGTGTTACCACATAGACTAGAATTAGGTAGCCAGTCTCTACATGCACATCACTGACGCGTTCGCCAAGCTTATGTTGCAATGCTAGACAATGTTCTTCAGTCCAAGTCAAGGGAGGATAGATCGTAAGATTGGCATGTTCATCCTCATGGACTACAGGTTCAAACTCGACACGTGCATCAGGGGCAATGTCAAGTATATAATCGGTTAGCTCATTGATTTGAACATGCAATTCGGCCTTAGGCTCCATATGATTACCTTCCTTCTACCAAGCTGAGAAACATTTGCGCCGATTTCAGAATTTCTCGCGCCTGCTTCTCGGATAAAAATTGTTCATAGTAGTCGGCTTGATGACGCAGACGCATGCCATTTGGCAAAAAGCTAGCGATGCTACGCGGATAAAGCTTGCGGCGATGGATCAACTCTCTCGCAAAGCTTGCTTGCAGATTCTCGTGAGACCACCGATCACCTTGCGGCTGAAACCCGGCCCGTTCCAACGCCACCACCGCGGCCTGAAACATCGCATAATACGCCCGATTCGCGGTAGAATTATACAATTTCTCGCCAAAACATAATTCAGCGGCGCGCAACGCTTCTTGCGCTTTCTCAATCTGCATCTATTCTACCACAAACTACACAATCGAATACGGGTCGGCGGCGTCACGCAGACCGTCACCCAACAGGTTAAAACCCAGCACCGCCATAATGATAAAGAGCGCTGGTGACATGATCCACGGCGTTTCGCCGAGGGTGCGTAAATTTTGCGCATCCTGCATCAACAACCCCCAACTGATCAAAGGTCGTTGGATGCCCAGCCCCAGGAAGCTGAGAAAAGCTTCGGCCAGAATAATGTCGGGGATAGTCAGGGTTAAGACCACGATAATGTGGCTGAGTGTATTCGGCAGCAGATGGACAAACATGATGCGCCGATCCGACGCGCCCATCTCTTTAGCCGCCAACACAAAATCTGTTTGGCGCAACGCCAGCACTTTGCTACGCACTTCGCGCGCCAGGGTTGTCCACGAGAGCAACGCAAAAATAAACGCGATGATCAAAAAGACCCGAAAAGAATCCCATGTGCGTGGGACGAGGGCGACCAGCGATAACCAGAGCGCCAACTGTGGAAAGGCCGTGACAAATTCCACAAAACGCTGCACGGCCATATCGGTCCAGCCGCCATAATAACCCGAGACGACACCGACGAGCGAGCCGATGATCACGCTGATCAGCGTGCCGATCAAACTCAGGCTTAACGAAATCCGCCCAGCTTCGCACGCCTTGCTCCACAGATCAGAGCCATATTGATCGGTGCCGAGCAGATAGATCTCGCCGCCTGGGTCAAGCCCGAACAGATGAATATTCGTCGGGATCAGCCCCAATAGTTTATAGTCCCACGTCCGCACGAAGAGGCGAAGCGGATAGAGTTTGGTCTCATCGTTGGTCCAGAGCGGCACAAAAGTTTTGGGATCGAGCGCCACCACTTGATTATAGGTGAAGGGACGCCAGTGAAAATTCCCGGCCTTATCGCGGAAGTGGATCGAACTCGGTGGGATAAAAGAGTTCTTAGAATTGTATTTATCCAGCGGATAAGGCGCAAAGAATTCGGCAAAGATCGCCAGAAACCCGAGCATCAAGACAAAAGCGCCGCCGACGATCGCCGGTTTGCTGCGCAGAAAACGCCGCGAGAGCAGTTGAAAATAACTTTCATTGCGCTGAATTTTTACCGCTGCTACTTCAGGCATGACAACGGGGTTGGTCAGAACTGCTTCAGCCATGTGTGTACATCTCCGTATCAGTGAAACAGTAAGCCAGCAGGACAGTGAGTCAGTTGATCCGTCCCACTATCCTACTGTCACACTGGTAATTAACTATAACGAATGCGCGGATCCAACACCGCCAGGAAAATGTCCGACAGTAAATTGCCAAGCACAATCAAAGTGGCCGTGACCAATAGCGCCCCACCCGAAAGATAGATATCTTGCGAGCGTAACGCGGTCACGAGGATCGGCCCTAATGTGGGCAGCCCCATCACAATCGCAGCCTCTAATTCACCTTGGATCATATAAGGCAACACGGTGCCCTGATAACCGATAATCGGGTGCAGGGCATTCGGCACGGCGTGGCGATTCATCACCTGGCTCTCCGTAAGCCCTTTAGAGCGGGCGGTCGTCACATATTGGGCGTTTAACACATCCAGCATGTTGCCGCGCATCACGCGCATATTGCGCGCCACCCCGCCCAATCCTGCGATCAAAATCACCGGCCAAATATGTTCCGTCAAATTGATAAATTTAGCCCAACCCCAGGGCGCGACCGCATACTCCGGTGAGAAAAAACCCGTCACGTGCTGTTGTTTAAAGGTGAAGACCAACACATACAGGATCACAAGGGCAATAAAAAAGCGCGGGATCGAGGTTAAAATAAAGGCAAAAAAGCTCAAAACATTGTCAGCCCAGCGATATTGACGCGGCGCGGCATAGATGCCAGCCGCTAAGCCCAGGCCAGTGGAGATGGTATGCGCCAACAGCGCCAACATCATCGTTTTGGGCAGGCGATCCAAGATAATTTCGCCCGCATCGCGGCGATAGGCGAACGAATAGCCAAATTTGCCTTCGGTCACAATCCCTTTGATCCAGGTAAAAAACTGAATATAGACCGGTTGATCCAGACCATATTGTTGGCGCACCAACTTGGTCATCGCTTCGGCTTTGTCTTCGGTCAAGTTGGCGGTTTGGATCAGAAATTGTTTATAGCTGGTTGCAAAATCACCCGGCGGTAACTGGATAATGAAAAAACAGATCGCGGCAATCGCAAAGAGGACAAAAATGGAAATGACCAACCGGCGTAGGATGTAATTGAGCATGGTGAACCCTTAAAACCAGTGAACATTGAACAACGAACTATCTACCCGACACTTTGGCCTGGAGCATTAAAATGCTCGGCTGACAGGGCAGGAAGTCGCCTCAGCGACTAAATTTCCTAGTGCCTGAGGGCACTTCCTGCCCTGTCAGCACAGGGTTGAAACCCTGCTCTGGAGAAGTGTCGGGTGGCTAG
>JBBQBY010000190.1:0-12252 GCA_038318235.1 Caldilineales bacterium
CTTTGGTAACAAATGCGGAACGTGCTTGGGGCACAAATGCGGAACGTGCTTCGGGCACAAATGCGTAACGTGCTTCGGGCACAAATGCGTAACGTGCTTCGGGCACAAATGCGTAACGTGCTTTGGGCGACCCTGGTGTTGACAATCGACTCAGTGACGTTGCTTCTGGGGGCAAGGTTGGCCGCAGTCAGCCCTCAAGCACCCGCCGTGATGGGTGAATTTGTTGCCTTCTGCCCCTTCAGTTACCGCGCGATGGGCGATCCGATTGTTTTTCCAGGGATGGCCGGGCATTCGCACAATCACGAATTTAAGGTTTTACCGGTGCGGAGGCAGACGCCAGCTTTATCTATCTACCACTGCTTAACAAGTGAGCACAGCGTGCGCATTTGGCATCGTCAACGATGATTAACCACCCAAACCGAAGGAAAGCATAAATCCTATGCGTGAGCAGGCAAATATTTACGACGAATTGGGCATCAAACGTGCAATCAACGCCATGGGCAATGTGACACTGCTCGGCGGTTCGATCTTATCACCCAAGGTGCAGGCGGCAATGGACGCCGCCAATCAATATTTTGTACCGATGGAAGAGGTGATGGCGAAAACCGGCCAAGCGATTGCCGGCATGCTGAATACCGAGAGTGCCTATGTAACTTCCGGCTGCTTTGCCGCCCTGGTGTTGGGCATGGCCGGCATGATGACCGGCAACGACCCGGCGAAGATCGCGCAGTTGCCCGACACAACCGGGATGAAGCACGAATTTTTGCTCCAAAAGAAAAGTCGCTATCATTACGACCGCTGCATTAGCGTGCCAGGCGGCAAATTGGTGGAAGTTGGCGACGATCAGGGTACGACGTCTGAGCAACTGGCCGCGGCGATTAGCCCGAATACGGCAGGCATCTTCTTTTATGCACGGGGCGAGACGGTATTGCCAGGTACCTTAAGTCTGCAAGAAGTTGTGCGCATCGCGCATGCGCATGATGTACCGGTGATCGTAGATGCCGCCGCTGAAATCTATCCCGTGGAACGCATGACCACCTTATCGAACAGCGGCGCGGATCTGATCTGTTTTGGCTCTAAATATCTAGGCGCATTCAATTCGGCGGGCATTCTCTCTGGGCGGCGCGATCTGGTCGATGCGGCTGGCCGCAACAGTTTTGTCGGTTACGAAACTTATATCAATCGCAGCATCGGGCGCGGGTACAAATTGGATCGCCAAGAGGTGATTGGCGTGGTCGTGGCGCTGCGCGAATGGTTGAACATGGACCACGAAGAGCGCTTGCAACAGCAGGCCGACCGCATTCAGACAATTACGACAGCATTGGCCGATCTGCCACATGTGAAAGCAGAGACCATCTGGGACGCCGAGCGCGATGCCTGGATGCGTCTGCATGTTACGCTGGACACAGCAGCATTGGGCAAAAGCCCCAAGGCGATCGCGGACGAACTCAAAGCAGGCGATCCCGGTGTCTGGGTGCGCGTGGATCAGAATGAACTCTATGTGATGGTAAACACGTTACAAGATGGTGAGGACCAAATTGTGGCCCGTCGCCTGCGTGAGGTCTTGAAAAGCCCATGAAAGCATTGACAATTTTCGGCGGTGGTAACACCGCCTTTGCCACAGCAGCCAATTTAGCCTTGCGTGGCTTCGAAGTCACCCTCTATGAGCATCCAGCCTTTGCCAGCGCGCTCGACCCAATCCGCGCCACCCAGCAGATTAAGTTGCTCGGTGTAGCAGAACAAGGCACGGCCAAACTACACCAGGTTACCGCCGATCTCCAGGTTGCCTTGCGCAATGATCTGATCTTGTTGATTGTGCCGGCCTATGCCCACAAGCCGTTTGCCGAACTCTGCGCCCCTTATTTACACGCGGGCCACATGATCGTGATTACGCCTGGCACCCTGGGCGCGTTGGAATTTGCCCAGATCGTGCGCCAGGCTGGCAACCACGCAGCGATTGCCTTTGCCGAAACGGACACCGCCCCGTATGTCTGTCGCAAAACTGCGCCCGACGCCGCCACCATCTGGGGCGTAGTCAGTGGACTGGGCCTCGGCGTCTATCCATCGACACAGACCGAGTTGGTGGCTGACGCCTTGCAGGAGATTTTTACCGTTAATGGTCACAGCGGCGCGGTGACGGCGATCAGTCCCTATCCGAATGTGCTGGCCTGTGGCCTTTCCGCCATGAATCCGGTCGTGCATCCAGCCGGCGTGCTGATGAACGCGGGGCGCGTTGAATATGCGCGTGGTGAATTCTATTTCTACGAAGAAGGCGTAACGCCAACCGTGGCCCAGGTGATCTATGCGGTTGATGCCGAACGCCGCGCAATTGGCAAAGCCTTCGGCTTCGATCTGACGCCCGTCGATGCCGCGTTTCACGCCGCCGGTTTTGGCCCTAAAGGGGATCTCTGGGCGACGATTAACGGCAGCCGCATGCTCACCCAGTTACGCGCACCGGGGGCGATCAACACGCGCTGGCTGACTGAGGATATTCCTTATGGGCTGGCGGCTTGGAGCCGTCTAGGGGCCCAGATTGGCGTAGCCACACCGACCATGCAGGCATTGATCACCCTGGCCAGTGCAGCGTTGCAACAGGATTTCTGGCGCACGGCGCGCACCCCCGTTCAACTGGGGCTGGCTGGGTTGGATAAATTTGCCATGTTGGATTATGTCGCGTAAACTAGCGGCCAGGATGTGAATCTGAGCGTGAGGTTCTGAATCGCTCTATTTATTTTTCGCTTTATCAATCCCTGATGGGACAATAACATCAATGGCCGATCAATCATCTACACCAGAGCAAGCACCACAACCGACCAAACCACCCGAACAGAAGCTAGGCGACACGCCGGTTGCGCCGTGGAATATGCCGACACCCGCTGAAAAGGCCGCAGCGAAACCGGTGCGGCGCGCCCTGCGCGAGGCGCTGGCCGAGGTGAACTCACAAGAGAAAGCCGATCAAGTGGTGCGGGAACTGGCGGCAGCGGCGGGGGGGCAAAAGGTAACCGAGGTGGCGAAAACCCAGCCCACGCCAGCGACACCCACCCAGGCCGCCCAGCAAGTGACAGAAGCCAGCCAAGCCGCACCAACGGGTGAAACCGCGCCGGCGGTGATCAACGAAATCGCGCGCGTGATTACCGCGGCGCATGGACGCGAGCAAGAGGTGGTGGCGCAAGCGGCGCAAGAAGTGCTCAACCCCGACCAACAAGGGGCGCCAACCGTAGCCGAGCAGGAACAACGGGAATATCTACGCCGTGCGCTCCTCAAACATCTCAAGCCGTTTGACGCGCTCGACGCTAATCTCTTTCTCAAAATCAATCATCTGCCGCATACACGGCTGCTTAACACGATTTTCTATTGCCTCACCTTTATCTTTACGGGCGGCGGCGCTTGGTATGTGGTGATGGGATTCGACTCGCTGCGTAAGCGCCGCTTAGATGGACGAATGATCCGCGAATGCCTGCTACCGCTGATTATCGCCACTTCGTTGGTCGAGCACCCGGTTAAGTGGGCGTTTCGACGCCAGCGACCTTTCATTACGATTATCCAAGCGATTGTGATTGGCAAAAAGCCGAGTTCGTGGTCCTTTCCATCGGGTCATTCGGCCACAGCCTTTGCGGGCGCTTGGCTGCTCAGCCGTGTCTGGCCGCGCCAGCGCGGTCTGCTCTATACAATTGCCAGCTTGGTAGCGTTCTCGCGCGTCTATCTGGGTGATCACTACCCCGGTGATGTGGCGACAGGTTCTCTGCTTGGCACGCTCTTTGCGATCTTCTTCCGCTGGTTGCTTTGGACACGGCGTTCCCGATAACCAGTATTCACAGACCAAACCCCAAACATCGACCGGCCTTACCTAACAAGCCGATTTCATTGACCCGCGCTCGAGTCCGGCCAGGTAAAGCGGAAAAGCGTACCGTGGCCCACCTGTGACTCGACTTGGACCATGCCCCCTAGACTCTCCACCGTCTTCTTGACAATCGCCAGGCCCATGCCGCTGCCTTCGACGTGGTCACGCGGGCGCAGCGTTTGAAAAAGTTGGAAGATCCGATCATGAAAGACCGGATCGATGCCAGGGCCGTCGTCGCTCACGGTAAACGTCGCCCAGTCGCCTTCGAGTTGGGCAGAGACATGCACACGGCCTGTCTCTGGGTTGTGATGATGTTTCAGTGCATTGCTAATCAAGTTGCGCAGCACCGTTTCGAGCGGGGCGCGCGCCGTGGTTAAAGTAGGCATTGTTTCGGTCAGTGTAATCGAGGCGCCAGGTGGTGGGGCCAAGAGTTCGATCAAGTTTTGGACAAGTAAGTCCGTTTTCACTTCTTCATGTTGATACTGAATGCGCCCCGCCCGCGAATAGGCCAAGAGATCATCCAGTAATTTATCCAAGCGCTTGACACGCCCACGTAATTTGACCAGATGTTCTTGTGCGGCCACGGGCAATACAGCTTCGGCGTCTTCACTAATCCATTGCGCCAGCAGATCGATCCCGCGCAGCGGGGCTTTCAGATCGTGCGAAGCGACATAGGCAAACTGATCTAGCTCTTGATTACTACGTTGCAGTTCAACTGTGCGCTCGGCCACCCGCTGTTCCAGCGTCTCATTCAGTTGCCGCAATTGACTTTCCGCATGCCGCACATCTTGATAAAGCCGGGCATTGTCCACAGCTAAAGCAGCTCGGCGGGCCACCTCAGCGGAAAAGCGCAAATCAGCTTCGGCGTAGTGACGGTCAGAATCCGACCAAACCAAGGTCAAGCCTCCGAGCACCTGGCCTCTGGCTTGGAGCGGCACAATAATCATCGATTTAAAGCCAACCTGGCGAATAATTTCAAGTTCGTCGTCATCTGGTTCACTGCGCAGAATGAGCTCTTCGGTAATGTCGGGATAAAACTCGCTCTGTCCGGTTCGGATCACGTGGGGCAAACCCGCAGGGCTCGCCATATCCACCGGGTACCTTTCTCGCAGTTGGCGCGCCCAAGCCACCTTGGCGGGGTCGACATGCGCCACCGCCGCCAATTCAAGCGCACCTTGTTCATCAACAATATCCAGGGCGCACCAATCCGCCAGGTGGGGCACCATCAGGTCAGCGACCTGTTGCAAGGTTATTTTATAATCTAATGACGACGATAGCACAGCGCTTTCTTCGGCCAGAAAGACCAGGCGAGCTTCGGCCACTTTGCGCTCAGAGATGTCCTCGACGACCGCCAGGCCATATTTGATAACGCCCGCTTCATCGCGCACCACCGAAGCCGTCACCGTGACCCAGACAGCAGAGCCGTCTTTGCGGATAAACCGTTTTTCCAGCCGACAACTGGTTAGCTCACCCGTCAGGACACGCTGAGACAAGGCAAAGTCCAGCATCTGATCGTCCGGGTGGGTAATCTCCTGATAATTTTTCTGGAGTAATTCCTCGCGTGTGTATCCAGTGATTTCACACAGCCGCTGGTTCATGCGCAGATAATGGCCTTCACCACTCGTTAGGGCAATTCCAACCGCCGCTTGCTCGAACGTGGCGCGGAAGCGTTCTTCACTTTCGCGCAGGGCAGCCTCCGTCTGTTTACGGTCGGTGATATCACGCGCAATGCTTAAGAGCAGCCGCTCACCGCCAATATCCGCTCCGATTGCGCTGACTTCGACCGGAAAAATCGATCCATCCTGGCGGCGATGCAGCGTTTCAAAGAGGACGCCATCCACATCCGCTTGGGTCATTTGGCTGGCCACCGCCGACAAAGTCACAGGAGCACGCAGATCGTGAATCCGCAGGGTCAGCAACGTGGCCCGGTCATAGCCATAGGCCGTAACAGCCGCTTGGTTGGCTTCAATAATCTGGCCGCCTGGGCGAACATACAAAATGATATCGCTTGCCCGTTCTGAAAGTAGCTGATAGCGAGCCAGGACTTGCTCGGCCTGTTTGTGCTCGGTGATATCTGTGACGAAGACATAAAACCCGCGTACTTGGGCCCCGATCTCCAGGTGCGGCACATAGCTGGTCAATACCGTGCGGTCAATGCCATCGGGATATTGCGTCGTATTTTCAAAGGTCACTTGTTGACCAGCTAACACCATCGCCAGATAGGCGTGGCGCTCATCATAAAGCGCTTCGCCCATAATTTCGCGCACAGTGCAGCCTTCAATTTGTTCGCGCGTGCGGCAGAACCAGGCTTCAAAAGTGGGGTTGACAAAACGGTAACGCTCAGACGGATCGACATAGGCAATCAGGCCAGGCATATGGTCTGTGATCAGGCGTAGTTGCGTCTCACTGGAACGCAGGGCTTGTTCGGCGCGGGCCTTCACGATAGCAGGCCAAACATGCAGAGCAACGGCTTCTACCAATGCCACTTCATCATCCTGCCAGACGCGTGGCGCGCGGTTATGCACACTCAGCAGGGCCACCCAACGCGCCTTTGTGAGACACGGCACAGTCACCAAGGCCCCAACGCCCATGCGCGCGAAACCAGTGGTGTAACGGTCGGCGGAATAGGGATCAGTGGCCGCATTCGGAATGACCACGGTATGCCCCCGCCGGCTGCGTTCCACCATAGCGGGCAACACCAGATCGGTCAACTGATAATGACCCGCGAGGCTGGGTGCTTCTGGTTGGTGCCAGGGATTGGCAATCGTGACTTGCAAGGTATCGGCATCCACATCGTTCAGCATACAGCGTGTGACACCCAAACGCTCGCCGAGGGCCTGGAGCGCAGTCCAGCGAATTTCATCGGGGTCGACCAGGTAGCGAATCTGCGCGTCGAGCTCACTCAGAAATTGCCGGTTCAACTCGGCGCGCTTGCGTTCGTCAATATCAGTGGACGTACCAAACCACTGGACGACCTGCCCGGTGGTATCGCGCACAGATACGCAGCGGGTTAAATGCCAGCGGTAGACGCCATCATGGCGGCGCAGCCGCATTTCATACTCAAGTGGATCCCCGCGCAGTAAACTCTCCTGCCAGGCAGCCGCAACCTGGGGTTGATCGACAATGTGAATGGCTTGATCACTATCGCGTAAACTTTCGTCCAGCGTCAGCCCTGTATAGTTCAGCCATTGCTGGTTGAGATAACGCAAACGCCCACTCGGATCATTGATCCAGACGATTTGGGGCATTGCGTCCGCCAGTTGGTGGAAACGGCGCTCGCTTTCACGCAGGGTAGCCTCTATCTGCTTGAGTTCGGTGCGATCAAAGGTAATGCCACGCATGCCAACTGGTTGACCGGTGTCATTTTTAATCACGGAGGCCATTGCTTCGCAATATAAGGCTCGTCCATCTTTCGTGAGCCAGCGGAACTGATTAAAGCCACCCTGCCCACTGGTAAAATCGGCGGCGACCTTGCGCGCGGCCGACTCTTTGTCTTCTGGGTGTACAATTGAAAGCCAGAAGTTGGGGGTAGTCAACCATTCTTCTTTGCTATAGCCGAGGAGGGTTTCCACATAATCGCTGACAAAATCGATGCGCTGCGCCTGGCTATCCGGCTGGCCCCACGCTTCCCAGACGACACCCGGCACACTGGCGATCAGCCCAGCCAAACGCGCGCGTTCCTGCTGGATCTGGGTATGCAACTGTCCCGTTTCTACTTCGATCTGCTTGCGTTCCGTCACGTCGCGAAAGACGAGGATGACGCCATTGATCGCGCCGGTTTTGTCGCGAATGGGGGCTGCGCTATCTTCAATCGGCCGCGCTACACCATCACGCGCCAGCAAAATCGTGTGATTGGCCAAGCCAACAATCCGGCCTTCTGCCAGCACGCGGCGCACAGGGTTTTCGACCGGTGCCCGCGTTTGTTCATTAACAATGGGCAAGACCTCGGTCAAAAGCTGACCAATCGCCTCCTGGACCGGCCATCCGGTAAGTGTGGCCGCTACTTCATTCATCCAGCTAACTTTCTCTTCAGGATCAGCCACAATCACGGCGTCGCCAATGCTTCCCAGTGTGGTGCGCAACGCCTCACGCTGGGTATAGAAGCGTTCGCTCGACTGATGCAAAGCGTGGATAAGCAGACAAAGCGTGGTTGCGACGACCAAAAATGCCCCGAGTTGGATCGCTTGCGCGCCGCTAAGCATAAACCAGGCAACACCTGGCGTCAGCAACCAGATCGCGCTACTCAACACAGCCAAGCCGATCGCAAACAAGCCAGCACGTAAGCCACCATACCAGGCACTAATCATCACTGCGGCGTACAAAAAAACAAACGGAGTGCCGGCCTTTAAGGCAGGTATATTCATCGTCAGCAGAGTCGCGACCGCGACGAGGAGCAGGGCCGCCCCATACCGCTGGGCCAGCGAACGCTTGGCTGGTGTTAGAAAGTGGTCACGCGGATCGGAGAAGAGATGCATCAAAAACTCTCCCTCTCTAAATGCTCGGTATAAAATGGATCAATAAAGCCAATAAAGTCACGTAAAAAAGCCAATAAAGTCACGTAAACTCCCTAAAGCGTACGCGATGATTGATTCTATTATAACACAAAGCGGTCAAGTGATTGGCAGGGCAAGCAGCAGCACTAAACCCTCAAAAGCTGGCGGCCAGCCACATTCGCAAGCGATCTAAGGCCATTTCAATGAAATAAGGATCCCGCGTTTGCCGAACAAAATCATGCGTAGGTGCGGGCTTTTAGCCGCACGTGCTGCGTATACCCCAATTGTGCCGCTACAAGCACGCACCTACTGCATCCTTTATGCTTTGATCGCGCCTAAGTAGAATTTGTCGCTTTAAGGGATCGGATATGGTGTAACCCTTCTAGATTAGATATACTATTGATCCAAACCAACCGACCCTATCACATTTTGCTAGGAACAGAGAAAGCATGAGTATACCAGCCAATTTGCCACCGGCCTTACACGCCGCCGGTGTCGATTACACCTGGCACCAAATTTTGCTTGGCGAATCTGGCGCCACGGTCTATCGGCTGACCCGACCCGATCAGACGCGTGCCTATTTGAAAATCGGACCACCTGACCCCAATCGTTCACTGTTCGATGAAAAAAATCGGTTGGTATGGCTGCAAGACCGGCTACCGGTGCCATGTGTCGAGCTTTTTGTTCAAGACGGGCAGTTAGATTATCTGCTCATGTCGGAAATCCTCGGCATTGAGACCAGCCATAAAGTGTATAGCAACGATCTGCCGTCGATGGTGCGCAAGTTGGGCGAAGCGATGCGCTTATTCCACAACGGGCCAATCGTTGACTGTCCGTTCGATGAAACGCTGGCCGTGAAGATGGTGCGTGCGCAGCAAAGAGCACAGGCTGATTTAATACCCGCAACGTTATGGGCTGAGCTAGCGGCGAAACGACCACAAACCGAGGATCTAGTCTTGACCCACGGTGATTATTGCCTGCCCAATATCATCCTACAGAATGGAGAACTAAGCGGCTTTATCGATCTGGGGCGCGCTGGCGTGGCGGATCGCTACCAGGATTTAGCGTTGGCGGTGCGTAGTTTAGCCTATAACTTTGGCGAAGGTTGGGCGCCCTTGCTCTTCGCCGCGTATGGCATTGAGCCCGATCCGGCTAAGCTTAAATTTTATACGTTGCTGGATGATGCCTTCTGAGCATGAGGGCTTTAGTAAACGATAGACAAAAAACGATGATCTCGCGTATACTTCTCTACTGGTTATCTCAGCAAAAGTTACGGTTCATAGGGCCAGCTTTTGCTTACGGTAATGGCCGTCATATGTAGTGTAAAAATCAATTAGCGCAGAAAGACAAGGAGCCAATTCATGCAACGTTACGGACAAGTGCTCGGCATCAAACCTGAACATATTGAAGAATACAGCCGGTTGCACGCGGCCGTCTGGCCGGAAGTCCTCAAGACGATCCACGACTGCAATATCCGCAATTATTCAATCTATCTGCACGACAAAACGCTGTTTGCCTATTTTGAGTATCATGGCGACAATTTCGCAGCCGACATGGCGAAAATGGCGGCGGATCCCAACACGCAACGTTGGTGGGATGTTTGCATGCCCTTACAAGAGCCGTTGCCGACACGCGCGCCAGGTGAATGGTGGGCGAATATGCAGGAAGTGTTTCACACCGATTAAGTGATTAAGTGATGAGTGATAGCTGAATTTCACTTATCACTCATCATTGTCTATTCTTCAAAAGGAATTTCACACAATGATTCAAGGTTTTTGGCACGTCTCATTTACCGTGAGCAATTTGGAAGCATCGGTCAAGTGGTATACCGAAGTGTTGGGCTTGGAATATGTGCGTGGACAGATCCAGGCCAACGCGTATACGGCCAAGTTAGTTGGATTTGAGAATGTGCATCTGAAAGTGGCGCAATTGCGCGTGCCGGGATTGGCGGTGCCGCGGTCGCTGCACCACATCGAAATCATCGAATATGTAAACCCACGTGGTGAAGACATTCCACTCGACACTAATCGAACCGGCGTCGGCCATTGGGCCTTCCAAACCGATAATTTGCAGGCCGAGTATGAACGTCTGGTCGAGTTGGGCGTCAAGTTCAAATCTACCCCGAACGCCATCGAGGCTGGCGTGAATAAGGGCGGCTACGCCGTCTATTTCACCGATCCCGATGGGATTACGTTAGAACTTATTCAACCACCACCAGCTTAATTGACGATTTTCGATTGACGAGGTAGCTTCGTCAACGAAATACCTTCGTAAATCAAAAATCAAAAATCGTCAATATTTTCTAAAGGGGGTTTTGTAATGGAACAAAGATTGCTCGGCAAAGTCGCCATCGTCACCGGCGCGGGCCAAGGGATTGGCAAAGGGGTGGCGACGCGGTTGGCACGCGAAGGCGCTAGCGTAGTGATTGCCGATTATAACGCAGAAACGGCCAGCGCCGCGGCCCAGGAAATCGCCCAAAGCACAGGCAGCGCCACGCTGGCCCATCCGATAGACATTTCTGATGTAACGGCAGGCCAGATCTTGGTCGATGCAGTTGTCGCCAAGTTTGGCCACATCGACATTTTGGTCAACAATGCCGGCGTCAACCAGACGAAGCCGATGATGGAACTGACGCCCGCCGATTGGGATCGTGTCTTGAACGTCAACCAACGTGGCATGTTCTTTATTCTGCAAACGGTGGCCGCCCAGATGATCCGCCAGATTCCCGAAAAGGAGCGGCCGGCGTCCACAGCGGTCGATGTAGTTGCGATCAAAAAGAGTGAGACCAAAACGAGCGATACACCCGTGCGCAATCACGGCAAAATCGTCAATCTCTCGTCGATTGCCGGGCGACGTGGTCGCCCGCTGGCGGCTCATTATGCCGCCAGCAAAGCCGCAGTGATCAGCATCACCCAGTCCGCCGCTCTCACGTTAGCACCCTATAACATCACCGTCAATGCGGTCTGCCCTGGTGTCGTCCCCACCCAAATGTGGAAAGACATTGACGCTGATCGAGGCCGGATCTTCGGCTCACAACCAGGCGAAGCCATGGCGGCCTTTGTCAACACCATTCCATTAAAACGCGCCTCTACACCCGACGACGTTGCCGGTCCAATCGCCTTTTTCTGCTCCACTGATGCGGATTATGTGACGGGCCAAGCGTTGAATGTCGATGGCGGATACGAGATGGATTAAGCTATTCGCACGTAGGTCATCGCTTGCAGCGTGACAATCTCACTCAACACATTCAGTTTCGGGTTAACATGAACTTTCGTCGCTACTACGTTCCTAACAGCATTGTGTTTATCACCCAAGTGGTCAATCATCGCGAGCCGATTTTCCGCGACACTGTACATCTCGAACGGCTGAAGGCTGTCCTGCATAACGTCAAAGTACGCCATCCATTCACTATGCTTGCTTATGTATTTCTGCCTGACCATTTTCACTGCCTGATAAAACCGACAGGCGTCAGTAATTTCAGCAAAATCATGCTTTCATTGAAATCTAATTTCACGAAACAATACAAGGAGAAAAGAGGGATCAAAGGCAGCATGAAATTCTGGCAGAAGCGTTTCAGTGATCATATCATTCGCGACGAAATTGACCTTGGACGACACATTGACTATATCCATTACAATCCAGTAAAGCATGGTTTAGCGCTACGTCCTGAAGATTGGCCACAGAGTAGTTTTCTATTATGGAAAGAAAAAAGCGTATATCTAGAGCGGTGGGGTTGGACTATGCCTGACGCACTCAAAGATTTAGGCGTAGAAGATGATGAATAATCGCGTAGGTCATCCCTTCTAGGGTGACAGGGTGGGTTAGAATCACACTGGTGGGTTACCGAAGCTTGTCACGCTACAAGCGGTGACCTACGTTAATTTATTTGCATCTCAGAAAGACAATTCATGCCGACAC
>JBBQBY010000191.1:0-12178 GCA_038318235.1 Caldilineales bacterium
GTGCATGATCTGATCCCGCGTCTGCTGCCTGCCTATCGCGGTGGCCGGATACAACAACTCTACACGGCTTTGGTCAGTTGGACGGCCGAGCGTTCGGCGGCGGTGCTGACCGTGAGCCACGCCAGCGCACGCGATATTGTCGAACAGTTACGGATACCGGGGGAACGGGTCCATGTAGTCTATCATGGCCCCAACCAAGAGGCGGCCACACCGATCGACGCGCCGATGTTAGCGGCGATTCGCCAAAAATACCATCTGCCCGAACGTTTTTTCCTCTATTTGGGTGGTTTTGATGTGCGCAAAAATATCAAGTCTACGCTATATGCCTATCAACTTTATCTAGAACGGGGTGGCGATCCAGCGATAAAATTGGTGATCGCCGGTAAGCTGCCCGTTATGGATACGCCATTCTTCCCCGATCCTAAAAAAATCGCCGCAACAGTGGGCCTGTTAGAACAGGTTCACTGTTGCGGCTGGATTGACGATGTCGACAAACCCGCGCTCTACGCGCTAAGCACGGCCTATATCTTCCCTAGCCTCTACGAAGGCTTCGGTATGATGCTGCTCGAAGCCATGAACGCCGGAACGCCTGTGGTGACGAGTGCGGAATCATAGGCGAATTTGACGCTCTCCGTACTTCTTCTACGGTTTATAGCAAATCTGTTCCGCGGCCAACGCCGGGTGGTTATAGCCAAAATGGTCGGTGATTTTCCACATCTCTTCGTTTTTGTCAAACAGTGGCTGCACGGCTTTACAGGCGGCCGCGGCGTCTTGGGCCTTGGCATATTCATCCAACCATTGTTTGGCTCCTGCGGTGTAATGGCTATCTGGCTGGCCTTTGGTCAAGTTTTCCAAAGTTACTTTGGCTGCCGCTAAATCGCCGCTGTAGGCCTGGGCTTGCAGCAGACGGAAGCTGACTAGCCCTTGCAAGAGTACCAATTCCTGGTCGGCCGCCATCCCGAAGATGCTACACGCCTTTAGCTTGGGATCAAGACCTTGGGTATACAAATCGATGGCCGGTTTGTAGCCCAGCACCGACGAAGCCTCCAAAGCGACTTCCGCTTCGACCAAGCGTAAGCCCAAACAATCGTTGCCTTCAACTTTGCGGTCATAACTCCAGCGGATGCGTTGGTAGAGGCCGCCTTTGACGCTCTCCCAGATTTCGGTGTGCGGCACGGCCAGCCCACCTTCGGGAGTCCCGCTCATGCCACCCTCCAGGACCAATTGCTGGCCTTGACCCGGATCACCGGCTGCGACCGGCTCAAATTTTGCTGAGCCAACGGCGATCACGGCCCCTGGCTCAATTGTGGTGGTGTAATTTTTGCCGTCCCAACTGACAATCTGGGTCTCTATGGCGCAAAAGGTCGAACAGCCTTCGACGGTCCAGGCCAAATCGGATTTGCCGTCGGCGTTGAGATCCGCTGTGCTCAGTAGCGCCGGTTGCCCATAGATTTCCGGCTGGGCGACCAACTTGTACGTGCCATCGGCCTGGGCGTGATAGATCAGCACTGTGCCTTGGGCGCCTTTGGGGCCGAAGCCTTTATCACTGATGATTGTCGGCACTAAAACAAGATCCTTTAGATTGTCGCCGTTGAGGTCGACCATTTTAAAGGCGCCGCGCGTTTCGTCCAGCGCGCCACAGCCGCGCAGCCAACTTTCAATGGCCGTGGCATCGCCTGCCGCCTTTTGTAGAACAATGATCAGCGCCGCGGTATAGCCGGCCAGGTCGGTGGGACAGGCCGCCAAATTATTGGCGGTTGTACTCGTCACTGCCGCGGTTTGCGCGATTGGCGCCGTATTTGTCACTTGGCCCGTTGTGCTTGGCGATTCGCTGGCTGTGACAACTTGGGTCTCGGTCACCACTGTACTGGTGGTTGTGCTGGTAGAAGTAATGGCTGCTGTAACGGTGGAGGTGACAGTGTTGGTCACACCGGTCTGGGTGGCTGCGTCTTCGGCTGTGAGCACGGGGCAGACATCGTTGGCGGTAAATGATGGATTTGCATAGCCGTAATCGGCCAAGATTTCCGTAGCGGCTGGGTTGTTTTGGGCGAACTCGTTGGTTGCCGTACAGGCGCTGGCGACATCTTTGCTTTTTGTATAGCTGGCCTGCCATACCTGGCCAATCTTATCGTAGATCGTGTCCTTATAGGTGGCCGTCAGACTGCTGAGCAGATCAGTGGCCACCCCGGCTTTATCCTGATGAGCCGCAATCAGCGCCAGACGGAATAGGCTAAAGCTGCGCAACTCATTAATTTCGTTGTCGCGCACCCAACATTTGGTCAGATTCTGATCAGTGGCTGCTTTCGTATAAAGCGGCTCCGCCGCGGCAAATTGATCGCTCATCCCCTTAAGGAAAGCCTCGTTGGCGTCCAGCACCACGTGATAAAGACAATTGCTGGTATCATAGGTTTTGCTTTGCAGGGTATACGGTGCGCCGCCTAGGCTATCCCAAATTTCTGTGCGGCCACGCTGCGGACCGGCGCCCACACTGCCGTAGACGCCACCTTTAATCACAATTTCCTTGCCTTGGCCTTCTGGCGCGACATCGTCCAGGCTAATTTGGGCATAGGCCATGGTGATCGGATCTTTGGTCCAGTTTTGCCACTCGCTGCCAGTCCAGCTATAAACCTCGGTCGTATCAAAACAAGTGCTGGCGCCACAGGTGGTCACCGTCCAGGCGACATCGGGCTGCTTATCCCCGTTTAGATCTTCCGTGGCCAACAAGTGTACTTCGCCGGCGGCTTTGGCGCGATGGCCTAAGCTGAAGGTTGTCTTGCCACCGTCTAAAATGATCAGGTCCGTTTCTGGCGTGGTCGCTGTTGACTGGGGGTTTTTGTAGACAATTAGAATATCATCTGCGCCGTCGCCGTTAATATCTTTGACCGTGAAGGCATTTTCCTCTAGCGCACCGCATGCCTGTAGGAAAGTGCGCAATCCTTCAACGCCCTCTTTGGATGAATTGACCACGCCTAAGATCGCATCGGGATAATCTGTAAATTGGGCAGGACAGGCCGCGGTGGCGGTGACTGGGCCTGTTGACGTGATCGATTGCGCGGTCGTGACAGCTTGTGTCGCTGTGATCGATCCCGTATTCGGGGACACCTCCGTATTCGGGGCCACCTCCGTATTGGTGTTCACCGAAGTGGCGGTTGTTGCGGTGCTGGCTGTAACAGTTGTGGTCGAGGTAACAGGCACGGCTGTTGCCGTGGGGGCGGCCGCTGCTGTCTCCGCGGCCGCCGCTTGCGCGGTGCCGGTTGTTCCGGCGTTAGCGGTGGCCTTTGCCGCGACTGCCGCGTCATCTGCTTTTACCTTGGCCGCGGTTTCCGCTTCGGTTGTCGCGTTTGCATAGGCGGTTGCTTGCACGGCCAGTGCATCTGCGGTTGTTTTGGCCGCGTTGGTCGCAGCCACCTCTGCGGTGGCTGCTGCCGCGGTATCTGCCGCAGTGTTGGCATCAGCCGTAGCTTGCGCATCGGCAGTCGCTTTGACATCAGCGGTTGTTTGCGCTGCCGTGGTAGCTTTGCTGTCCGCTTGTGCTGTGGTTAGGGCTGCAACGGTTAATTTGGCTTCGGGTGTACTTGTCACCGGCACTGTCACCGTTACGGTGGTCGTTGTGCTGGTTGTCGCGGTGATCGCGGTACTGGCGGCGGGCGTCGCGGCTTGCGCCGTTGTACTCTTGGCCGGGATCAGCAGTCGTTCACCGCGATAGAGTACATAATCTGGCCGAATCGAACGCGGGTTGGCTGCTTGCAAAAGGCCAATCGAAATCCCAAATCTTTCGGCGATAATGCCCCAGCCTTCGCCCCGTTGTACAATATAGACTGAACTCTGGATGTTGGTGCCAACAGGAATATGCAATTTTTCGCCGCTGAGCAGCCAACCGTTGCGCCGGACAGCCTGCGGATTCGCCGCCTTCAGTTGAGCGAGGGACAAACCCGTGAGAACGGCGACAGTGCCCCAGTTGTCACCGGGCTGCACGGTGTAATCAAAGCCACTCGTGGCGGTTGGCACTGGGGTTGGTGTGGCAGCATTGGCAATGCCAGATGATAAAGGGAAAAATAAAATGGCGGCACAAAGCGCTAGTGTCAAAAGCCTGGTCCAGCGCGATTTGGTTTGGGTCAGATTGCGTTGGGTGGGAAAATTGAATTGATTGTTCATCTTTGTGGCTCCCTTCGTTTTTATTGATAACCAATATCTTCGGTCTTTTGCACCACTTGAATCCAACTTTGCCCAGGTTTGAGCTTAATCACAACATCACCCTGGCCCAACCAACGCGGTGGATGTTGATCATCGGCGCGCCAGGTACCTTCGTAGACCTGGCCATCGCGGAAGACGCGTAAATCGCCAAAGCCATAGAGTTTGATGTCAACACCTTTTGTCCCCAATGAATCTTCGACCATATTGGTTAATTCATGTTGCGCCACAATCGCAATCACATTCTTCGCCAAGATCGGCTGACCTGTCGCTGGATCACTTTCTTGGATACCGCCTTGAAAGCGCAAATAGCCACCCAAATTGGCATCATAATGCCACTCGACATTGTTGCCGCCGGGATAGGGCATCGAGATCAGGGTGGCCTGGCCGGCGATGGCGCCGGTTGGTTCTGGGCTAAACTCGAAGCCCGGTCGTTGCCAAGCGGTGGGCAGATTATTGTCGGCCATCCACTGGCGCACGCCATCGGTGCGGCCCTGGAGGCGCGTGCGATAATCCGAGCCCATGTTGGTGTAATAGCGGTTGTTCGAGGGGTCATCAATGTCGGCGTCTAGGTAGGGAAAGCCGACTTCGTTTTTCAGCAAATACCGAATTTCGTCGCTGCCACCGGAACAGGCGAGCACACCGTCATACATCTGCGTCATCCAGATATTGGGCATACGCGCCGAACGCACAGGGCCTACGCGATCGGTTTCCTGGCTCTGAAATAGAGCCGTGAGCCGCGACACCGCGAAACCATCCACAATATATTCATAGACCAGATCGGCCCGACTTAGACCCCAGTGCGCGCTACGCCCCACTGGATCATTATTAACACAAATTAAGATCGGTTTCTCATGGATATGTTGTGGGTCGGTGACGGCGAGGCCTGTAAAAGGGGCAATATTCTCCGGCAAAGGGGTGGCCTCAGCGATCGGTTGGGTCGGTGCCGGGGTTGGTGTAGCGGGCAGCGGCGTCGCCGTTGCCGCAATGATAATTTGTGGGGTAGAGGCGGCAGCGCTTACCGCGCCGGGTGTTTTGGTCGGGGTTGCTGTTGGTTGCGGGACCGCTTCACAACCCGTTATGCAGATCGTAACGATCGCAACGAAACAAAAGTAGCGTAAGAAAGCTCGCAGCATAATAACGATCATACCTTGTCTTCATGGGCGGATACGTGTGCGACGGGTCTGGACGCATTCGGCTATGGGGAAAATGTTTGCTTGCCACCGCATCCAGATCTTCACGCACGCATATGAATGTAATTGGAAAAACAAACGGCCAGTAGTATACCATAACCTGAAAACAACAACGGATTCAGAAAACTCTGAATGTGAACTTACGGTCCTGTTGATCGAGTTATGGTGGCTTACATGCCACCGTTGCTAGAGCTGTCAACAGAACCTAGTCAATCCGTTGTTTTCTGAATCCGCTATAAGACGCAAATTTACTGTAGCAAATTTACTATAATAGACTTACTTTCTCACCTTGCGCACCGAGACATGCGCTGTGTCAACTGCAATACAATCGTTGGTTGAAATTCAGGAGTTACAGCACTGTAATCAGCGGATAACGAGCGGGATAAAAATCCGCGGTTGGCTTGTTTTCGGCAATTCAATCAGCACCTGACCCATCACTTCACCAATCGTCATATTGCCAACATAGTCGCCATTGTGGTAGACCGCATATTCGTCACAGGCAAAATTGTCCAGCACAAATAAGCCATCCGCCGATTCAATTAAACCTGTGACATCATTCGCCATGCCAACCACCTGGATGGTGCCAGCGAGAAAAGGTTCATTTCGTTCATGAATCCCATTGCCGTTTGCGTCTAGGTATACACCACCTGCCACCGAGTTCGCACAGGTTGACAAGGCTGCTGCGGTTTTTGCGGCCGAATCAGCCATCGCGTAACCGGTGGCATGGTCAAATAAACCAAGGAGCAGGAGCAGGGTGATGGCAAACACCCACCGTAGCGCGATCTTGCGCGTGCCGTTACTTTGGGCGCGTCCAGTACTGGCGCGAGTGAGCCACTTATGCGATGGATTAGCTGGCTTTTGAAGCTTCTGCCAGTTGGGCGATTGGGGCAGGCATGGCGTATGGCTTTCAGCGGACATTGTTTGCTCCCTGGTACAATTCCTGATGCGGCGTGGCACTGTTCATCAGGTAAAAGTGGACGCTAGGCTGATCGAAGACAAATAGAAAATATCCCTAGGGACTAATGGATATTTGTTGAATATTCTACAATGCAGTTAACTAGATGTCAATGATTATTTGTTTTGCCATTAAACTGGTCCAGAGAAATTTATTTTGTATTCTATGTTTATGAACTTTTTATAACGGATAGCGTAAGTGCCACGTATGTTAATGCATGCAACGTTATACAACCTGTTTTGAAATGTATTATGGTTGCCTTTTTACAAACGACATCCCGATAACTCAATTTTTAGACGTGTCTGTGGTAAACTATGGCAATCAATTGAACCTGCTAAAATTATAAGTTCACAAAATAATGTAGAATTCATGCGTATACCAACATCCCAGCCGTTTACAGGCCCAGTACAAGCCGCTACAATCCAGCAGTCGCTGCAGGTGCTTGAACAGCGCGAATTAATTTTGCCCTGTTTACTGTTTATGGCTAGCCATCGACCGTGTGCTTTCGTAGTCAGTCAACTGCTGTATATGATTGCGCCGTTGGCGGCGATCTTAGGCTTGCAGACCTGTCAGGATTGGGCGGTTGTGCTGAGCGAAAAAGATGGCGCAGCCTGGTTGGAACAAACCCTGGTCGCTATGGCCTGTGAGGGTGATAAGGCCAATCAAAATAAATAGACAGATTTGGCTACCGTCAAGCTTGCCGACGACCGACCTGTCAGGTGGAGTTCTTTCCTCCTGTCAGGTATCGATCCCTGGATCATTATTTAATTGGAATCACCTAAGCAAGCGCGCTAAGCTTGCTAGCCGCCGCTACTATCTGTGCCGATTGCATGCGATCCACTTATCAAATAAGAACGCTTATGCTATTTTGGAATCAAGCACCTGTTGCCATCTATACTGAATGGCAAAGCGAGATCGAAGCGAGTATAGAAGCTGGACGGATGCCTTTGTTGGATCTAGGCAGCAGCAACCTGAGCTTGGATGATTTGGCCATGCTAGCAGCGTTGCGCACCTTTGTAGACCAGCGCGTCGATGTCACGGCGCCGGTTATGATTGCCGGTGGGAGCAGCATATTATGGCTGGCTGCGTTGATGCAGCAGCAACCAACCACTGCCCTACGCCGACCACTGGCGCCGATTTTGGTCTTTGCCGGGGCAGATCGGGCTACCTACCTGGCGACGTTGACAACATTACTGCCAGAGCAATTTGCAGAAACGGGACGCCTGGCGCAGGCCGCTCCCGCCAACATGGCCGTTTTATTTACACCCTATGCCCAGGCGCGCACGTCCTTGCCCTGGGATTTGTTGCCGTTTGCGGTTACCGAAGAAGCATTGGCAGGCTCTCGGTCATCAGACCGTCAACTTGCGGGATCGATAGATGCCAGCCCGCTTGAGTTGTGGGTAAGTTGGGCGGCGATTGGTCTTGCGCTGCTCTTGGTTTTGTTCGCACTCATTCCATAAATTTCCATCAATTCTTATGCCCTTGCCACGTTTTTCGCTGATCAATTATTTTGTGTTGCTTGTCCTCCTAAGCTGCCTCGTGTTGGTGATCGTGGATCGCACGGGCTTGCTGCCACCACTGCGCTCGCTCACGACACTGCTCTATACGTGGACCATTCTTATAAGCGCATTTGCCTTATTGCTGGGTGTCGTCAATGTTTTATTGGTGCATGTGCGACGGATTCAAAACGGCCAGGCTGGCTGGCCGTATAGTTTGGCTTTGGTTGCGACGCTGGTGGCGGTCTTTGTGGCTGGCTTACTGCGGCAGAATGGCATGCGAAATCTCATGCTGGAATGGATTTTTGATAGTTTGATCGCACCGGGCCAGGCCATGTTGTTTGCCTTAACCGCATTTTTTATGGCCGCTGCCGCCTTTCGCTGGTTGCGGATTGGGCGGGTTGGTGGGGCGTGGATGTTGGCTGGCGTCTTGTTGATCTTGCTGATCCAAATGCCCGCGGCTAATAGCGCATTGTCACCCGTCTGGCGCCAACTGGCGAATTGGACCTTGAGTGTGCCGATCATGGCCGTGATGCGCGGCGCACTTTTAGGCAGTGGCCTGGCCCTCCTCATTACAGGAGTGCGCTTTTTGCTGAATAGAAATGCTGGATGACAACCATTCACTGTCCGCACTGCGGCGTCGCCAACCGTACTGGCTCGAACTTTTGCAACCGCTGTGGCACCGATCTGCGAACGGATGAGCCAATCAGCGCCACGCGCTCGGATCCAGCGTTGACGGAACCACCTTCAACCTTTGATGACGCCACGCCGCCATCCAGCTTTGCCGCTCAGCCACCATTGCCAAGCGAAGAACAAACGCCGCCTGATGCCGCAGCACCGCCAGAACCGACGTCGCCGCCCGCCGAGCTAACGATCAAGCAACTCTGGCTCCAGGATGAGGCCTTGTTTGCCCCCACGGATCCCGCAGAGATCAGTGAATTCGAACAGGATCCCGTGTCTGATGATATTTCGTCCCTGGCTGGTAGCGGCAGGCTGATGACAGGAGTGCAGGGGTTGCTGGAACCATTGCGGATTTCTAGCGAAAGCGGCGAAAGTGGTGATCTGGCCACACCAACCCGGTATTTTGCGCCAGGCATTGAGTTAGGCATTGATCAACTGCGCCGTTTGCGTGGTTTGATGACCCAAGATCCAACGCTTCTGCATGCGCCACCGCTCTATCGCCCACGCAAATTGCCGGCATTGCGCGTGCCCTGGATCTTTGTCTTGCTGGGACTGATGGTGGCGCTACCCGTTTTTTTACTCTTTGGCCAGCCGGTGGGACAAGTGCAGCAATGGCCGGGCGTGGCCGAGGCGCATGCGCAGGTAGAAAATTTAGCGCCCGATGCGCCGATCTTGATCTTATGGGCCTATGATCCGGCCACCGCCGACGAAATGGATTTACTGGCCTTACCGCTGGTGACGCAGTTGGTTGCGCGCCAAACCAAACCGATTGTGGTGAGTTTGCTGCCTAATGGCCTGGCAACCACGCGTCGGCTTTTCGCCCGCGTCACCGGCCACATGCTGGACGATCCGAGTCTGCTGGACTACTACATCGATGGTGGCTTCTTTGCCGGTGGCGCAGCGGCCTTGCCCTTGCTCGGTCAGGATTTACGCCACACTTTGCTCGGCTCTACCCTGGGCACATCCCCAGCACTTGCGAAGGCCGTAGCCCAACCACCGGTCTTAGCCATCGTGATTGCCGCGCAGGCTGAGGATGTGCAACAGTGGCTTGAACTGGTGCAACCGTTGAATCAAATTCCTGTGGTGGCTTTTACGAGCGCAGGGGCGGATCTGCCCTTGCGTCCTTACCTGGAGAGTGGACAATTGCGTGGGCTGGTTAGCGGCTTTGACGGCGGCTATACCTATCAGCAGCTACTCACACAGCCATTGTCACATAACGAAGAAACGATCTATCGTCTGCAACTGGTTTTTCAAAATTGGGGACATCTGGCGTTTTTGGTGTTGATCGTGTTGGGCAACTTGGCGGCTCTGCTCTATGCCCGTTCCTGATCATCGCTGCCTAGCAGTCTAGGGTCGTTTGTCCACGCTTATGAAGAGAACAAAGACATAATGCCGTCTGGTGTAGAAACAACGCTTGCCGCCAATCTGGGCCTCTGGGTCGGGTTTGTCTTTTCCCTGCTCATTTTCAGCGCGCTCATGGGCGAGAATGCGCTGACGCGCCTGGCCCAGCATATCTTGGTGGGCGCCAGCTTGGGCTATCTGGCAATTTTGGTATTGCGCGATGTGTTACAACCGCGACTTTTTATCCCGCTGTTCAGCGGTGGCGTACAAGCGAATTTGCCCCGGTGGCAACTTTGGGCGCCTCTGATCTTGGGCCTATTGCTTTGCGCAGCTGGTCTGGACCGCATGCGCCAAGCTGGTAAGCCTGGGAGCGGTGAAGGTTGGCTGGGACGCCGTCTGCTGCACGGCTTGGGCATGATCCCTGTGGCTTTGCTGTTGGGTATTAGTATTGCCGTCGGGATTGTTGGCCTATGGCAAGGCACTTTACTGACCCAACTTTGGCGCGTGGCCAGCCCTGGCATTGCCTGGTCGGCGGCGCCCGCGCAATTTTTGGGGAGCATCCTGACCTTATTGCTGACCACCGCAACCTTATTACATTTGTCCGTGCGGCTGGATCGGCAACTAACCAATTCGCCTGTCATCATGCGCAGCATTCTGGAAGGCTGGATCTGGCTGGGCAAACGGGCCTTGTGGGTGGCGGCTGGCGTGATCTTTGCGCGCTTGGTGGCCGCCCGGCTGAGTTTGCTGATCGGGCGCATGGAATTCTTTTTGTTTAGCTTGAATCAGACCGGCGTGTGGCAATGGGCCGAGACGCTCTGGCGCAGTTTGGTGCAGTAGAAGACGCGAATGGTGTGATGGTTAACGCTGAATGCTGAATGCTTAATAATCGTCAACTATGCAACTTGCTGGAAATTAACCATTATACGCAAATCAAGTTGAGGACCGGCGTTTCTACGCTTCCTGGAAGGGGTCACCGATCGATTCGATTACCCTGAATGGCCTGACCCTTTCCAGGAAGATGGTTGACGAAAACGCCGGGTTTCATTCTGAACTCAGTCTAGAGGGTGTTATCGGCCGATTAGCTGAAATCCATGCTTTCATGATTCCAAACTTTGCTGAAATTAACCAGGTGTAATTCACGCGGAATCATTGGGGGGCGGCCAATAGACCGCTTCGTGGCGTTCAGGGTTGCGGAGAACTTGAGGAGACAAATCGGCTAACGGGTGGGGGGCGCTTGGTGATGCGTTTCAGGGCGGGCCTTTGAGCACCTCGGCGCCGCCTGCCACCATGGCGGCCACCACCGGATCCCTCGTGGCGGAATGGGGATCGAAGGTCACCGCGAAATAGAGCCAGCCGTCGCGTGGGCTCAGTTCTTTTAGGCTGACGGTCAGGTTGGCGTTCTTCAGCGCACCAGTGACATTGGCTGTTGCGGAGGTGGCGAGACAACTGCAATAGGGAACTTTACCCCACACAATATCGCCGGCCGGCTGGAGAGTCGGCGTCCCAGACGCCGTCGAGAGCGCCTGATTAATCGGGGCAGGCCGACACGTCGCAACGGCAATCACCAGGGCGGCGCCGACAAGGGCGACCATGATCCCACGAACTACTGGCATATCAAGAAGTCTCCAATCCCCATTAGTAAAACAGTAAGACAGTGGGGCAGTAGAGCAGTCACTGTCCTACTGTCTTACTAAAAAGCTCAGGTCTAACCCATGTGAAGTAGAGTTTATTCCGATTGATTATTTGGATAGCAAAACAGCGCCAGATCGGTCTTGTAGGTGCGGTTTGTAACCGTACAAGGCTGGATTGACCAAGATTGTGCGGTTACAAACCGCACCTACAATGCACAAAATTAAATCGGAATAAGGTCTAGTATATCTACTAGCTTGTCTGGGCTATGCCACGCCGGTGGGCTCGACTTTGACCAGCGCAAGCATAATACTCGCCCAGAGGGCATACGGCGCGACGTACGCGTCGGCCGCGCTCGGCCAGCCCTTCCAATAGTGGTAGTTGTAGACCCGCACGTGCCGTTCCTCAGACATCGTGATCTCGATCACGTCGCGCAGGTAGATCTCGACGCATTGGCGGACCAGATCGGTGTACTTCTTGTCCGTCGGTGAGGGCGGAATCCCGTCCAATTGATCAATGAGTTTGTCATATTCTGGGTTCTTATACTGGCTATTGGCCCAGATGTAGTTGTTCGTCTTGCCCTGTGAGGGCGAGTTGAACTTGCTGTGATAGTGTTGGAGCGTACCCCACGGCTCGCGGCTGCTCCCGCAGTGGACGATGATCCACATGTCGGCTTTGCCGGTGCGCACCGT
>JBBQBY010000192.1:0-12125 GCA_038318235.1 Caldilineales bacterium
ACCTATCAACCGCCCAGTTGCCTGATCCGCCACCAGATCTTCAAGCACTTACGTATCAAATCATTGGATGTTCGATGGCAGTACACCGGAAAACAGGCCCTGGTTACCGCGAAAATACTTAGGCCATTTCAATTAAATAAGGATTCCGCGTTTGCCGAACAAAATCATGCGTAGGTGCGTGCTTTTAGCCGCACAATTTGGGTATACGCAGAACGTGCGGCTAAAAGCACGCACCTACTGGATACTTTATGCTTTGATTGCGCCTAAAGCCTAAAATAATCGCCGGAATAAATCAATATCAATCTGAATAAGCATAAAATCTACTGTTGCACCCACCAGCCAACCTCGCGCGCCATGGGGTCAGAGAATAAAGCATACCAACTTTGACAATCAAAGCCTTGGGTAATCCCAAAACCTTTACAGGCAAAATTAATCGGCCATCTTTGATCAAATGCCATCAAACCAGAATCAGCCGGTCCAGTCGAAAATAGACGCTGCGTCGCGCCCAAGCCGGCCACCTTGGTGGCGGATGATCCATAACCGGTGAAAATCGGCACAACCTTTACCCCTTCCACCGATAAATCACCGCCCTGCTCTATGTTATGGAAAACATTCCAAACAACCAGCACACCATCACCTTTGATGCCGGCCGCCGTGCGCCGGATCGCCAGATAATGCGCTAAGTCTTTGATACTTTGTCCCGTGACATTTTGCATAAATTCCATGTCAAGCGCAACACCATCTAACCCGACATCGACAAGTTGATCGATCATACTTTGGGCTTGATCAATGTTGGCCGCCACATCCACAATCACTAAGCCATTGGCCTGGTGCGCCTCATAGAGCAGGCTTCTGACCTGCGCCACACCAAATTGTCGGCTCAGACGTGGAATCACGACAAAAGTAGGCTGTTTTCCCGTAAATGAGTATACATCCTTTTGCCATTTTAAACCCAAAGCGACAATATCCGCAGGATTGCATACACGGCCCAAAGTGCCCACAGTCTGACAGGGCGCGCCCCAAACCGCACTATATTGGGAGCCACTCAGATAACCACCGCCCAGGTATGGATAAAAACCATAGCGGAAATAGGTCACCAAATCCGTATAGCGCACGCCGTGGTCCACCATCCAAATCTGCAAGGCCAAGAGCGAACTGCAGAGCGCGAGTGGCATCACCAACGAAAAAATTGCACTGGCGCCCACCCAAACATGATTCCGCCGAAATTTTTCAATCTTATGCCGCGAGGTATGCAAACTCCCCAACAAAAAAACGCCGAACCCTCTTGTCGTTTGTACAGTAAACTCGGGTTTGATCAACACCGAAATGAGCAAGAGAAAAAACAGCAAACCACCCCAAACTTCGGGACGTTGGAAAAAGTTGGCGAGTAAAGTCGGTTGCTGCATCACAACCACATCGGCCAAACCACCTTGTCCACTGCTAGAGGCGGCGCAGAATTTACAATAGGGAATCGCCGCGCGGTCGAAATATTCGTCGAGCCGCACCCGTCCGCCCGTATGCCGATGAATTTCCCAGTGGACATGCGGGCCAAAACTGGTCTTGCCCGTCCAACCTACGCGCCCGAGTGGTGTCCATTGTGATACTTGATCGCCTGTGTTGACCCAAATGCTGCCCCCACCCTCATCGATCATATGGGCGTAAATGCTGGCAAAACCATCAGCATGATCGACCATGGCCCAGCAGCCGTAACCACCAGCATTGTTACAACCGGCATAGATTACCCTGCCGTCCGCCATTGGGTAGACTGGCGTGCCAAATTGCATTGCCAAATCCCAAGCCCACACCGAATTGCGCGCCAGATGATCTTCTTCATCCGAGGCCAACAACGAGGCTGCCACTGGCGTCAACCATCGGCCATCACGCGAGGCAAGCCGTCCGCCATTGAATAATGTTGAAAGTTGGGCGTTCGTGATGGCAAACGTGCCAATCAACAAGCCTAGCGCCAGCAAGATGGCGACAAACCATCGACCCATAAGTGACCTTGCTCTGTCATCAAAGGACATTTTTCCAACCTGGAAGAATGCCATTGAATAACAATAGCAGACAAAGCTATATTTCGGTAACGAGGCTTAGTGCCTGTAGGATCTACATGACGACAGGTGTAGATATAACGTTGATATATTCCGTCGCCGTCAGGATGATCAGGCTCAGCGCCGGTATTTCAATTGTACCATAAGAATTTGACTTGTCTAGCACGAAATTTTTTCCATCCGGCAGTTCAAGCGTTTGAGGCTGTTCAGATACGTTTATAGCGATGACTACGCGATCTTCACCATAGCAACGTTCAACCAACCAGGTTCCTTGCTCATCATCCAACCAATGGTTGATCAGCTCGCCATAAATCAACGCCGGGTGTTGGCGGCGCATCAGGATCAATTGTTTAAAATATGCGAACAAGGCTTGATCTTGGGCATCGCCCCAGCGCATTGGATGGCGCGATTCTTCACGGTGCGGACCTTTGGCACGCGGCTGGCTTAAGCCAACTTCGGTGCCATAATAGAGGATCGGCGGGCCGCCCAGCGTAAACAACAACCCGGCCGCCAGCCGCAAACGCCGCGGATCATTGCCCGCGACCCAGGCAAAACGGTTCATATCATGGTTATCGATAAAGCTAGGCAGGATGAAACGATTTAAATCAAAAAACTGCCGGCTGCGCTCGATTTCATTGACAAATTGCCCAATCGTCATCCCCGGTTGCCCACCCGCACAGAGTTGGCGTAGATTGCGCGCCAGGGCAAAATCTAGACAGCCATCCAACCGGCCCTGATACGTGCGCAAACGGTCGCCGGCCAATGTAACCTCGCCGAATAACCAACAGTCCGGTTTTACCTGATGACAGGCGGCGCGAAACTCGCTCCAAAAAGCATGGCTGGGGCCAGCCGCGTAATCAAGCCGATACCCATCCACTTGATAATTTTGCAACCAATAACAGGCCGCATCGATCAAAAAACGGCGCGCGTCTCTATGATCTGTGTTAACCTGAGGCATCGAGGCCACATCAAAAAAAGCCCGGTAACCATGTTTGTACTGGACATCAAAATCGAACCATTGACTATACGAATGTTGCGAATTGGCCTTGGCCACCACAAAGGGCTCAAATTCGATGCTGGTATGGTTGGCGACAAAATCTAGGATCACACGCAACCCGCGGGCATGGGCGGCGGTTACCAATTCAGCCAAATCAGCGTTGCTGCCAAAACGCGGCTCAATCGTATAGTAATCGCTTGTATCGTATCCATGATAGGTAGGCGTGCGAAAAATCGGGCTCAGCCAAAGTACAGTCACCCCTAAATCGGCAATGTAGTCGAGATGTTGGATGATCCCGCGCAAGGTACCGCCGGTAAAGCTGTTCAGTTCGGCCGGGGTGAGCCAACGATTCTCAATGCCCGTAAAGCGATCGACAAAAACCTGATAAAGCACGGCCTCATGCGCCCAGCGTGGGGGTGACAGATAGTCAACATGATAGCCATACAAAGTGGGCCGCTCAACGGTGTGATCCAAATTGGGTTCGCGGCTCCAGACGGAATTTTCATCCCGATAGGTAGACCAACCTTCAATCCGATATTGCACAAGCGTGCCTTCGAGTTGGGCCGGGATTTGCCCCTGCCAGAGTTCAACATACCCCCAAATCAGGGCTTCCCAACGCACCGTCACCCGTTGCAAGTCAACCACCAAGCCATTTGTGGCGATGCCTCGGTGGCCAACTGGATCGCTACGATCCGCCGTCATATACAGCGTCACGCGATCAACATTCACATCCGGGGCCACAAAAACCGTCACCAATACCGGCTGACCTGGTTCGGGGTCGTAGGGTTCCAACGTATATAGATGACGAATGCCACGCCACAGTTGGCGCGCATCCGCGAGCAACTGTCTTTCATCCGCCTCGATCCCGCCAAAGATGAAGTCGTCCATAACCGGCGGCGAACCGCTAGGCGGCGTATCGATCTCCATGGTGATCTATCCTTTGATAATTTTCACACGCAATTCGTTGCCAAGTCAGGAGAAGCCAAACAATCCAAAGGAACATCGTAGGTGCGGTTTCTAACTGCACATTCGGTATAAATCAGCCAAGTTCGGTTAGAAACCGCACCTACGAAAAAATGTTAGATGCGCAGTCGATTGGCGTTCTCTATGCGTGATCAATCGGCGCGGTTACGATGCAGGGTGGGATCGATGGCCCGCGCCATCTGCGCTAGATCAAGTCTGTCATCCAAAAAATGATTGATGGCTTGTAAATACGGCGTAGGCGTCATTAGGAGTTGATTGTAGTCGACATCCAGCACCGTGATATTGGGTTGGGTTTGCAGCCAGGCTTTGGTGGCTTGGAGATGTTTTTCAAAAAGTGCGGCCAATGCAGCATCCTCGGCCGCGCCTAGTTGCTCGCCCCGATTCGCCAACATCTTGCGCTGCGAAGCCAATACTTCCGCCAGTTTGCGCTGCATAAAGATCACGCGATATGGATGCGTGGCGGGCAGATGCGGCAAGAGGGCCGAGATCACTTTAACCACTTTGCCTTGCGCCGTAGTCAGCCAGGCCACATCGCCCTTGTCGAGTTGTTTGACACGTTCGTACTCGTAATAACCTTTGGGGTTGTCATCATCGGCGGTGCGCAACGCATCGGTTAAGACGGGTAGACCGCCCGCTTCTAAGATTTTCATCATCATCGATGTGCCGGAGCGCGGCAAGCCGGATACAATGATAATTGGTTGGGGGATAATTGGTTGGGGGATAATTGGTTGGGGCTGAACGGGCGGTGCGTTCACCGCTTTGGTGGATTTGGATCGAAATAGTTTTTGCAACATGCGTTGATCTCGCTTTATTTCACTTTGCAATCGCGAAAAATCTGGACAATACGGGCAATATCCTGCGCCGTCACAAAATGATGGGTGGGTAGGGTCAGCAATTGTTGCGCAACGGTCTGCGCGCCCGGATAGGGGCCGGCATCTAACGACGGAAATAGTTCAGCCAGCGTTCGCCCATACATCCGGCCAACGCCGATGCCAGCCGCCCATAAGGCCTGAAAAAGTTGTTCGCGTAACGGATGGCTCGCCACGATCACTGGCAAACGCAGATAGATCGGCACGCCCTGTACATAACGATCAAGGCTAGGGATCTGCACAAAATCAAATTTGCGCAGTTGCGCGATCAATTGTTCCGCCTTGGCGCGCCGCTGTTGATTATAGGCATCCAGGTGCGGCAATTGCGCTAGACCAATGCTGGCTTGGGCGGGCGTCAAGCCAGTCTGGGCATATCCCCAACTCGCCTCATTTTCCCCCACGCGATGTGCGCCAGCGTGCGTTGCCAGCCACCAGCCATGCGGGTGAAAAGCCGCCGTAAAAGCCGCCATGCGCGCCACCGCCAGCAGCGAGGCGCGCTTAGTCGGCAAAGGCAACCGCTGCCAACGCGCCGCCAGTGCCCCCACATCCGCTGCATCGCGCACGCAGACGATCCCACCGCCGCCCGTAGACAGTGGCTTGCCAGGCCCCAGACTGAATAGCCCATAATCACCTTGGACGCCAACTGGTTTGCCGTCAAGCACCGCCCCCATGGATTGCGCGGCATCTTCGATCACTACAGCGCCCACTTTGGCAGCCAGGATTTGTACAGGCACAATCGCCTGGGGAATGCCAAAGGGATGCACCAACAATACGGCCAAAGTTTGGCGACCCAAATGCCGGGCCAACTGGGCATTATCATAGGCAAATGTTGTGGGTGAAATATCAATCAGACATGGCTGCAAACCGGCGTCTAACACAACTTTGGCCAGCGCTGGACAAGTGTAGGCCGGCAATATTACTTCACGCCGCGCCGGATCAAGCCTGGTGGCCTGGAGACTTTTTAATAAAAGCGCGAAGGCGGTGCGGCCAGAAGAGACCGCAAAACAATGGCCGTCGCCCAAATATTGTTCAAATGCGGCGCAAAATTGCGCCACAGCAGATGGTGATGGCTGCAAGGCGCGCCATAAGAGAGCAGGGGCAAGTGGGGTGGTGACCGGCGCCAAATGGCGAAACATGGCAGTCAAGGGAATCGATCCTCGTGCGCTCGATGGGTTTAAGAGATTGGAGATTGCTCGTTCTTAATCTCTGTTTTATACGTACTGTAATCACACAAACTGCTCACTCCAGTCGATCAACCGTGGGCATGGCAGTGCGTAATCCCAAGGCGTACAAAGCAGCGGCCAGACCACCAGCACACAGGGCGAAAGGTAAGCCCAGATAGAGGGCCAGCCAACCAACGATCATATTGCCGCCGGTCTCAGAACCGGCATGCAGAATGCTATAGAGCGTCATCACGCGCCCGCGCACGCGGTCAGGGATCTGCAATTGCACCATGGTGATCACCAGACTTTGCAAGATCAAGAGCGCCGCGCCAATCGCCACTAATAGGAGACAGGCCAGCATGAGATTAGACGAAAAGGCAAACCCAAAGAGCAAGATCGGCAGCCCCAAACTGATTAGGGTTAACAAAGGACCACGGGTGCGCTTGGCGAAACGCGCGATCACGATGGTGCCGAGGATCGAGCCGAGCGCGCCAGCCGCCATCAAAATGCCCAATCCAATCGCATTTGTATGCACAACCGCATCGGCATACGCCGGGAGCATGCCCAACGCCGGGCCCGTCAGGCCGCCCACCACGGCCATCAAGCTGACCGCACCGAGCAGAGCCGGTTGACGCCACAGGGTCAGTGCACCTTCGGCTACGGCAGCCTTAAATGGTTGCGGGGTTGGGGGAGTAACTTGGGCATGCTCAGCACCCTTGGCAACCCTGTCTGCTGCCACATCGGGTACACGGATTAAAGCTAGCATGATAATAGGGGCGATATAGGTCAGGGCGTTTAACAGCATCGTATAACCGGCACCCGCAGTAGCAATCAACAGCCCGCCAAGTGCATAGCCAATCAACCCCGACAGATTAAAAACGGCGGCGTTCAGCGCCACCGCATTCGCGAGATCATCCTGGGTGACTAATTCAACCAAAAAGGCCCGCCGTGCCGGGTGGTCGATGGCGAGAATCGCGCCAAAGACAAAATAGAGCACGATAATATGCCACAAGACCAGTTGACCGCTGACGGCCAACAGACCAAAGATCAGTGACTGCACCAGCAGGCAACATTGGGTAATTTGAATCAATTTGCGCCGCGGCATACGATCGATCAAAATCCCGCCCACCAGCGAAATGGGTAAAACCGGCAGCAACGCCAGAAAACTCGTCATGCCCAGCCAAAACGTCGAATGCGTCAATTGATAGATCAGCCAACCTTCGGCAACGACCTGAAGCGAAGTGCCAATCAGTGAAATTGTTTGGCCGATCCAAAAGAGCCGAAAATTACGCGACCGCAGCGCTGGCGCCATCGCACCGGTCGATAAGCCGCCTTGCCCGCTCAACGGCGGCCGTTCTGCTTGAATTAGTGGCCCCAGCGGATCAGCCATGGGGCTTACTCATGGCAGTTCGGTGGCGTTGCAGCCGATTGCGCTGAAACACATAAATGAACGCGGTCACGACAATGCCGCCGCCCAGGAAACCGGCCATCAACAAGCCCCCCGCACAAAACCAAGAAGGCATGCGCAAAATGGCTGGCACAGGGGTCGCCGTCGGCTTAGCGACAGTCATCGTCGTCGTGATCGTTGTCGTCGTGATCGCGCTCGAAGCCAACACGGGCGCGCGCGCCGTGCGCAGTTCGACGCCTAGGGCTTTGGCCACATCCACGGTTTCTGGGCTGGTCAAAATCGAGAGGCCATCCAACTGATCCTTCATCGAATCAAGCAGATCGGCAATCGCAACGACATCACCTTCGGTGCGCACTTGTACGCTGATCTGAAGTTTGGGATTCGCCTGGCGCAGTTGGCGGGCTAAGGGGATGACAAAATCGCGCACAGTATCAGGTTCGGTTTGCACCCGTTGCACCTGGAGCACAAAGATATCGACATACGGCGCAATGGCCACGCCATCGTTCAAGGCAAATTCTCGATCTGGCCCGAAGGCCAAAATCTTACCATAGCGATTGGTCAAGTCGCGCATGCGGATCACACTGCCCACGGGGTCCACAATTTCATCAGGGCGATTGCCCGGCCCATGTTCCAGATTATAGCCGACAATGTCAATTTTATCGGTGATGTTGGGCAACAGATCTTCGACATCCGCCACCGATTTGAAGATCACCAGCCGGCGCCCCACATGCACCTGATCCAACAGATCGATCAAGCTGATATGATCAACGCGTGCAATATCATCTGGACGGGCGTTTTGATTAAACCACGCAATCAGATCCTGATTCAACCCCATGTCGATCCACATTTTTGCCAGCGATTTGCCAGCCACGGGTTGTTGTGCATACAAGGGTTGCCGGTGGAACAGGACAACCCACGCGAAAACAGCCAAACATATGAGTAAAACGAACAATCGTCGCAATTTCATCCTCAAAACTTACACCTAATCGATTCTTATTTCTTCTTCAGCGCTGGGTCCAACTGCACCGCTTTGTCCAACATCAGCTGCGCCTTGGCCGCTTGTCCCAGATCGCGATAGAGTTGATTGAGCGCCAACAGTACATCTAGTGAACCAGGCTCAAGTTGCAGCGCCGCTTGCAGATCGTGTTGTGCATCTTCCTTGCGGTCAAGTGACTTATACACAGCCGCCCGCGCCACCAACATCGCACGTGTGGGTGACAATTTACCGGCTTCGTCGAGCAGGGCAAGCGCCGGGTCCTTCTGATCGCGTTTCAACAGAAACGCCGCATATTGCACATGTAACAACCCATCGGCGGGGGCAATCGCGATGCCACTTTCAAAGGTGGCCTGGGCATCCTCCCACTTTTGCTGCTTTTGATACAACGCCGCCAAGCTGGCATACGCATCGACCAAGGTCGGCTCTAGGGCAATGGCCTGGCGATAGGCGACCAAGGCATCACTCATCTGTTTTGCCGTTTCAAAAGCGTTACCCAACACCACATAATAGCCAGCATTCGTCGGTGACAAGGTTAAAGCCTGATGAAAGGCCGCCAGCGCATCTTCAAGTTTGCCATTACGCAAAGCCAGGTTACCCAGCGCAATATAAAGACCCGCAGCGCGCGGTTTGCGGGTCAGCACCTCATGATACCACTGTTCCGCTTGATTGCTATCTTTTACACTCAGATAATCCCCCATGGCCGTGACCAGATCCGTTTCCTCACCTACTTTTTGCAGGCCTTGCTCGATGATGGCATGGGCGGCCTCTGGCTGTCCCCGTTGCAATTCAATTTTGGCAATCGCCGCATACAACGACGCTGGCTGCGTGGCTTTTGTAATGCCGATCTTCAAGAGTTCGACCGCTCGATCCAAATTGGCCTGGTTGGTCCAAAGCTCAGCCGCTTTCAGATAATAATTGGCCGCATTGGGTTGCACATTGAGCGCTGAACGGTAGATCGCCAACGCCACACTTGGTTTGCCCTGGGCCAAATAAAGTTCACCCAGTTGCGCGCCGACGCGGCTATCACTGTGGTTTGCCCGCTCCACCGTGAGCAGCGCGCTCAACGCATCGGCATAACGTCCCTGCGTGCGCTGAATTTCGGCCAGACGCAGCAACAGATCGGCGTCTTTCGGACGCTGTTGCAACCGCTCCTTAATATAGGTCAGTGCTGTTTCGTAGTTGCCGGAGCGCTGAAGCAGATCGACTAATGTTAGGCTGATCGAAGGATCGTTCAAGCGCAAGTTGGTGGCTTTATCAAACCATTCGAGGGCCAGTTTCGCATCGCCGCGCCGTTGGGCCATCACACCGGATTGGATATAAATGTTCACGTTTTGATGATCGAAGCCTAAGGCTTTGTCCAGGAGTTTTTGGGCCTCATCATAACGCGCATGGTCGATCAAGAGCGAAGCCAGCCCGACATAAGCGTCCGAGCTACCCCGATTCATCGCCACCGTGGTGCGATAACTTTGCTCAGCTTTATCCCATTGGCCGCGATCTTGCCAGGCGTGGGCCAATGCCAACGTCGCTAGCGCGTTGCCCGCGTGGGCCGCCGCGGTTGCTTCATAGATTGTCAAGGCTTCATCGTGCGCGCCTTGGTGATCCAACGCGCTGGCCAACGCCACCTGGGCTTCGACATAGCCGGGCGCAATGCTCACGGTGTTGCGCAGTTGTTGAATCGCTTCATCACTTTTGCCCAAATCGGCCAGGGCGCGCGCAAGCCCCAGCCGGGGTTGCGGCCACCAATTATCCAGGGTAATCGCCTGTTGGTAGGCGTCCACCGCCAACGCCGGTTGATTCTGCGCCAGGTAGACATCAGCCAACCCTTTGTGATAACTGGCCAGCGTAGCGGGATGCCAATTTTCACCTTTGCCAGCTTTGATCAACTGTTGATAAAGCTGGCTAGCCAAATCGGTCTGCCCGCCAATCTGATAGAGATGGGCGACCAGGCGGAACAAATTACCGTTTTCATTGTCGGCTAGATTTAGGTTGCCCGCGTTTAGCAATTGATCGACCACCTGTTTGGCGTCGGTGGACGGCGCAGCGGCGTTCTGGGCGACCGTATCACTTTTGTTTAGCAACGTCTCATCCGAGGCCAACGCCTTCTGCGCCCCGGCAACTTGTTGCTTCGGCAAGCTAGCGGGGTCAGTAACGGGCGCCGTTTTGGCCGAATTAGCCAACGCCACTTGCAAGGCCCGCTGTTGCACCAGTTCCGCCTTCGCCTGATCACCGCGCGCTTCGTACAAATCGACCAGGTGCAAATAGGGTTCCACTGCGTTGGCGTCGTTGGCAATCGCACGCGTATAAGCGCTCTCAGCCGCGCTCATGTCACCTTGGCGGAGCGAGGCGTCACCCAAGAGCAGTTGCGGCCAGGCCAGATCGGGCACCGCGGCCACCGCCGCGGCGTAATAATTGGTGGCCGGCTCAATCTGGCCGATCTCTTCGCTGACGCCAGCCAGGCGCGTATAAGCATAGGCACGGCTGATCGCTTGCGAACGAATGTTAAATTTATTCGGCTGGCTATCTTCTTCCAACAAGTCGAGCGCCGAATGATAGGCGTCAATCGCGGCTTGGGTATCGCCTTGTCGTTCTAGTTGATCACCCAGGGCCATTGCCAGGATCGCTTCGTCGGGGCTGGCTTTGATGGCGCGTTGCAACAACGCCGTCATTTCGGCTTGTTGACCACCCTCTTCGCGCAATTGGCTGCTCAGCGCAATATACGTGCCAACTCGCGAAGGGTCCAGCCGAAAGGATTGTTGATAGGCTTGGGTGGCGGCGGCTAATTGATTTTGTTGCAGATCCAGCGTGCCTTGCAAGTTGTAGGCGAGAGCGTTGTTCGGATCAATCGCCAACACACGCTCAATCTCGGTACGCGCTGGGTCGGTTTGTTTTGCATCTAATAATGACTGGGCGAAGGCTAGATGATTTTCGAGCGAATCCCACCCTTGAATGTCCTGTAGCCAGATCGCGCGTTGGTAGAGCGCTGTGGCTTCGCTGGTTTTCGTCTGTTTGGCTTGCACCACCGCCGCCAGGGCCAATGCTTCACTCGAAAGTGGGTGTTTGGCTTGCACCTGGCTCAGCAATTTTTCCGCTTCGCTATAGCGCCCCGCCTCTTGATAGACACTCGCCAACATCAACTGGTTATCGATCCCAGGTTTGTGGGCAACTGCTTGTTCGTACAGGGGAATCGAACGCGCCGTCTGGCCGCGCTGCCGCCAAAGGTCAGCTAAGGCAATTTGTTGGGATTCTGCATCGGGTGAGTTGCCGTTGGCCACCGCCGCGGCGAATTGGGTGGCAGCGCATTCGTTCTGCTCAACGGCGAGACAGGCGTCACCCAGGGCCAGGTTAAAACGCGCAATGTCGGGCGCTGCGGTTTGTGCTTTGGTAAATTCGGCAATACTGGGCTGCGCTTGGCCCATTTCTGCATAAATTTGGCCCAGCCGATAGTGAAAAAACGGTTGATCCGCTTGGGCAACGGCTTGATTGAGTAAAGCGATGGCATTGGTAAAGCGGCCTTTCACATGGGCAATTTCTGCCAGGCCCAACAATGCCAGCGCGCTCTTTGGGTTATGCGTTAGTTCGGCGCGATAAAAATTCTCGGCCAGCGCCCAGTTACGCTCGACCAACGCCGTATTGCCGTTGATCACATCGGTCGCCTC
>JBBQBY010000193.1:0-12099 GCA_038318235.1 Caldilineales bacterium
ATTTTGGAAACAGATTTTGAGATTTGTCCAAATTTCGCTCCACTTGGGCTACGAAATACAGTCGAATCGCAAGGCTTTCTCCCACTTTATAAAAGGGTTTGATCTCGTTGATTGGCAAGTGGGAGGCAACCCCTAAATTCAGTCTGTTTTAAGCCACTAAGTGGGACATAAATTTCAAAAGCCCGACAAAAAATGACCGAACCGTGAGTTTATAAGTTGAAGATTGAAATTTTGGTTAATAAACTCGTTGAAACTTATTTATTCGGCAGTCATAGACACTGGGCGTATGGTCGAAACGATTCAGCGATGTCAATAAAAATTTCAATTAGTTCAATTAATATCGATGTTATTTGTCCTATTCTGACTGTGTCAATCGCTACCTCATGTTGCGCAAGGTGACGTAGGATGGGTCAGTCGCTCCATCTGAGCGTTCAAACCTTGATCGGGCTGTGGATATGCACGGATCCCGCATAAGGTGCTTGACTACGCTAGGAAAACGTATGCTGGCGGAATTATTGGTTAGGATTTAGCAAATGCGGTGTTTCGGTGTGCGGTATATCGGTCAGAGTAGCAGGCTTAGTGGATTTGGCAAAAATAAAAACATAGCTCCCAGTCTGTTCTTATCCTAATGGATTTTACGATTTGGATTAAATTTGTAACCTACCCTCCTCACCGTCACCACATGTAAAGGCCGAGACGGATTTGCTTCTATCTTTTCACGCAGACGACGAATTGTCACTTCGACTAAATTGGTGCTACGCTCAAAATTCGAATGCCAAATATAGTGCAATAGATCCTTTTTGCTAATGGGTTGGCCTGCTACGCTCATCAAAAGATACAATAGCTGATATTCAGTGGGCGTTAAATCAACTAAATGGCCGCGTATAGTCACCTGATAATTCTCGTTCAATTCAATCTCTGGAGAGACCGGCCAAGAGGGTTCGGAATGCGGCAATCTGTGCTCTATACAGGTTGTCTCTAGGCCCGCGTCCATACGGTCCGTGACGCGCGTAGCAGCAAAAATGCCTTTCAACGGTAACTTTACTCTGCCCTCGTTTGTGATTAGATGATCGGCGATTCTGCACTTAGTAAACGCCTGGCTCAATAGCTTCAGGGCTATAAAATAAGATTTAGTGGAGGCTACTAAGCCAGCTGCGGGTGGTTGCTGCGTCGCCATCGCGTATAGCGCTAGGATGGACCCAGGACCCGACGCCTGAGCAAATGGCAGTTCAAGTTGATCGGCGCAAGCGCGCTGAATCGCTTTCACTAGTTCACTCGCTCGCGACGTCTTGTTCAAACAAAAAGAAGCTCCAGCCTGCAACATCGCCAACCGAACAGGCTCAGAGGCGGCGGATAGACCAATGACATAAACAGCGGGATTTATACTTTTTAGGTGGGCAGTGACTTCAATGCCAGACATTTCCTCCAAGTAAACATCGATTAGAACAACATCTGGACAAGTACCTTTTTGCATTTGATCAAACAGGGCCTCACCACTACTAGCTTCGCCAATCACAAGTAAATCGTCCACTTGCTGTAAGATTGTACGCAAGCCCTGACACAGTAAGCCATTATCAGCCACTAAAAAAATTTGGATACTAGATCTCAATTTTTTCTTCCTTCCAAAGCCGGCGCTAAACTTACAATTAGGCTTTATGGCCAATAATAGAGTAATCCCCAAACGGGCGCATATCTGATACATTACAGTTTATCAAATTTAAACCATAATTTCTTGACATTTAGATAACAAATATTAGTTTATCCTATTAAAATAAGTCAAATATAGATCATTTATTTAGTGGAATTCTCCCACAGGGCTGCTCTGGTGATCAGGGCAAAATTAGCGGTTAACTTTACAAAATGAGCGCAGCGGCAGCTGAGATTTTGGGTTGACGAACCTGGTGGGGCCGCTACCTGGAAGATTGGTGACCCACTCGAATCTACACCCGATGAGTTCACCCAGCGCTTCAAGACATAGGCTAATATTAATAATACAGGATTTCCAAAGCAGATCATTGCCTGGAAGCCAACAATGCACCGCATTTAGAATGCCGACTGAGACCCCGTAGACCTTGCATACTTTGGGCGGATGAGCGAAAATCTTACGAAGAAATTAGCGCAAATCATGTAATCTCGTCAACACAGGGTGTTGCCTTTAGTTTGTTGCCGAAACTGCTCGGGCCTACCCATCCCGCAACTGAACAGTCGCTACCCCGTGGCGCAAGGATAAGGAATTATTATAATGGAATTAAAACGAGTTGTCATCACCGGCCTGGGCGCGTTGACGCCGATTGGCAACACAAAGCAAGCCTACTGGGAGAATGCACTGCGTGGCGCAAGCGGGGCCGCGCCGATCACCCGCTTTGACGCAGCCAAGTTTAAGACCCAGTTTGCGTGTGAGCTCAAAGATTTTGATGCCGCCGATTTTCTGGATCGCAAAGAGTTACGCCGCATGGATCCCTTTTGCCAGTATGCGCTGATTGCCGTCGATGAGGCACTGCGCGATGGCGAAGTGGACCTCAACAAAGTGAATCGCGACAACATCGGCGTGATCTGGGCCTCGGCGATGGGTGGGATGACGACGATCGAAGAACAGATCGAAGAATTTGTCGACGGCGACCACGAACCGCGTTTCAGCCCGTTCTACATCCCCAAAATGCTACTCGATGCCAGTTCCGGTCTGATCGCCCTGCGTCATGGGTTGCGCGGTGTCAATTACAACACGGTATCGGCCTGCGCTTCATCGAATGCGGCCCTGATCGATGCCTTTTACCAATTGCGCCTGGGCAAGGCCGACATGATCATTTCTGGTGGTTCCGAAGCAGCGATTACCCCGTCCAGCGTGGGCGGTTTTAACGCGGCCAAGGCGCTGTCCACGCAAAATGAAACACCTGCGTGCGCGTCGCGGCCCTTCGATGTGGCGCGCGATGGGTTCGTCCTCGGCGAAGGGGCCGCGGCCTTACTCTTGGAAGAATATGAACATGCCGTAAAGCGCGGCGCGAAAATCTATGCCGAGTTGGTGGGCGGCGGCATTTCTGCCGATGCGTATCATATTACCGCGGCGCATCCGGAAGGGGTCGGCGCCGATCTGAGCATGCGTCGCGCCCTGGATGACGCCCAATTGACCCCCGCCGATGTTGATTACATCAATCCGCATGCGACCTCAACGTCCGTCGGCGACATGAGCGAGATCAAAGCGATGGCGCGCTTATGGGGCGATGATCTCTCACGCGTCCAGATTGGCGCAACCAAGTCGATGACGGGGCATTTGTTGGGTGCGGCGGGGGCCATCGAGGCGTTGATCTGTGTGATGGCGATCAAGCATGACCTGATCCCGCCCACGATCAATACGTGCACGCTGGATCCAGCGCTGCCGCCTGGCGTCAAGTTAGGCTTGGGCGAAAAAGTGGCGCGCCAGGTCAACGTGGCGATGAGCAATTCGTTTGGGTTTGGTGGTCACAACGCTACGGTGATTTTTAAAAAAGTAGAATAGATAGGTGAATCATGAAAATCACCGAGGTTAAAGCCTATGTCGTTGTGCCCGAAATTCCCGGCATGACCGACCGCGAACGCCAGTGGACGTTTGTCCAAATCGAAACCGATGAAGGGATTACTGGGTGGGGCGAAGCGACCAACTATCCGGGTGGCGGCTCGTTGCTCTCGGCCCATACCGTCCGCCTGATGAAAGATCTGCTGATCGGCGAAGATCCTGCCGATATTGAGCGGCTGTGGCATAAAATGTATCGCCAATACACCTATTTAGGCGCGCGCGGCCTGCCCACGACGGCGATTAGTGGGATTGACATTGCGCTGTGGGACATCAAAGGCAAAGCCTGCGGGCGGCCAATCTACGATTTGCTCGGGGGCAGACTCTATGATGGCGTTCGACTCTATGCCAATGGTTGGTTTGTCGGCTGCACAACACCGGATCAATATGCCAAAGCCGCGCAGCACATTGTCGCCACTGGCCACACGGCGATCAAATTGGATCCGTTTTTGGAGATGATCCCCTATCACACTGGTTATTTGAACGGACAAATTTCGGCAGACGGTGAAGAATTGGGTTGCAATATCGTCGCCGCGATTCGGGCTGCGGTCGGCCCCAAGATCGAAATCTTGATCGACGCGCATGGCCATTACAATGTGCCCACGGCGATTCGACTGGCCAACCGGCTCTACACCGAATCCAAGATCGAGTGGTTCGAAGAACCGGTGCCGCCCGAGGGCACAGACGCCTTGCGCGCGGTGCGTGAACAGACCCAGTGTCGTCTCTGCGTAGGCGAACGCCTCTTTACACGTTGGGATTTCTTGCCAATTTTGCAGCAACGCCTGGCCGATTATCTGATGCCGGACGTGGTCTGGACCGGCGGCATCAGCGAGCTTAAGAAGATCGCAACGCTGGCCGAAACCTATTTCATCCCGATCAGTCCACACAATGCCATGGGGCCACTCCAGGTGATTGCTGGCTCGCACGTCATGTTGACGACGCCGAACTTCTATCGGCTTGAATATAATGTGGCGGCGATCGCGGCGTATAACTCGGTGTTGACCGCGCCGATCAATTTCCAAAGCAACACGGTCAAAATCGATCAGCAGCCAGGACTGGGCGTGGAATTAGATGTGGACTATCTGCTGAGCCATTTGCATCCGGCGTGGACGATGTAAGGGCTTCAAACGTCAAAGCAATGGCAGATTGGTGGTCATCCGCCTTCCGGGAAGGCTTGATTCGTTCAGTAACCGGTCGGTCATACCCTTCCCGGAAGGGTTGTTCGTTCGCCCATCAACCCCACAGACAAGGCTAGCCCCAAAGGTGACATTGTCATAATGGGCTTTACCGCGGAGGGGAAAGAGAGGATTTTCTCGGCCTTCTTTGCGCCCTCTGCGATGTTGCAACATTGCTCACGCCACTCGGATGAGCACGCGTTCTTTGGGCTCCACTGGAAATTGGCGGCTCCAGGCGGCATAACCGCCTTTGAGGACAGCCGCGCTAAAGCCCATCGTGATCAGTTGGCGTGCGACACGGGCGCTGCTGGCATCGTCTGGGCAATGGCAATAGGCGACGATTGGCCGCTTATCGGTCTGATTGGTCGCCCATTTTGTGATCTGGTCGGGTGGGACGCGCACACTGCCGGGGATCTGCCCTGCATCGGCTTCGTAGTGCGCCCGCGCCCGCACATCGAGTACAATTGGTGGGCGCGGGCTCGCCAACTGGGCCACCAATTGCTCGGGCGTAATTCTGGGCACGCCGGTTGCTTCTGGTTCAAACAAGTCGGGGAAATCGCTGGCGCGTTCTTCGGGAAAGGTCTGTTGGGCGCGGGCGACTCGGCGTCCATACCAGGCTGAGAGCGGTGTGGTCGAGACGCCATGCGCCACCACAGAGACCACCACCACCACGCCCGTAACGGCGAGCAAATATTCTGCCCCTGGCACGTGGGCCTGGACCGCCAACAGGGCCAATAGTAACGAATTCAAGCCGCGTGGGCCAAACCAGCCAATATAGGCGCGGGCCAGAGGACTCATCTTAGCGCGCAATAACACCACGCCCAGGCTCAGCGGGCGAATCAAGAACAAGGCAATGATCGCGAGCGCCAGTGGCAGCAACAACGGAATGGTGCCCAAGAGGCCGGAGAGCACCGCCCCAAATAAGACGAAGGCCAACATCATCAGCATCTCGGCTGTCACTTCGCCATATTCCATAAAACAGTCACACAGCGACACATTAAAGAGCGTGATCGCCAAGCCAGCAAAGAACGAAGCCAAGAAACCATCGCCATCGACCAGTTGGCCGGCGGCAAAAGCGGCCAAAACGAGGCCGATGCCGTAGAGGGCTTGATACTCGCGGCGGATCTTAAAGTAGGCATCGGTTTTGCCCATCAGATAAGCGCCCACCCCACCTACAGTCAACCCCACGAGTGGGCTGAGCACAAGAATCCGAAATAGAAAGAGCGCCCAATCGCGCAAACTGCCGCCCTCGGCATTCAGGAGCGCAATCAAAATCAGGACAATCGGCAGCACGACAATATCGTTCATGCCGGCCTCAACGCTCAAGGCGCGGCGCACGGCGCGCGGAATGCGCTCATCACGGATCACATCACGCAAGACGGCCGGGTCGGTGGAGGCTAAAATTGCCCCCAAGAGCAGCGATTGCAACGGCGTCGTGCCAATCAACAGATAGGCAACCCCGGCCACGCCCACGATCACGAGCAACGTACCCGGCCCTAATGTCAAGACCGGGACATACCAATCGGCCCGCAGTTCATCGATCTGTAAATTGACGGCATCGAGAAATAAGACCAGCGAGAGGCTGATCAAGGCCACGGCCTCCAAGGCTGGGCTATGGGCATCGAGGACAATCAGACCCAATCCGCCTTTCCCAAATAAAAAGCCGAGCCCAAGAAAGATAATCGGAAAAGAGAGCGGTGCGCGTTCAACCAGACCAGAGGCCAAAGCCGTCACCAGCAAGACAACGGCAACAATCCCCATCCCCAAAACCAATGTAGACATCTATTTCCCCTTACAAAAATATGGAAAACGCGGCTGAACGAGGTCTAAGATCACCGCTGGAGGAGATGGCAGCAACGAACAAAGCTTAATTTTCCCTATTATAACCAACTGATGGATAAATCAGGTAAAATTGCCGCATGCGTCGGGGACAAGCATGCGGCAATTTTACCGACATACCAGGGCGCGCAAAAGACACCCTACGCCAATTAAAAATCTAATTCACATCGATCGCGCCCCACTGCCACATCCGTAGCTTCAGCGAATCTAACACTTAGGCGTGGCTCGGCGTCTTCTGCGGCACCTGCCCGAGGAGGGCTACAGCCACCCCGCTGATCACCAACACCAGCCCGCCCCCAATACTAATCGGCTCTGACAGCGTAATCCCCAGCACACTGTCAAGCGAATAGGCACCCGGACCTGTCAATGCCAGGGCAAGTGCGACCACGAGGTAGGTAAGCGCTAATTCCCAGCCACCTTTGTGGGCCCACAGCCCCTTGCCCCAATGGCCTTTGATGATCGCCATGATCATAACGGCGATCATGCCCAAGTTGCCTAGCGGGCTTAACAGGCCGAGCGTGAAGAGCAAACCGCCGCCAAACTCGGAAAGCCCAGCCATGAACGCCCAGAAACTAGCCGGGCGCATGCCCGTAGAACCAAGCCAACCCGCAATACCCGCCAAACCAGGGCCATCAAACCAGCCAAACAACTTCTGCGCGCCATGACCGGCCATAATAAGCCCAATCACCACCCGTACAATCAGTAGACTTGGTGCGAAATAATTTTGTCACACTGGAACAAGCAGATAAACTCTCTCTAGAGGTTTCTTATTTCGCACCAAGTCTAGTAACCCTACATCGTAATACATTTGAAAATTCCTTTCACATTTTGTTTGTTAATGACAATATTCATAACTATACAGTACACAAATGAACCATTTGAACAAAAAAATTTAGCTACGTACCGCTTCAAAGCTCATCAAGCGCGCCAGCATCTTGTACAAGCCAAGTCGCTCTTCGGGCTGATAAACCGCCATCAATTGACGCTCTAAATCACGCACAGCCTGTAATCCTGCCGCATGCGACTGCCGCCCTTCCGGCGTTATTTCGGCCAAGATACTCCGCCGATCTTCGGGGTCTGGCACACGCCGCACCAATTTCTCCGCCTCCAAACGATCGACAAGCTGGGTGGCATTCGATTTAACGCACGATAATTTGGCCGCCAGTTGGCCCAATGGTAACTGTCCACCCGCCGCGATCAGGTGGCGCAGGCCATTCCATTTGGCCGCCGACAGATCAACTGTTGCCAGCGCCGCATCCAATTGCGTCTCGATGAACTTGCCGCTGTGCATCAGCGCCTCGATCAGTTGATAGGGATCACAGCTATTCATATCCTCGATCTTGTTCATATGTAAATAGTACATCTAAGAACTTATTTTGTCAAACCCCAAACCCTATATTGCGTACTGAATGTATTTCACTTTGGGGCAACTGGTTCGTTGCCCCCAACTTGGGCCTAACTCGCGCCCCATTGAAATGCACCCTCGTTGCGGAGCGAGGTGACAAACGGTTGAGGCTGTGCTAAACTGTGATCATGAGTACACGCGAATTGCTGATCGAAGAAATTAATCACGCGCCAGAAGATGTGTTGCAACAACTGTTGCGCTATTTACAGATCGAGTTAAAACAACCCAATAGCATTCCGCAATCTATGCGTCCAACCACCACCGGTTCTTACGCGGATTACTGGAATCAGTTCATTGGCGTCTTTGCCGATGAAGAATGGGAACGTCCACCCCAAACTCTGCTTGAGCAGCGCGAAGAATGGTAGCGCTCACCCATCTATTGGACACTAATCACTACTTCCACACCCGTTAACTATGCAGGTGGCACCGTAGGGGCGTGATTGATCTCGCGCGCTGGGTGACCAACGTAGGCTGGCGGCAGCACCCAACGGTTAAAACCCGCTGAGCCCGACCCCAGGCCGCCTTTGCCGCCCCTTTTCACGCTGTGGCCCGATTTTGTTGCGTGGGGTAGAACTGGGCGTGATGAATCACGCCCCTACAGCCTTAATCTGCGTAATCTGATTCAGCAATAAACGAAGGAACAACTCCATGCCCCTCTCTCCGCTCAATCAAGTGCTCATCAGCGGCGAGCGCGACAAACTGCCCGCCGACTATCAAGCGCTCTTTGACGAGCAACAAGCGCTCCCAGCCGATGTTCAATTTTTTGAGGAACGCAAAACGGCGGGCGATCTGCTCTGGACGCTATTGCTGGGGATTGGCCTGCTGGTGATCGGTCTTTTGGGAACGTGCTTCGGGGTGTTTGCGTTCGTTGAACCCTTTACGTCGCCGGCGACCACCACAGTGGCGACCAGCGTCTCGATCACACCATTGGTGGTGGGTCTGCTCTTTTTGCTGGGTGGGGGTCTTTTGCTTGGCTCGTTGCGCCAACGCCAACGTACGCGCCAGGCCCAGCAGGTGGGCAAAGCTACCCGCCTGGGTATCTATCTCACACTGGATCTCCTGATCAGCCACAACGAGTTCGATTATACCTTGATCCCGCGCAGTGAATTTCGCGGTTTGCAGGGTAATACGGTGCATTACACCTGGAATAACCAAGCAAAATCGTTTAGTTTGCCGAAGACATTGGTCAATGCCACGCCACAGACGCTGCTTGATGCGATTAGCCTTGATGCGATTAGCCAATGGGCAACCGCGGTGCCCGTTATCTCAGCAACAAAAGAATAAGCACCCCGGCGATGATCCGGTAGATGCCAAAGGGGATAAACGTGTGATTCGCCACATAGCGCAGCAGCCAGCCAATGCTGATCCAGGCTGTGATCATGGCGACGATCATGCCCAGGGCTAATCCGCCGATATCGTTGGCGGTCAGTTGGTCGAGACTTTTCAACAGATCGTAGCCGGTAGCGGCCAATAACGTGGGGATCGCCAGATAGAAAGAGAAACGCGTTGCGGCGGCGCGATCAACCCCGCTGAGCATACCGCCAACAATTGTCGCACCAGAGCGTGAGACACCGGGCACGAGGGCGAGCACTTGCGCTAATCCAGTCTGGATCGCTTGGCGCTGCGTAATCTGTAAAGTGTCCTTGGTGGTTACAAGCCGTTTCGGCAACCATTCGACCGCCAGCAGCACCAGACCACCGATAATAAACGCCCAAGCGATCACCGTGGGCGAGGCGAATAAGACCCGTTTGATCCAGCTATGCAAGAGCAGCCCCAGGATTGCGGCGGGCAGAAAAGCCAGGACAATGTTCAACCAGAAGCGCCGGATCTTTACATCATGGGTGACAGCCCGCGCTTGGCTAATCAAGTCTCGCGCATAATAGCCGATCACCGCCAGCATGGCGCCCAACTGAATAAAGATCTCGAAGGTGCCGCCAGCATCCTGTTGAAAATGCAGCCACTTTGCCACGATCAACAAGTGACCGGTTGAAGAGATCGGCAAAAATTCCGTAAAACCCTCGACTGCGCCTAAGATAATAATCTTCCACCACTCTAGTAGCATACGCCACGCCTTCCCTTATATAGACAAATTTATCTTGCAAAAGTATGCAAGTGGATCAATTAAAAATAAACTTTTGCCAAACCGATAAGACCACCAGCCGCCACCAACCAGGCCGAATTGATCTTAAACCGAAACAATACGAGCGCCGCCCCCACGGCCAAGAGTAGGGTCGGCACATCAATTATCGCGGCGCGGCCCAACTGCCCGGTCACGCCGGCCATCAACCCAAGCGCCGCCACATTAACGCCGTCCAGCAACGCAGCGGTCCAGGGCGAATGCCGCAAATAGGGTACGATGCGCTTGAGGATGGCGACGAAACAGAAGGACGGTAGAAAGATGCCAATGGTCGCCAAGATCGCGCCAGGTGTGCCAGCCAGGACATAGCCAATAAAAGTGGCCGTGGTAAAGACCGGCCCTGGCGTGAACTGACCCACCGCAACGGCATCCAGCAATTGTTGGTCAGTCAACCAATGTAAGTGTAAGACTAGATCGTTGCGCAGAAAGGCCAACAAGACATAGCCGCTGCCATATAAGACGGCGCCAATCTTGAGAAAGATCAGAAAAAGCTGGTCAAGCCGCACCGGCGTTAGCGCGGCGAGTTGCGGCAGGCTAGGCAGACCGAGCAGCGGGAACCAGGCGATCGAGGCGACCATCGTACCGCGCCGAAAGGCCTGCACCAACACCACGATCAACCCACCACCAAACAACAAGAGCAATTCATTCACGCCTAACAAATAGAGCACCAGCACAGCTAACGCAATAACAGCGAGTAAGGGTCCTTTGATCGCGGTGCGCACCAGTTTGATCAAAGCTTGTAACACAATCGCGATGATCACGGGTTTAAGGCCATAGAGCAGCCCATTGCCTTGTAGGGTCTGGCCGTAACGCACATAGACCCAGGCCAAGCAGCCCACGATCAAGGCGGCGGGTAGGATAAAACAGAGACCGGCGGCCAGCAACCCACGCCAGCCGGCCCGGTCATAACCAATGTGGATCGCCATCTCCGTCGAATTAGGGCCGGGGATCAGATTGGTGGCGCCCACCAGATCAAGAAACTGTTGTTCTGTCATCCACTGCCGGCGGACAACCACTTCGTCGTGCATCATGGCAATATGGGCCGCAGGACCACCAAAGGCCGTGAAGCCCAAGCGCAGAAACAGGCGAATGACTTGGCCGAGCGAATCGTTAGAGGTTGGCATGAACCACTTTCATAAGCGGATGATGGTCGAGCTACTTTGTGCAGGATACCACAGCAAATGGACAGTGCGAAAACAACTCCTTGCTTAGTCAATGACATGTATAGATTGACGGTCAGTTATAACATAGCGTACAATTAGCAAATACTGCTAATATCTTGCTAAGGAGAAGCGAATTATGGCTACAATTCCGACAATTGCACCGATTAGTCACATGCGGATTCGTCAGGCCGAACTGTTACAAAAGGCCAAAGAAGGGCCAGTCGTCCTGATCGAGAAGGGAAGTAAACCCGTTGGCGTGCTTGTTTCGCCGGAGCAATGGAACGCGCTGAACAACCAAGTAAGACATCAAGCCCTCTTATTGGAAGCGCGGCGGGTCTTTGCCGAGATGGAAAATGGTCCAGCCAAACGTATTTCACAGGAAGAATTACGCCGTCAACTCGCCGAAAAGGTTACGCCACGATGAACCCGCCCCTTTGGGATATTGAATATAGCCTGGAAGCGCGTAATTATCTCTACGATTCGTATCCCTATACAGAAGCCATTCTGATTGCGATTGAAGAACTGCGTTTCCTAAAAGATGCAATTCCAGCCCAAGGCTGCACCCAACTTGAACTAGGCGTCTACATGTGCGAAATGTTGCGGCATGTTGTAGTTTATCGAAGAATCCTCGATGTACAACCCAAGCCGATGCTCTGGATCGGTGTGGTCAAACCGCTTGAATGAATTTAGCATAGAGGCATGAATAAGGGCAAATACACACTCAACGGTCACAGGTTGAGCATTTTGTAGACGGTAGATGGTAGACAGACTTTTATACCATCTACCGTCTACAAACGGCAAAAACACAGCTCATGCCCATGCTGACTATCGAC
>JBBQBY010000194.1:0-12069 GCA_038318235.1 Caldilineales bacterium
TTGATTCTGTGGTTGATGTTGATGTCGCGACTGGCATAGGTGTACGCGTTGGCGTGGCACTTAGAATAAAACCGCCAATTTGTCCCACGACTGGCGTGGAAGTCGGCGCTGGTTTTGTGCCTTTGGGTGTTGCTGTCATAGTGGCGGTAGGTGACAACAAATCCTTGACGATTGGCGGTCCATTCACCACTTTAGTTGGTGTTGCCTTAGGGCTCCCCACGGCTAACTGTGCTGGCGTTGGGGTTGCTGACGGCAACGGCGCGGCCGTGCCACTGTTGTTTGGGGTGGTCGTAACGCCTGGCGCTGTTTGTTGGGCGTTACCAGGTTCTAAACGCAGGCTACCAGTTGCGGTGGGAGTTAAGGCCCCAAGCACATTATTGCCAGGCTTCGGTGTGGCAGTAGCGGCTTTTGCAATCATGCCAGAACCATCAGAGGCGGTTGGTGTAGCCGTTTTTACAGGGTAAACATTGGTTGAGCTAACCGGCGTGCCGATTACTTGGCTGGGCGTACCATTGGTTGTCTGGAAAGGAGGTCCACTACTAACAGGTGTGGCCGATGTGGCCGTCGCCGTGTTGGCAAAGTTTGAAGTGCCCCACATGGCGCCACTGTTTGAATTCGCAGGGGTTGCGGTTGGCAATGGTGTACTGCCCGCTGCACCAAGCGGAGCATTCACTGTCCCAGACGTAGTTGGCGCTGTGACATCGGCAGCCATTGGGGCTTGCGTAGCCAACGCAGGATTTGCTTCACCTACACTGGTCGATGTCGCGACTTCACCGGTGGCAGTGGCGCTAGTATTCACCGCGGCTATTTCTGCTGATGTTGCAGCCGTAGTCCCTGAACTTGCAGTCTGCACCGAGCCAGGTTGGCTGCCGGTTGACGTTGTTAACATTGGGAGCAATTTGGGGCCCAAACTAAGAATGGCCACCAGTGCAGCGATCGCAGCCCCCGTCAAGGCCAAAGACGGCGCAAGGCGCAATCGATCGGCGAGCCAAGCCCCAATCCCAACACGCGCGGCTGGCGGCCGTTTAGCATTGGGGTGTGTCCGCGCACTGGGCTGTTTAGCCGTTGGAGCAACGCCAGTCGGCGTTGGCTCTACCGTTGGTTCGGCCAGTTGAGTAACCCTAATTATATTTGCCACTTCGGCCAAGACTTGATGGCGCAAACGGTCAGCCAGATCCGTAGGCATTGACCGTAAAGGCATATGTTCGCGAAATAAAGCGCGTAATTCTTGTTCGCTTCGGTGCTCGGACATTCGTACTTAAGCCCCAGGATTATTAAAAAACATAGTTTGAAATTGACGATGTACTTGGCCTAATAATAGTTCGACCGTTTCATGGGATCGCTCCAAGACCATAGCAATTTCACTTACACTTAAACTAGCCTGATAACGTAACAACAATACTTGTTGTGACTGCTCCTCTAATTGGAACCAGGCCTTGCGCATTTCAATATCGTGGCGGGCAGTCGTCAAACGATTGAAATAGAGCGGCGAATCAGGCTTACCATATTGACGCCAGTATTCGATCAGCCTGCGATAGGCGAGCTGGTAAACAAAAGTTGCCAGCGTCACCTTTTCATCAAAATTCGGCATTTCGTGCACAATCGCCAACATGATATCACTCAATAGATGTTGCGCATCCTCTTCACGTTGGATGTTATAGCGCAGATAGCTATACAAGCGCGCGCCCCACTCGACGACAAATTGCTCCCAAGCAGACCCATCGCCATTTTTTAAACACCAAAGAAGGTCGGCATAATATTTATACGCACGACCTTCTACTTTGGATATTACTTTTTGAAGTCTGGTGCGCCCAAACAAACGATTCTTGTAACTTAGCATCTGGTCGGATTCGTAACCGGAAAAAATAACACCAAGCTCGCTCAGTAATCCTTACCTGTCTACCTATCTTAAAACAGATAGACAGACAGAGCAAATGTTTAGTGAATCTTTTTGCTACTTTTTCCATATAATAACTGAGTAACACCTAAATCAGGCGAAAAGAGCCGCTTGCCCTTTGCAAGTAAGTTTCCAACGCTGCAAACATTTCAGCGATCTTTCGGCGCTTGTCCAAGCTTTAAATCAGGGACAAAAAAATCTAGTGCTCAGCGAATTTTGAATTTTTCACATTTTGCACAATCTGTTCATTACCATACAATCAGAGCGTATCATTTTATATACTTTATTATACGCTATCTTTATACGCCTATCTTAGTGTGCATTCAGTCTAGCACACACGATATAATCCTATAGTACCATAAAATCAGCAGGAGAACACTTACAGTTCATTCAATTTCCTTACTCATTATTTCTGTTAATAGCTACTAAAAAACAATATTTATTTCTACTTTGACTTACCCAGGAACCGTGCTCAATGATAGATCTAGAGCAATGCTCGCCAATATTTCATAGGCGATCAATCATTCCGCCACTCGAAACGATGCAAGCACTCATTCAGATCAGGAGATTACGCAATGTCAGCAAAAGTTGGCGAGAAACTAGCCATCGAAGGGGGGACCCCGGTGATCCAACGTGAGTTCAACCGCTATAAAGGGGCGGCGGTGATTGGCGAAGAAGAGAAACGAGCTGTAATGGAGGTGCTAGATAGCCGCTCGCTCTTCCGTTATTATGGCCCTAATTTCCTCTCCAAGGTTGCCACATTCGAGAAAAATTTTGCCGGTTTTGTGGGGACAAAACATGCAGCTGCGGCAGCCAATGGTACGGCGGCCTTACGCATGGGGCTAGGGGCAGCCGGCATAGGCGCGGGCGCCGAAGTCATTGTCCCCGCTGTGACCTTTATTGCCTCGGTCGGGGCGATTGTGGCCAACCGCGCCCGGCCCGTCTTTGCCGAAGTAGATGACCTGTTGCAACTGGATCCCAATGATCTGGAACGCTGTCTAACACCTCGCACCCGGGCAATTATGCCGGTGCATCTAGGCGGCACGGCAGTAGATATGGACCCGGTGCTGGCGTTTGCGCGCAAGCATAATCTGAAAGTCGTAGAAGACGCGGCACAATCCTGTGGCAGCTTTTACAAAGGGCGCCACGTTGGCACCTTGGGTGATATTGGTTGTTTTAGCTTTCAGTTGGAAAAGAATATCACAAGCGGCGAAGGTGGCATTGTCGTCACCGATGATCCAGAACTTTTCCGGCGTGCGGTGATCTATTCCGACCAAGGAGGGCAGTTCTGGACGTCGCATGCCGGCATTCGCGACACGGTAGGTGGACAACCTGTCATTGGTGAGAATTTGCGGCTAAATGAGATCGCTGGTGCGATTCTGGATTGTCAGTTGCAAAAGCTCAACGAAATCATGCAGCGTATTGAACGCAATACCGGCATTATCCGTGAGGCTTTGCAAGCGATCCCAGGTCTGCAACTTGCCCCTTATTCGCCCGACCGCAATCGCCATTCGCTCGGCGTGCTCACCTACTTTCCGAACGGTGAACAGGCGGATAAATTTGTCAAGGCGCTCCAGGCAGAGGGTGTGCCCGCGGGTAAAGTCTATGGGGGTAAACCAGTCTACGCCGCGCCGCAGATTCTGAACCAATGGACGTTGACGGAAGGTGGGCCGTTTGAGATTTCGAGTTATTTCCCAGAGCCGATCAAGTATAGCATGGGCATGTGTCCGCGCACCGAAGATTTACTCAACCGCTGTGTCAGCGTTAGTGTTGGGCCATTCTATGAAGAAGAAGATCTGGACGACCTGATTGTCGGCGTGCAGAAGGTCGCCCATCATCTGTTGTAAAATGGGCCAAAGGGCGGATGGGGTACGGCAGCAGGCAGGGATAAATCCCGCGGCTGACAATAGGAAGTCGCGTCAGCGACTGAGATCCTAGCCGCTGACGCGACTTCCTATTGTCAGTGGCCAAATTCCATTTGCACCCAAAATTTGGGCTGCACCCAGGCTATAAAATCGAGTTGTCGAATTAATGGTAAAATTGTACAATTGAGCTGCTCCTTGATCAGATATCGCTCAGCGTGGGTAATTTTTATAGGCGCGCCTGGACAGCTACGATGTATCCAGGCGCGCCTGGATTCCACATTTTCAACTAGGAAGGGAAAAGAAGATGGACTATAGTCTCTGTTCGTACAGTTTTCATCGCACCAGTGCGGCGGGTAAATTGGATGTTTTCGATTATATCAAGTATTGCAAGGATGCCGGTTTCACGCTCCTCGATCCGTGGATGAAACATATCGAAGACGGCTACCATGACAACGCCTATCTGGATCGCGTCAAGGCGGCCGCCGCCGAAGTCAACTTGCCGTTTGGCTGCATTGCGGTCGATGGTGCGCATATCTACGAGCCAACCGCCGAAGCCCGCGCGAAGAATCGCGAGATCGCCTACCGCTGGATCGATATTTCACAATACTTGGGTGCCAAGCAGGTGCGCATTGACGCTGGTGGGCGCAATCACGAGACCGCAGAAGAAATTTTCGAGATTGTCGTCGATGGCTACAAAGATATTGTCGCGCGCGCCCAAAAGCAGGACGTGGAAGTGATCATCGAAAACCACTGGGGCCCTTTCCAACATCCCGATAATCTTGCCAAGTTGCTCGACGCCGTGCCAGGCCTGGGGCTGCTCTTTGACTCGTACAACTGGCCAGCCGGCACGCATCAACGCGCCTGGGATCAATATGCCAAATATGCCACGGCCACGCATTTCAAAACCTTTGCGTTCGACGAAAATGGCAATGATCCAGAACAGGATATCGCCAAGGTGATCGGCATCTTACAAAAGGCCGGCTATAACGGCTGCTGGGGCATCGAAAGCACGCCGAATGATGGCAATGAAGTCGAAGCGGCGACCAAGACGCTGGCATTGCTTAAGCGGATATTAGAAAAGTAACATTTGATAGGGAGTAAGGAGTAAGGAGTAGGGATTAAGTTGCCGCCTATTCCCTACTCCTTACTCAAACCATAAAGGACAAAACGATGAGTCAGGCAAGAGAAAAAATCCGCGTGGGCGTGATCGGCGTCGGCCAGATTGGCAAGCAGCATCTGGATACGTACGCGAAGATCAATGACGCCGAAGTAGTCGCGGTGGCCGATTTAAACGAGGCTGAGGTTAACCGCGTGGGCGGCCTCTATAAAATTCCGAATGTCTACACCGACTTCCGTCAGCTATTGCAACGCGATGACATTCAGGCCGTTGATGTCTGTCTGCACAACAATTTTCACATGCCGGTGACCGTGGCGGCGCTTGAGGCCGGCAAAGATGTTTTCTGCGAAAAACCAATGGCGGGCGCCTATCGCGATGCTGAGACCATGCTTACCACTGCGCAAAAACTTGGTCGCAGACTTAATATTCAATGCGCGAATATTTTTTATAAAGAGGTGAAAGCCGCCAAAGCCTTGATCGACGGCGGCCACTTGGGCAAAATTTATCACGCCCGCTCCACCGGCCATCGTCGCCGCGGTCGCCCGTATGTGGATGGCTACGGCAGCCCGACCTTTGTGCAGAAGCAAAACTCTGCGGGCGGCGCGCTCTATGATGTGGGCGTCTATCATATTATTACGATGATGTATCTGCTCGGCAATCCAAAGGTTTTGCGCATTTCTGGCAAAACCTACCAAGAAACCCCCATCGATCCCAAGCGTTTCGCAGCCAGCGGCTACAGCGTGGAAGAACTCGGCCTGGGCTTTATCCGCATGGAAAACAACATGACGCTGGATATCATTGAAGCGTGGGCTGTCCACATGAACAGCTTTGAAGGTTCCAGTATTTTTGGCAGCGAAGGCGGCATTCGTCTAGAACCGTTTGGTTATTTCCGCAGTGTGGGTGATCTTGATCTGGACAGCACGGCGCTCTTGGCTGGTTTTGACTATCGCATCCACACCGTGCGCGAGAATGGCGATGCTTATGACACGCCACAACAACATTGGATCGCCGCGCTGCAGGGTCGCGTTGATTTGTTGCCAACCGCCCAATTTGCGCTCAATACCATGCTGATCTCCGAAGGCATCTATCTTTCCGACCGCTTGGGGCGCGAGGTCACCGCCGAAGAAGTTGGTGAGATGTCGGTTTCGACCGCCGTCAAGGTATAACGAGTGCATGGCACGGGTCAGGCAGAGCACGAATCCGAATGATCAAACTGCCCCGCGCGTTGCACGCACCCATCGGCATCAAGCTAAGCAGACGGGCGGCGAGAACCGGTGAATGAATTCACCGTCTGCGACAGAAAGTGCGTTAAAACGCACTGGCCTTGATGCAATCATGGGATACGCCAACCTGGCTTCGGGTGCCCTCTCTGGGTGCGGTTTTTTGTACCAGACACGGGTTGAAACCCGTGGGTATCGGCAAACATTCCTTACCTTGATGCCGATGGCTGCACTCACCCCACCTATCAAACTTGAGCATTTTTTGGAGAATACGCCATGCAAAAAAGCGATATCCGATTGCTCTTTGACTACAATTATTGGGCCAACCGCCACATTTTGACAGCTGCAGCAAAGGTAAGCAAGGTTGCCTTCCTTGCCCCCACCACCCATAGTTGGGGCAGTTTGCATGGCACCTTACTCCACATCTTGGGCGCAGAATGGGTCTGGCGTGTCCGTTGTCAAGAACAGCTATCGCCGCGGGCACTGCTTGCCGAACAAGATTTTCCCACGCTGGCTGCCATCCAAGCCCGCTGGCAGAGCGAAGAGCAGGCAATGCGCGCCTATATTGACGGCCTGAGCGATGAGCAACTGAATCGTACCATCGATTATGCATCGCTCTCTGGCAAACCCTATCAGACCGTGCTTTGGCAAATTTTGACCCATGTGGTCAACCACGGCACACAACATCGCGCCCAATCGGCTGTGATCCTAACCGATCTTGGCGCTTCTCCTGGTGATATCGATCTGATTGTTTATCTACGCGAGCAAAAATCATGACAAAAACATTAAATGCTTTGATTCTAGGCTCCGGTTACGCAGGCGAAGGTCACACCCTGGCCTTGCAGCGCGCCGGCGTCAATGTAGTAGCTATGGCCAGCCGCACGCTAGACGTTTGTCAACGTATGGCCGCCAAATTAAATATTCCACGCGCTGGCACCGATTGGCGCGGCATGATCACCGAGATCAAACCCGACATTGTGGCGGTGGGCACGCCCGGCGGCGTCCATCTGGAGATGATCACGGCGGCGCTGGAAGCAGGTTCTAACGTGCTGTGTGATAAACCGCTGGCGACCACCGCCCAAGATGCGCGCACGATTTATCAATTGGCCAAAGAAAAGGGTCTAAAAACCGCCTACGCCGCCAGTTATCGCTATCAGCCGCAGACGCTTTATGCGCGCGAACTGGTTAAGCAAGGCATTCTGGGCACAGTCTACGAGGTGGAATGTGTTTCGCATTACAAGTGGCCGGCGCTAATGCCTTTTGGTTGGCCGCATCGTCTGGACATGGGCGGTGGGCGCTTGAACAACAACTTTACGCACAAACTGGCGATTGTCCAAAACATCGTCGGTGGTGAAATTCTGGCCGCCATGGGTGAATGTCGCAACGATCTAAAGCGCGTGCCGATGGCCGATAAAGTCCACGATTTCCGCGAGTACATGCAACGCACGCTTTCACCCGAAGCCGCGGCACGAGGCGAATGGGCTACCGTTGACAGTGATTGGTCGTACACGGTCTTGACCCAACTTGGCAGTCGTGCCGCTGACCGAGCAAGTGCCGTAACGGCTACCTTCCGCCACTCGGCCTTGCGCACGGGCAAAAACGCTGATTACATCGCCATTTATGGTGAAAAGGGTACGTTACACACCGAAGGTGCCTATATGCAAGGCGCCATGTTCCTGTGTACGGATAGCGATACCTGGGAGGAAGTACCCGTGCCTGAGGCAATCCGCGCCGCGCTGCCGCCAGAGCCCGATCATTCACAACGTAACTGGGATCAACTGGCGCGCGAATTTGTGGCCGATCTGCAAGGCCAAGGCGACGCGGGTTATCAAACCTTTCGCGATGGCTGGATTTATCAGGAAGTGATCGACATTGTACGCGCGGGCAGTGGCTGGACACCGGTGGCGGCGGATTTATAAAGTAGGATGATTGTCAAACACAGAACAAAGCTATGACTACAAACGCTAAACCACCCACTTGGGCGACCATCAAGCGGGCGCTGGCTGACCTCAACCAAGCTGAATTGGTCGATCTCGTGCGCGAACTTTACCAGCTCAACGCTGACAATAAAGTCTTTTTAAGCTCGCGTTTCACCTCGATCGATCTGGAGACTTTGGCGGAACCCTATCGCAAAACCATTCGCGACCAGTTCAACCCGGCGCGTGGCTTTCCCAAACTTAGTTTACGTACGGCCCGCAAAGCATTAAACGACTTCAAGAAAGCCTGTGCTGATCCCGCGGCGGTGGCCGACTTGCTGATCTACTACGTCGAGCAAGGGGTCATCTGTACGAACAATTATGGCGATATCGACGAAAATTTTTATAGCAGCCTGGAGTCGGTTTATGCCGAAGCGATTGATGTGATCACAAAACAAGATGATGCCGCGCTGGCGGAACAATTTTACAATCGGATGCGCAGTATTGTCTACAAGACAGGCAATATCGGCTGGGGCTTTCATGATTTCCTGAACGACGAATTCCACAGGCGCTACCCAAAGGTCAACGAATGATTACGCGAATTTTAGATGAGCATTGCGCGAAAGCGCATTACCCTGGTTACACTATTCAACCGGAACAATTGCTTCGATTTCACCTAGCACAATGGCCAAATCTGGTACAAAGGCCGAAATAACGTTTGTTTCATCTGTAACATGTTTATGATGGGGCGCATTCGGAAGGTGCGGGAAGTGCGGTATATTATCATAACGAAAGCACAATTTGCCTTCAGCGCTTTGATAATGCTAGGCATATGCAATTTTCTTGACAACTGACTCAATGTCAACAAGCTCACGAAGATGCAAGAGTGAATCATCGGTAAAATAGATATTACCGCGAATAAAGCCAACAAATTCACTGCGCGTGTCCAACGTGATATCAGAGGAACGAACAACCGGTGATGTGGAGAGTAAATTCAGCAGTGAGTGAAAATAGCGTTCAACCAATCTGGGCCTCACGTAAGGCCTGATGCTTGCTCTCTAATAAATGGTAAGCCTCAACTTCCATCCACCAATCAATAAAATCTAATGATTCATCAATTGCATGGGCCTTGAAGCGTAACTCAAACTCGGCACTTGTCATACCATATTTTTGTTCAAAGCTGGTCAAGCGTTCGCGTGTACGGCGAAGCCCATGCGTCAATGATTTCAATTGACTGCGAATGGCAGATTCGACCAAAGGTTTGAGTAAGATTGAGGTCTCGCCACGAATCGTCACTTGTTGAACCATAATAAATGCGCCTCGCCTAATTCAAAGACCAGTAACATTCTCTCAGCCAAGCAAAATGCTACTGGTCACTATTGCGTATACAGTTGCAGTATAGGAGGGTTTGCAACGCTTTGTCAAGCAAGCGCCCAATCTATCCGCAATCTGTCACTACTTAAACGTCGAGATCTGCGTCTCCTTCGCTGTGATAAATTCAAGCAACGCTGGCACACCTTCTTGGGTCTTTTGGATGCCCCGCTGGATCGCGGGGATAATCTGATCCGGGGTAGTCACCCGCTCACCATAACCACCAAACGCCTTGGCCATGTCGGCGTAATTACCCGAAATGTCGGTGCTGCGATATTTCTCGGTCGAAACTGGCATGATCGGCAGTTCAATCGCCATCGAAAAATTATTGAGCAGAATTGACAAGATCGGAATCCGTTCACGCACGGCGGTCTCAAAATCCATGCCAGTAAAACCAATCGCCGCGTCGCCCCAGACGTTGATGCAGAGCTTGTCTGGCTTGGCGAGCTTCGCCCCCATCGCCAAGCCCAAACCGTAGCCGAGTTGCGTCGTTTTGCCCCAGCCGATATAAGAAAGCGGCGTCAGTGATTCCCAAAACGGCGAAAGTTGGTCGCGCGGGCTGCCCGCATCATGCGTGATGATCGTGTTGGCGACATCGACGGTATGCAACAGATCCCAGACCACCCGATAGGGTGAGAGTGGCGCCTCATTCAAGGTCAGTTTCGGCAACCATTGCGCCAACCACTCGGATTTGATCGTTTGAATTTTCTCGCTCACCTGCGCCATGCGACCACGCGGCTTGCCGCCTAATTGGTGGCGAATTTCCGCCACCAACGCCTCCAGCGTAAGCCGAGCATCGCCCACCAGCGCATAATCGATTGGCACATCCTTGTTCAGATCCGCCGGATCCAGCGTCGCCTGGATGTAGATCTTGCCCTTGGGCATTTTGATGCCAAAACTGGTGATGCTAAAGCTACAGCCGATACCGAAGATCAAGTCGGCCTCTTGCAGGAATTGATGCACCGGTTTGGGCAAAGCGCGTCCGCCAGAGCCAAGCGCCAGCGGGTGATTTTCGGGGAAAGAGCTTTTTCCACCCAGACTGGTGGTAACCGGCGCTTCTAACAATTCAGCCAGGTCACGCAAGGCCTGCCACCCCTGCGCATAATGGACGCCCTGTCCAGCATAGATCACAGGCCGTTCGGCGGCCAGCAACGCGGCGGCGACACATTTCACTTCATCGGGCGCCGGCGCATAACGTGTGATCGGTGTCGGGCGATAGGTCAGCGGCTCCGGCACCTCTTCATCCATCAGATCACTCGGTATCTCGACCAAGGCGGGTCGCGGCCGGCCATTGCGCACCTGGGTAAAGGCGCGGCGCATCGCATCGGGCACCGCTTCGGGCAGCACCACTTGTTCGCACGATTTAGTTACATGTTGGAAATTGAGAAAAGCATTGAAGTTGGGCGGCACATTGGTCAAATGGCGCGCGTAGCCCATCGGCAAAACGACAATTGGCGCCGACTCACCATAAGCCTGCGCCACACCGCCAAAGGCGTTTTCAGCGCCTGGGCCACTTTGCATACAAAAGACGCCGATCTTCTGGCCCGAAGTCATGCGCGCCAGGGCATCGGCCATGTGCAAACCAATCCGCTCTTGGCGCACGATAATCGGGCGGATGTCCAGTTTGGCTGCCGCTTCGATGATCGGGTTGACCGGGTAGGCAAAAAGATACTCAACCCCTTCCGCTTTGAGAATGTGGGCAATTGCGTCCGCAACTTTCATTACTTTCTCCTTTGGTTGTTATGAGAGAGTTACACAGAGAGCACAGAGGATTCACAGAGCAAATATTCAATAAGGCCATTTCAATGAAATAAGGATCCAGCGTTTGCCGAACAAAATCATGCGTAGGTGCGTGCTTGTAGCCGCCCGTTCTGCGTATACCCCAAATTGTGCGGCTACAAGCACGCACCTACTGGATCCTTTATGCTTTGATCGCGCCTAAGTCTCTGTGCTCTCTGTGTTTGCTCTATGCAACTCCGTGATACAGCAATTAATAGCTCAAAAATCCCCCATCCACCAACCAGGTCGCGCCGGTGACAAAGCTGGCTTCGGCACTCGCCAGAAAGGCAACGACATGGCCGATCTCATCAGCGGTACCACGGCGGTTGAGCGGGGTGTGGCGAAAAAATTGGCCGGTTGCCCCGCGTTCGGCAGCCGTGCTGACCACGTCGGCGCTGGCTTTGGTATTGATATCACCAGGTGCCACATTGTTGACGCGGATATTGTACGCCGCCAGTTCAATCGCCGCAACCTTGGTTAAACCATCCAACCCAGCCTTGCTCGCGCAATAGGGCGCAGCATGTTCCTGCGCGGCATACTGCGCGACGGACGAGATATTGATAATGCTGCCGCCGCTCTGTTGCTTGATCATCTGGCGCGCGGCTTCTTGGGTGCAGGCAAAAACGCCGGTGAGGTTAACCTCGAGCACGTCGCGCCAGTGTTCGTCCGTTTCCTCCATAAAGGCCCGCGCCTGGAACGCCGCGCCGGTGAGCGCGGCATTGTTGACCATCACGTCAAGCTGACCAAATTCAGCAACGGTCAGCGCGATCAACTGCGCAACATCCGCACGCTGGCGCACATCGCAGCGCACACCAAGTGCGCGATAGCCTTCTTGGCGCAATTGAGCGGCGGCTTGTTCGGCCTGCTCAAGGTGCGGTTGGGCCAACGCGACAGCCGCGCCTTC
>JBBQBY010000195.1:0-12040 GCA_038318235.1 Caldilineales bacterium
CAACTGCTGATAAATTGCGTAAGAGAGCGAGGCCAACAGCGCACCAGCCGACGTATCGGTTGCCAGCCAATAGAATCCCGGCAGTTGTTGGCTTTCGAGCCATTGCGTCAATAAGCGCGTCTTACCGATGCGTCGCCGCCCGTAAACGATGCAAAGCGCGCCACGCGGTTCACGATAGAGACGATTCAAATAATTGAATTCAAAAGTACGGCCAACAAAATACATAAAGTGTTACAATTACCTTGTTTAAAATTAACTTGTTCTGAATTAAGCTAATTTTTATATTATCATTGTTTACGTAGATTTGCCAATAAATTGCCATTGGATAACGATGTCAGGAATTGTTCTTGACATCCTACACAGATAGCAGATATTCACAATATCACTGATCTGACAGTCCACCATCCACTAGACGCCCGCCGCGACTAACAAAAACGGTGGGCGATGAAGTTCCTCCCTCATTTCTGGGCGTTCGGCAATCTGTTCGGGGGTAGGTTCCCACTCTTCGAGGCGCTCAAGGGAGAAACCTTGCGCCAGCAAGTTGTTCACATAACTCGCAATGCTGCGGTGATATTTTACAATGCCTGGCCGGATCCAATCCGTCACCCGCTTGCCCTCAACCAGATAATCATTGATCGGCCAAACTTGCTCACCGTGCGCATCTGTTTGCCAGCCGGGATGACTAGGGGCAGTGTAGATCGGGTGTTCAACAGTAAAGACAAAGTGACCACCCGGCGCCAACAGCCGGCGGATCACCGCGATCACAGCGCCGAGGTCTTCGATGTAATGTAACACGAGCGCACTATAGACCAGATCAAAGCTGGCGTCCGGCAACGCAAGCTGCTCGATGTCGCCCAAGCGATAGGTGACGCCTGAATCTGGCGCTTGGGCGCGCGCCTGCGCCAACATCTTCTCTGAGAGATCGATGCCAAGTACATGCGCTGCGCCCATTGCGTGCGCCCAACGGTCGAATGCACCAAATCCGCAGCCCAGGTCGAGCACGCGCAACCCTGCCAGCGCCCCGGCAGCATACTCCGCACAGTTGGCCACTCCGGCGCGCCCGCCAGGCCCTCTAGCGAGCGGCGAAACTGACTATATCCCGCAAAGAAATTTGGATCGTCATAAATGTTCTGCGGCATGCGCTACTCCTTTGCTCAGAATTACATCCGCGGATACACCTGCACCATGATCGGCAATTCCCCGCCCAGGAGCGTCTCGCGGAATTTGATCTCACGTTTGCCTGGCGTCCAGGCATAACGATGCCAGATGTTGTTCGTGACATCCTGGACTAAGAGCGAATCATTCACGATATCGCGATAGACTTCGCTGGCAAAGTGTTCGCCGAGCGCTTGCAAGGTATCAAAGGTTTTAATCGCCATAGGGATCTGTTCTACGCCACCGGCTCGACGATCAGCTGTTTCAGAATCTGGCTGACCTCGGCGCGTTCTGCTTCTGGTAGCTCGGAAATGGGGGGACGTACCGTGCGTTCGCATAACCCCATCTGCGCCATCGCCTCTTTGACAGCCGAGACGTTATTCGCATTATCACGCCGGGCGCGCAAGTCTTCAAAGGGTTTTACTTGTGCCCAAAGTTCCATCGCCCGCGGATAGTTACCCGCTTCCAGCGCCGTTTGCATCTCTAGCGATAAATGTGTGGTCAAATTGACCAGCCCTGATGTGAAGCCCTGTGCGCCGCCTACCCAGAAGAAGGGTGCCCACGACTCGGCCAGCCCACAGATCCAGGCTAGCCGCTCCGCCCCGACTTCCTGCACGATCTTGGTAAACAAAGGTGGATTCGGGACGGCATACTTGATGCCGACAAAGTTGGGGCAAGCCTCGGCCAGCCGTTTAATTGTCGCGCCACTGATCGATGGATCGCGCACGTAGGGCACGACACCCAGCGTTGGGAAAGCATCGGCAAGCGCTTTGTGATAGGCGATCCAGCCATCATCGGAGCGATAGGGATGGACCGGTTGATGCACCATCACCGCCTGCGCACCGATCACTTGGGCCAGATCGGCCATTTCGATCGCCGTCTGCGTGTCAAACCCGACACCCGCCAGCACCAACGCTTGGTTTTGGCTGTTCCACACGCCGACCGATGCATCTTCTAATTGCCGGCGATGTTCAACCGAAGTCAACGAGTAGAACTCGCTCGTGTTGCCATTGGGCGTCACCACGCTGATGCCACCATCCACCATACGCGTGACCAACTGGCGGAACAGTTCAAAATCGGCGCTGCCATCGGCGCGAAACGGCGTCACCGGAATCGCGCAGACCGTGCGCAACGCGGTGCGAATTTCTTGTAGATTCATCCCTCATCTCCTTGGTGCCTACTTGCTTGGAATCCTGAGAGTCATTATAGTAGATGGTAACAAAAATCCGAAACATCCCCATGAATTCATTACACCGAATATTTAAAAAGGAAGGAACTACCTATGTCCCAAACCGGTAAACTCCGCAGCGCCGAATGGTTTGAAAGTAAGAGCATCGGCGGGTTCGTCGCTCGCAGTTGGACCAAGAATCAGGGGTATCCCCATCATTTGTATAAAGATCGACCCGTGATTGGCATCTGTAATACCTGGTCGGAACTGACCCCGTGCAACGGGCATTTTCGCATTCTGGCCGAAATGGTCAAGCGCGGCGTCTACGAAGCGGGCGGCTTCCCCCTAGAGTTCCCAGTGATGTCACTGGGCGAAGCGCTGATGCGGCCAACGACAATGCTTTTTCGTAACTTGGCGAGCATGGATGTCGAAGAGACGATTCGCGCCAACCCACTCGACGGCGTTGTGCTTTTGACGGGTTGCGACAAGACGACGCCGTCTTCGATCATGGGCGCGTGCAGCGTAGATTTGCCCACAATTGTCGTCTCTGGTGGCGCCATGTTAAACGGCAAGTTCCGCGGGCGCGACATTGGCTCGGGCACCGATGTCTGGAAGTTCAACGATGATCTGCGCGCCGGGGTGATGACACCAGACGAATATAGCGAGGCCGAAGCCTGTATGTCGCGCAGTGATGGCAGTTGCATGACGATGGGCACCGCCTCCACGATGGCCTGCATGGTTGAAGCGCTCGGCTTGACCATCCCCGGTGGCGCGGCAATTCCGGCCGCCGATGCGCGACGCAAACGGCTGGCGCATCTGGCCGGCAATCGCATTGTCGAGATGGTGCGTGAAGATCTGAAATTATCGGACGTAGTGACGCGCAAGTCAATTGAAAATGCGATTATGGTCAATGCCGCGGTCGGTGGTTCGACGAACCTTGTCGTCCATCTGCTCGCGATTGCCGGGCGCATGGGCATCCCGCTGGCGCTTGACGATTTCGACCGGCTGGGCAGCCATTTGCCGCTGCTGGTCAACTTGATGCCGTCCGGCGAATTCTTGATGGAAGATTTCTATTACGCCGGTGGTGTGCCCGTGGTGATCCAAGAATTGAAGGATCATTTGCACATGGACGCCCAGACGGTGATGAATAAGCCACAGGCGGAAGTCACCGCGGGCGCGTCCTGTTATAACCGCACCGTGATCGCCAGCATTGATGCACCGTTTAAACCTGAAGTTGGCATTGCTGTTTTGCGCGGCAACTTATGTGCCGACGGCGCAATCATCAAGCCATCGGCGGCGTCGCCGCATTTGATGCAACATCGCGGGCCAGCCGTGGTCTTTGAGGATATCGAAGATTATCACGCCCGCATTGACGATCCCGCGTTGGAGATCGACGAAAATTCTGTGATGGTGCTCAAAGGTGTTGGCCCGCGCGGCTATCCAGGCATGCCGGAGGTGGGCAACATGGGTTTGCCCAAAAAGTTATTGGAAAAAGGCGTGCGCGACCTGGTGCGCATCTCTGATGGACGTATGAGTGGCACAGCCTTTGGTACGGTCGTCTTGCACGTGGCGCCCGAATCGGCGATTGGCGGCACGCTGGCGTTGGTGCAAAATGGCGACATGATCGAACTCGATGTCGAAAAACGCAGTTTGCACCTGGATGTGCCGGAGATAGAGTTAGCCCAGCGCCGCGCAAACTGGCAGCCACCCGTCCAGCGCGCGGAACGGGGGTATGTCAACATGTATATCAACCATGTGCAACAGGCCAATGTGGGGGCGGATTTGGATTTCCTGGTCGGCAAATCGGGGGCAGTGGTGGATCGAGAGACGCATGCATAAGTTAGCACGAATGTGAGATTGACGCTTGTTAGTTCATCAGATTTCATCTAAAATGGCATATAGATGATTTTGCCCTATAAAGCAATGGAGCTACCCATACCTCAGCAATTCTCAATTAAAAAAATCGGACGCGGATAAACGCAGATAGACGCGGATTTTTTTCTAAACAATCGGTTTTTCGACCTTTCACATAGCGTATGCCATCGGCATACCGTTTGCTCTGCGCAAATCCGCGTTTATCCGCGGCCGAATTGAGAATTCCTGGTTCACACAGGCGCAGCAAGCAGCGCCCCTACAACTCAATCTCGTCCAGCGTGACCAGCCCATGTTTGAGCGCGTAGACGGCGGCTTGGGTGCGGTGGGCCAGGTGAAGTTTGGTGAGGATATTGCCAATGTGGGTCTTGATCGTCTCTTCGCTGACGGTTAAGCGCGCGGCGATTTCGCGGTTGGTGCGCCCGTGGGCAAGCTGACGTAGGACGTCTAGCTCGCGTTCAGTTAGATCATGGTTGAGCCGGGTGCTACTGATCAGTTCTTGCAACACGGCGCCGGCCACCGCTGGGTCGAGCACGGATTGCCCGCAGGTCGCCCCGCGCACGGCGGCGAGCAACACTTCGGGGGCCGCATTTTTACGCACATAACCGATTGCACCTTCGCGTAAGGCGGCGATCACACGGGCGTCATCGGTGAAGGCGGTCAGCACTACCACTTGGGTATGCGGTGAGCGGCTGCGCAAATGGCGCGTCGTTTCGATGCCGTCGATCCCGCCGGGCATGAGCAGATCCATCACGACGACATCGGGCAGCCACTGTTCAATTTTTTCTAGCACTTCTTCACCGTTGGCCGCCTCACCGATTACGACAATGTCGGCAAAGGATTCCAAGAAGCTGCGCAATCCGCGCCGCACGATGTGATGATCGTCTACCAAGACAACACGAATTCCTGTGCCTGCCTTAGCACCTGCTGCGCCTGCTCTGTAAATCGTCCCCGTTGGTCGGCCATTGTTTGCTCCTTTTGGCTGGATCGAACCGGTTGCTCCTACACCTGCCAGCATAAAGCAAAAATGCCTGCGCCGCATCACCTGGATTGACCAAACTTTCTCCCTCGAATGGGGGAGATTGGCCGGATGATCGAGCAAAAGCGTAGGTCATCGCTTCCAGCGTGACGGGATTGGGCTTATCCTTCTCCGGCGAGAAGGCCAATCATTGTCACCCTAAAAGGGATGACCTACGCTTTTGCTCGATCAGTCAACCGCCCGTGTGGCTAGATTCTTGCCCGGCCGCAATTCTTTTTCATAGCTGTCATGTTGACGAAAGACCTGCATGCCAGCCTTTTCGTAGAGTTTTGTGGCACCGGTCAGGCTGCTGGCATCGACACCGAGACCGACCTTGTGGATCCCACGCCGGTAAAATTCGCCAAAAATATGGTTAAATGATTTTTTGAAAATCGAGCCAGGCTGGCTCCGGTTGGAAGCCGAGATCCAGATTCATGCGGTACATGGGATTGTGTTCTTCGTTGCTGGTTTCAACCGCCTGAAAGTTCTGGCCTTGCGCATAGTCGATCGTTTTCAGTTTAAGCGCCAGTGCAATCCCGCGCCGGCGGTGGCTGCGCAGGACGCCGGTGAAGCCGATGCTGATCTTCTTGGCATCACCGGCATTTTGATTGCAGCCGGTCATCCCCACATAGTGGCCGTGATCCAGCGCCACAAACGAGGCGGCGGGCAGATTATAGGGGTTTTCGAAGATGAACTTGACATATTCCTCAAACGACAACTTGGTGGGCGCGTCGGGCAGGGGTTCGTCTTGCGTACATTCCCAATCTAATTCGTAGATTTTTCGCTGCCATTGTTCATCACATTGGCGCAACTCGTCCACCGAATAAATTTGCAGGCCAGAAGCCAATACTTTGTCGATGACCCCGGTGTAGCGGGTTGCGTCAAAGTGATTCAAATCCAGGCAGGACGTCGGTGAGCGCATCACTTGGGCAAAGCCGCGTTGCTGCAAGAAGTGAATCGCTTGGGTTTTATCCTCGCGCAGCGAACTGCTCAACAGGGTCGGCCGCGGTTGGCGTTGCGCCAGGACTTGATCCAGATAGTTGTAGAGCGCAGTGCCGATGCCGCGCCGTTCACAAGTTGGATCAACATAAATATGCAGATAATATTTACCAGGTCGATACGACCAACTTGTTTCGTGGCTGTACGCGCCTGCCACCAACTTGCCATCGTCCTCTAGCACCACGTGTTGATAGAAATAGTTTGGATCGCGCGCCGCATCGCGATGTTTGGCCGACACCACCGTCTCTGGATGATCGGGCCAGATGGCGTTACGCACCGCGACAACGGCGGCATAATCTTGGTCGGTATAGGCAAAAGGCCGAATGTGCAACATGTTACGCGACTCCTGCGACAAGGGTGGGTGCTTTAGCTTGGGCTGCCCGATATTGTTCCCAGCCGCCGAGAAAACGGGTCAAGTGGCCGTCTTCGATGGCCCAGATCTCCGTGGCGAATTTTTCAATAAAACGCCGATCGTGTGAGATGGCAACAACCGGACCTGGGAAGTTTAACAGCGCTTTTTCAAATTCTTCTAATCCATCGAGACTAATATGGTTGGTCGGCTCGTCCAACAACAATAAGTTGGCTTTCTGGGCCATCAGCCGCGCAATTTGCAGCTTGCGTTTTTGGCCGACGCTCAACTTATCGGCCTTTTTCAACAAGTCTGGATAGGTAAAGAGGCCATAGCCCAGAATCTCGGCTTTTAATTCCTCCCAGTCGCCTGTGCGCCCAGCACGATAGGCGGCAAAGACGGTCTGATTGAGAATTAGCGTCTCCTGTTCTTGGTCCAGATAGCCGATCACGATACTGGGGGCAACGGTCACGTCGCCCACATCCGGCGGCTCTACACGGGCCATGATCCGCAGCAGGGTGCTCTTGCCGGCACCGTTCGGGCCGATAATCACGATCCGGCTGCTTGGCTCAACCGTGCAACTGATCTCCGCCAAGATTGTCTGCCCCGCATAGGCTTTGCTCACGTCGGTGACGGCCAATGGTGTCTTGCTGACCAACGCTTGCGGGTTAAAGTCGGGGTTGATCGTCAGGGCTTGCGGCGGTTTGGGAATCGGGTCTTCCTCAATCCGTTGCAGTTTTTCTTCTGCTGTGCGAATGTTACGCGAGATCGAGCCTTGCAGTTTCTCCGCCTTGAACGTATAAGCAAATTTATCATTGTCGCGTGGCGCTCGGGCAAAGGAATTTTGGCGCGCCTTTGTTTTGATCAATTTGCGCAGTTCCCCGATTTCCGCTTGTTGCGCCCAGTACCCTTCGATCCATTTGGCGCGTTCATGCGCCTTCACTTGGGCATAAAAATCATAGTTGCCGGTGTACTGCTGCGCTTCCTTCGAATGTTCGTCGATCTCGACAATCGCCTGGACCGTCTGGTTTAAAAACTGCCGATCATGCGAGACGACGAGCAGCCCACCGCGAAAACTGGCCAGATAGCCTTCCAACCATTCGAGCGCAGCAAAGTCTAGATGATTCGTTGGCTCGTCAAGTAGCAACAGATCGGGCGCGTGCAAGAGCAAGGCCGCCAAGCCGACGCGTGATTTCTCACCGCCGGAAAGTGAAGCCACAAGGCGCGTGCGCGGCAGGTGATCGATGCGCAATCCGGCGAAGACTAGATCAATGCGGTGGGCCAGATCATAGCCGCCGCGTCGCTCAAATTCTTCGCCGCGCGCGCTATATTCGGCCAGCAGCGCGTCTAGATCATCACTTGGCTCGGCCATCGCCTGTTCGATCTCGCGCAGACGGGCCTCGATCTCTACCAAGTGACCTTGGGCGGCGTCGATTAATTGCGCAATCGACTGATCTTCGGCCGCCGCCAACACTTGGGGTAGATAGCCTAGTTCGACGGTTGGATTCAAGCCAACGGAACCGTCGTCTGGTTCAAGCTCGCCGACAATGATCTTGAGCAATGTGGACTTGCCCACCCCGTTGGCGCCGACCAGGCCCAGCTTTTGGCCGGTGTCCAGCGTAAACGAAACGTTGTTGAGCACTTGGTTGTCGCCATACGCTTTTGAGATATTGTTAATCGATAATAACATGTAGTGAATTTAACCTATCTTTTAAAATGAATGAACGTAAGACTTGTACAAATCAAAGTAAATCTCACGCCAAGAGTGCACAGAAAAACAAGACCAACTGCTTGCTGCCGAAAATAAAAAACGGCCACAGGTATAATTCACCTATGACCGTTTGTGCAGTTGTAAAGCGTGCAAAAAAACGGCCACGGGGCGCAAGCACACCCGTGACCGTACATTACATCAGAAATGTAAAGCGTATTAACTCAGCAGGCGCGCTCCAAAAGGAAGGTTTTACTCATTCCTGTGTGATTCGATTTCATTGGGTACGGCTCCTGATAAACTTGCTGCAAAGTCTAACGACGAAAACTGGGATGACTTTAGTCCATGCCTATGACCAAAATCGTGAAATGAGCGTATCACGTTCTTGGCGCGTTGTCAAGCCTGAATTTTTCGAGAATGCGCCCATGTTTTGGGGTGATTTTCTGGCGGGAATAAATTCCGCGGCTGACAATAGGAAGTCGCCGCAGCGACTAGGATTCCAGTGGCGGCGGGCACTTGCTCCTGTCAGCCGCGGAATTTATTCCTGCTGCTCGTTCACAACCATTGGCGCGGGATGGACTTCATCCAGCGCTGGCTGTGGAACGGTAAGCCATCCATCGTAATTTCAAGCTGGATGGTGACGTGAAAATTCTTTTCGTCACTTTCGATCTGACCGCGCGCCCGCGTGTCAATCGTGCGTTGGGGCCAGTGGAGGATGACTTGGCTGAGCCCGTGGATGGTGGCGTGGGCCGGATCTTTTTCCGCGACGACGGTGGTGGCTTCGCTGCTGCTGGTGATCTGGCAACGATCACTGACGTAGGTCTTGCCGGTCCGGCTGAGCAAAACTTCCGCAGAGCCCGCCATATGATCGCGCGTCACCCGCCAGATTGGCCGCTCGGCATAGCCGCTCACAATTGACGTGAAGGGCGTGGGCGGCAAAAATTGCGGCGTTGGGAGCGCAGGTTCTTGGGTGGCGACCACGGGCAACAGCAGGTGAGAAGCCTGCGCGCCGCCAAAACTGATGCGCCCGACATAGGGCTTAGGCGACGGCCAGATGTTGGGATAATCGGCGCCGTTGAGGCTGATCTGAATGCGATGGCCGGGTTCAAAGATCCAACTGGTGGCATCGAGCATCACGTTGACGGCGTAACTTTTGCCCGGTTCCAGCGGCGTCGGATTTTCGTGCGAGTCGCGGTGGGTCAAATTGAGGATGCCTTTGGTCACCAAGGCCGCGCTGCCGTCCGGCGCCACGTCGATCAGCCGGGCCACGACAAAGGCAATATCCGTATCTGCCGCCACATGCAGAACTGCGCTGGGGTAGCCAAGAATTTCCGTCGGCTCCGTTAACAGATCCGATGCCCAATTGAGCGAATAGGCATCTTCCAGCCGCTGATCGACGGGCAGAATATGTGGGCTGGCCGCTGAGAACATGCCAAAACTGGTCCCGGCGGTTGGATTGTAAACGTAGCTTGCCTCACCGGCGGTTGCGGCTGCGGTCGGTTGCAACTTACCATTGGCGGCCAGATAGAGTGCTTGCTCGCTGGAGCGTTCGAGCGGCCAACTTTGCTCATGCCGCCAGAAACCGCTGGTCAATGGTCGGTCGGCTGCCGGTGCATCATACTTTTGCACATAGATCGCAATCGGCGGCTCGTCCATAACACCGTTGTCGATGCCTTTGAGCCAGTAATCATAAAAGCGACACATCTCATGCACATGGTCGATGCGCGGGCCAGGCGTGCCGACGTCGGGCCAGATGTGCAGCCAGGGGCCGATCAGTACTTTTTTGGGCGCCTGTAAATGTTGGAATGTGCGCAAATTGCAATTGGTATACCCATCACGCCAGCCGCCGATCAGAAACGTGGCTGCTTCGATGGCGGCGTAATTCTCGCAGAGTGAACCTTGCTTCCAATAGTCATTGTAGACATGATTCGCTTCCCAAGATAGCAACCACGGTTCGGCCTTGAGATGCTCTTCCCAGAGTTCCGCCCACCGCTCGCCGACCGCCTCGGGATAGGGCGGCAGCGCATTTTGCACGACCATCGATAGGCCATAGGTGGCCATATCATAGAGCATCTGCATCGCGCCGCCTTTGTAGTGGCAGTCGTCGGTATAGCGATTGTCGGTAAAATACATCGGACAGATCGCTTTGAGGGCCGGCGGCCGGTGCATGGCGACTTGGAGTGAATTAAAGCCACCATAGGAGGTGCCAAACATGCCAACGTTGCCGTTGCACCAGGGCTGTTTTGCCATCCAGGCAATTGCTTCCACTGCATCCAATTGCTCCTGGACGGAATACTCGTCAATCGCGATGCCGCTGGAACTGCCCGTACCCCGCACATCGAGCCGGATCGCCACAAAACCACGTTGCGCCATATAGGTGTGCAGACGACTGCCACCGGCGGAAAGGTCATCTTTGCGATAGGGGTAATAATCGAAAACGGCAGGAAACTTTTGGGTGGCATCAACGTCGGTCGTCAGTGGTTCTGGCAGATAGAGATTCGCATCTAGCTCAACCCCATCGGACATGGGAATGCGTACATGTTTGACAACGCGCACGGCATGCAAGTTTTGACTATTCATGGTGGTCATACGATTGTTCCTATCTTGGATGTAAAGCCATTATGCTTGAGGTGAAACTTTTGATCCTGAAGTTGCTCAATCCGGCGACGCAGATAGGGGGAGAACCAGTGGGCATATTTACGCTGTAACTCGGGGCGACGCCAATCGTCACCTGTGATCAAACCCCGGCAAGCGGAGGTGCCACACGTACATTCAAATTCGTCGTAAGGGCTGCCATCACTCATCGCATAGTCGAAGCAGACCTCTTCGCCTTGGACAATATCGCGTATGGCGCGCAAGCTGATTTGGCCGTCCAACCCCGCATTCGGTTCACAGCAATGATTAATACAATCGGCCGGTTCGTCGGGTTCAAGTGAAATTAGATAAAGTGCTTCCTCCACTTGGATCGAGCGTTGTTTGCGATCTAGAGGAAGTTCACGCAATGCTTCCCAATTGACAATTTCGCCAGACCAGACGGCCAGCAATTCACCCACCTGGATAAATTCGCGGGCAAAGCCTCCTACGCCACCCTTTTCTGGATGCGTGCGCACTTCCAGTTTAGGCGACAAATATGCTGATTTATTGGTAAGCATCTTGTTTGGGTCTCATTTGCTTTGGTGAAAAAACCTAATGGTTGGACGAAGAACCCTGCCGCAGAACCGCGGCCGAACGGGCGGGATCGCTTTGGCTCACGCTATATCCCGTAATTCAGTGGCCATCGCATTCCCTAAGTGCTGCCAAGCCGCGATCAACCGCTCTTCAAACGGCTCCTGATCGCTGTTTTCGATCCGCCCATGTTCGTCTAACCATGCCACGATGCGTTGTACGCCCTCCGCCCAAGGGATCGTATAACGAAAATCCAGATCGGTCTGGGCGGCAGTATTGTCAAAAATATTATTGAATTGAAAATTCTCTACGGCAATCGCCGCCCGTTTGGGGGCAACTTGCCCCAGCAAGGCTGTGGGGATGTGTACGAGGGTCGGGGCTGGCGCACCGATAGCGGCTGCGATCGCCTGGTGATATTGATCCCAGGTCAGCCATTCTTCCCCGGTCGTATGATAAGCCTTGCCTATCGTCGTGGCCTTGCCGGCCGCCGCAACAAAAGCGCGTGCGACATCATCACGGTGACAGGCCACCCAAAGTGAACTGCCATCACCGTGGACTACAATTGGTTTGCCTTTGCGGATGCGATCCAGATACGTAGTTTTGAAA
>JBBQBY010000196.1:0-12013 GCA_038318235.1 Caldilineales bacterium
AATCGTCAATCTAAACTCGCCTTCGCTCTAATGTTAGGCTAAAATAGGCGAAAAGTGATGCTAAGGTGCCATCAAAGCATAAAGGATCGAGTAGGTGCGTGCTTGTAGCCGCACAATTGGGTTATACGCAGCACGTGCGGCTACAAGCACGCACCTACGCATGATTTTGTTCGGCAAACGCGGGATCCTTATTTCATTGACATGGCCTTATCGCATATAAAGGCGTGCTTGGTTCGGTTACGCCCTTTGCAGAAAATGCGATGAGCAAAGGCACACAGATATAATTTATGGAGAATCATATGACAACCCGCCAAGCAACCATCAACTTGGAAGAGATGGGCAAGGCCGCCCGCAGCGCCAGCCGCAAATTAGCGGCCTTGAAGCCGGTTCAAAAAAATCAGGCGTTGTTGGCGATTGCCGATGAACTGGAAGCCCAAGCGCAGACGGTGATCGCCCAAAATGCCTTGGATCTGGCCGATGGGCAGGCCGCTGATCTGGTGCCTTCTTTGTTAGATCGCATGTTACTAAACGAGGCGCGCATCGCTAATCTGGCTGCGGATGTGCGCAAAATCGTTGATTTGCCCGACCCAGTTGGCGCCGAGATCGAAGGGAAGGTATTACCTAACGGCTTGCGCCTCAGCCGCCGCCGCACGCCGATTGGTGTGTTGGGCGTGATCTATGAAGCGCGCCCGAATGTAACGATTGATATTGCCACGCTCTGTTTGAAGTCTGGCAATGCGGTGATCATGCGCGGCGGCAAAGATATCTTACGCAGCAATATGGCGTTGCTCAACGTGATCAGCGCTGCCTTGGAGCGCGTGGGCTTGCCCGTGGAGGCTATCCAATACATTGACGACCCCGATCGCGCCCTGATCACCCAATTGTTGCGGCTCGATAAATATGTCGATATGATCATTCCGCGCGGCGGCGCCGCCTTGCATAAATTATGCCGCGAGCAGAGCAGCATTCCGGTCATCACTGGTGGCATGGGCGTCTGCCATCTTTATGTCGATGCCAGCGCCGATTTGGAGCGCTCTTTGGATGTGATCGAAAATGCGAAGGTGCAACGTCCGAGCGTTTGTAACGCCTTGGACACGGTGTTGGTCAACCGTGCCGTAGCCGAGCAATTTATTCCACGGCTGGCGCAACGGATGGCACAGAATAAAGTTGCGTTGAATGCGATTGGCATGGCGCTCACGATCCTGCAACGGGACAGCCACGGCGCAATGGTCAGCGCGGCCAGCGAAGAAGATTTTTATCAGGAATGGATGGCGCTGGTCTTGGGTGTTAAAGTGGTCGATGATCTAGATGTCGCCATCGAGCACATTCAAGAACATAGCCTGGAGCACTCCGACGGGATTTTGACCAACGATTGGCACAATGCCAACCGCTTCGTCAACGAGGTTAATTCGTCGGCGGTCTTTGTCAATGCCAGCACGCGCTTTAATGATGGTGGTCAATTCGGGTTGGGCGCCGAAGTCGCCGTCAGTACCCAGAAATTACATGCCCGTGGCCCAATGGGGCTGGAAGAATTGACCACCTATAAGTGGATCTGTTTGGGCGATTGGCATGTGAGAGCGTAATAATGGTTAATGCTGAATGGTTAATGAATAATTGTTAGTGAAAGTCTCGGTAACTGATTGACAATGATTTAGCATTAACCATTTAGCATTAACCGTTCAGCATTAACCATTAAAAAGAGGCACTTATGACCGAACCTATCTATTATGTTAATGGCAAATATATGCCTGCTAGCCAGGCCGCGCTGGGTCTGAATGATCTGGGCATTGTGCGCGGGTATGGCGTTTTTGACTTGTTGCGCACGTATGACGGCAAACCTTTTAAGTTGCATGAGCACGTCTTGCGGCTGCAACGTTCTGCAGAACAGATCAAATTGGCTCTGCCCTGGACGGCTGCCGAGATTGAACAGATTGCCCTGGAGACTTATACGCGCAATGGGCTGGCCAATGCCACGATTCGGATTGTGGCGACTGGCGGGGCATCGGAGGATTTTATGACGCCGCCCGCGCAACCTACATTAGTTGTCATGGTCAATCTCATCGCGCCCACGCCGCCCGAACAATATACACAGGGTGTCAAGGTGATCACCACCCAGATTGACCGTATCATGCCGACGGTGAAGAGTCTGAATTACATCACGGCGATTATGGCTATGCAAACGGCTAGACCGCTGGGGGCCGTAGAGGCGATCTATCGCACGGCGGATGATCGCCTGACTGAGGGGACACGCGCCAATTTTTTTGTCTTCCAAGGCAACCGATTGATCACGCCTAAGGCTGAAGTATTGGGCGGGATTACGCGTGAAGTGGTGCTCGAAATTGCCGAAGACGACTTTGAAGTCCTAGAAGCGCCTTTGTATTACGCTGATCTGGCCAGCTATGATGAAGCCTTTATCACGAGTTCGACAAAAGAGGTGTTGCCTGTTGTGCAAATTGATGATATAACGATTGGGCAAGGCAGACCGGGCCAGAACACCCAGAAACTAATCGATCTGTTTCGCACCTATGTTAACCGGACAGCAAATTAGCTGAACCAACGATCGCCTTACTGAGCCACTATGCCACACGACGCCGACCTTCTCACTTTGCCTTTAGCTGTAGTTGTGCAACGTTGCCAAGAAGAAAGTGAGCGTTTTTTTCAGCAGGCATTGAATGACCCCCGCTACTGCCATGAAGTGTTTCGGCGCGCCATTGTCCACCACACTGGCAATGCTTGGGCGTTCGTTTATCGGCAATATACACCGTTGGTCGTTAGCTGGGTGGAGCGCCATGCCAGCTTTGCCAGCAGCGGCGAAGACCCTGCTTATTTTGTCAATCGCGCCTTTGAAAAGATGTGGTCGGCACTCGGTCCCGAAAAATTTGCCAACTTTCCAGACTTAAAATCACTGCTCCGCTACCTCCAACTATGCACCTCTAGCGTAATTGTTGATCATGTACGGGCCCGCGAACACGTACACTTTGCGTCTACATTGTCGATCAACCATCAAGATGATCCTGATCTTTCCTACGGCAATCCTGGGATCGAAGTATCGATTTTAGACGAATTAGAACGGCAACAGTTTTGGCAGCGAATTCAGCAGCGACTCAAGAGTGAAGCGGAGCAGCGTTTGCTCTATTACCGCTTTGCGCTTGATCTCATGCCGCGCGAGATCTGCACCCGCTTTCCCGATGAATTTCCCGATGTCAAGGAGGTCTACAAGATGCTTCAGAAAATTTTGGATCGTCTGGGCCGCGATCCCGAGTTAAAAAAGTTCCTCAGCCAAGATGCGTGAAAAAACGGATTGTTTACGTTTAATCATTAAGAGTTTCGTATGCGAAGGGACGATGCCATGGCCTGTATAACACCGCCAGCCTTAACCGATGAACAATTGTTAGCCTTGATTGATGGGGCGGCAACCGACGACGTGGTTGCTCATGTGCAGCAATGTGCAGACTGTCGTAGCCGAGCCAATGCATTGGCGCACCGGCAAGGTCAACTGGCGATTCAATTCTATCGCGTGGCCTGTCCTTCACCCCTGGAATTAGGCGAATACCACCTAGATCTACTGCCTGCGGAACGTAGGCTAGCTGTGGCCGAACACCTCACTACGTGTGCAGATTGTGAGCAAGAGATCCAAGCCTTACAAGACTATCTACTAGATCTGGCGCCCACCTTGGCGTCTGCCCCAACGTCCGAACCAGTGCGCGAATCACTCGGACAACGCTGGCAAAGCTTGGTGGCTACAGTGGTCGATACATTGTCTGGCGCGGCAACGGGCGGCGGACGGATGCCAGCCCTGGCCGGTATGCGCGGTGAGCCTGAAGAGCAATTGGTCTATGGCGTGGACGATCTGCAGATTATCATCGCAATGCCACCCGAACCCAAACAATCGCGGCGTAAAGGCATCCTGGGATTGATCCTGGGTCTAGAGGCTGGCGAGCAATTTGAAGCACAACTCTATCAGTCTGATGCAATCTTAATGACAACGATCGTCGATGAAGGCGACAATTTTGTTTTTGAACATTTGATGCCAGGGTTATACACCTTAGTTCTACGCGGCGCAGACAGAGAGATTCGAATTGAAAATTTAAACGTCTAGTGCCTAACCACATGATGACTAACGATTCTCGCCCCAATCCGATCTTCCTCGTCCCCGCAGACCGCTGACTTGATTAGAACCGCCGGTTATCTTCCCACCATTTATACGATCAGCGATCTTTAAACGATCTTTTTCTATACTAGACTGAGTTCAGCATGAAACCCGGCGTTTTCGTCAACCATCTTCCTGGAAAGGGTCAGGCCCCTCAGGGTAATCGAATCGATCGGCGACCCCTTCCAGGAAGAGCAGAAACGCCGGTTCTCAACTTGATTTGCGTATAGCTACAGAACTGTCAACCCATCGGTGTATTTACGCGCCTGTGGTGCTTCTACTATTCCCTGTTTCATTTTTTGCGTATAGATCTGTCTGATGGAGAGTAAAATGTTGGTGACTACCCTTGAAACTGGTTTAACACCAGAGCAACTGGTGGAGCAATTGTTGGCGTTGCCGGATGGAGACGCGCAAAAGCAACTGATCCAGGCTCATGTGGCGCAATTTAGCCCAGAAGAAGTGGCTGAACAACTTAAAACAGTATCTGACCGGTATATCCGCTCAGATTTACAACGCGCCAGGCAAACGGCACAATTACTTACCCAACTTGGCGATCTAACCGGAAATCTTTGCTCGCGGGCGTTAGGTTTGCTGGCGGAAGCAAATGTGCAATCGGTTGGTCTGCGCAATTATCAAAACGCCATTGAGCTTTCTGTCGAATCTGCGGAAATCTATGGTCAGCAACATCGACCAGTATTACAAGCGCGGGCGAAGACGGCCCAAATTTTTCCCTTGAGTTGTCTTGGCCAATATGAAAATGCGGTCAAGACGGCCGAGCAGATTCTTAAAGTGTTCAGTGAACATAATGTTTGGTATCAGTTAATCGTAACAACCACCAATCTTAGTATTGTGCATAGCCGTCATGGTGAAGATGCCAAAGCGCTTGAGACGCTTGATCAAGCCAACATTTTTTGTCTGCGTTTGGAATCGGGTCGTGAACGCCATCAAGCTTTAATTCAACTAAATCGAGCGGTTAGTTTGCGCAATTTAGGCCGATTTGACGAGGCGATTACGGCCAATCAAACTGCCTACACACTCTTTAATCAGTTGGGCCAAACCGTCGAAGCGGCGCGTAGTCGCCAAAGCCTGGCTATGATCTATTATGTGCTGAGTCGTTATAACGAAGCATTGGCACACCTGGATCAAGCCCAAACGGTCTTTATCAAGGATGGGCGCCAACGGGATGCCATGTTGGCCGAGTTATTTATTAGCGATTGTCTGTTACAATTGCGGCGTTACCAAGACGTGCTGGACAAATGCCAACAGGTGCGCCGCCTGTTTGGTGAACTTGGTGAGAAACGCGTGATGGCGCAAGCTTTTATCAATGAAGCGGTCGCCTATACAAATCTGGAGCGTCATGTCGATGCCCTGACTTCGCTGCAAGATGCCTATCAAATTTTTCAAAATGAGGATAATCAAGTTTGGATGGCAATGACCCAACTGGAAATGGCGGCAGTGTTGCAGCGGCAAGGCAGTCAGACGGAAAGCATAGCCATACTCCACGTGATTCTGCCTGTGTTCGCCGCCCATGCGTTGGTGGTAGAAGAAGCCCAAGCCCATTTGCTGGCCGCGCGCGCGGCATTGACCCTAGACCAGCATGACCAGGCCCTGGTTCTGATCAACAAGGTCATCGCCGTCGGGACAGCCAAAAATCTTCCTTCGCTCACTTATTATGGCCAGCAATTGCTGGGGCAATTGGCCGAAGCACAAGGCGATCTAACTCAGGCTATGACAAGATATGATCAAGCAATTCAGGCCGTCGAACGCTTGCGCGGACGGCTGATGGTTGAATTTCGCGCTGACTTTCTAGCCGACAAACAAGCTGTCTACGAACAAGCCGTCCGCTTATGCCTTACCACCAACCAAGCGCAATTAGGCTTAGATTATGCCGAGCGGGCCAAATCACGCTCGTTGCTTGATCTATTGGCATATCGCCTAGATCTAAGTATCCAAGTTCGACAGGCCACCGATCAGCCTTTGGTGGAAGAATTAGTGGCCATGCGCAGCGAGCGCGATCGATTATATCGCCGTTGGGAGAGCAGTGAAGATTTACAATTGCGCGGTCGCATGGCATCGGATGGTGAGCAAGTTCAGATGCAGCAAGAAATTCTTAGTTTGGAAAAACGTATTACCGATTTATGGCATAAATTACTGATCCATAACGCCGACTATGCGCGCGACGCGGCGCTTTGGCAGGTGCGCACAGAGCCAGTTCAGCCTTATTTGCCCGCGAATACTGTCCTGTTGGAGTATTTTATCGCGGATGGCGAAATTCTGGTCTTTGTCGTTACAGCTAACTCAGTAACGGCGCATGCGTTGGCTTGTCAGCAAACCCAGGTGCAGCAATTACTCCAATTATGGCAGGTAAATTTGAACAGGGTGCCGCGCAGCACGGCCAGCCAAACCGTAAAATTGATCGCTAATGCGAAAGTGCTCTTGCAACGCCTCTATACCCTACTGATCGGACCGATCAGCGCCTGTCTAACCCCCCATCAGCGTTTGATCATTGTGCCGCATGGTCCCCTGCATTATCTGCCTTTTCATGCCTTGTTCGATGGAGAGCGCTATTTGTTGGAACAATATGAGCTTAGCTATTTACCCGGCGCCAGTCTCTTGCGCTACTGCCGAGAGGTCAAACCAGCTAGCAGTGGCGCCTTTATTTATGGGCACTCACTGCAAGGGAAATTACCCAATACCCTCTACGAAGCGACTATGATCGCCACGATTTTGGGGGAATCGGTAACGTTGGAGGCCGCAACCGATGTGGCTCAACTGCAAAGCCAAATGGCCGCCTGTCGCATCATTCATCTGGCGACCCATGGTGATTTTCGCGCTGATAATCCACTTTTCTCCGGTTTGGTCATCGGTGATGGCTGGTTGACGACACTGGATATCTTCAATTTGCGTTTGCAGGCCTCGTTGGTCACGCTGAGCGCCTGTCAGACCGGACGCAATGTCATTCAGGGTGGCGACGAATTAGCGGGACTGATGAAAGCATTCTTGTCAGCTGGCGCCGCATCGCTCGTGTTGAGTTATTGGGCCGTGGAAGATCGGACAACCGCTGAACTGATGGAAGTCTTTTATCAGCATTTGGCGGCTGGTTTAAGTAAAGGGGCGGCATTGCGTGCGGCCCAACTCGGCTTTATGCGTGTGCAGCTAGTCGATGATAGCCTGGCAGAAGCACGCAAACATCCCTACTTTTGGGCACCTTTCTTCCTCGTCGGCGATTCCGGCGCACTATAACGATGACAATGCTATAACGATGACAATGCTATAACGATGACAATGCTATAACGATGACAATGCTGTAACGATGACAATGCTGTAACGATGACAATGCTGTAAATTCGTTACAATTTTCGTTTATCTACAATGGGCTGATGAGCTTTGCCTTTTGTTAGGCTGCACGCCTGAACACCGTCGTTGCGTTATGAAAAGTGTACATTTCGATCAAAGTATTCACGCTGGAGGAAAGATGAGTAAGTGGCAAATTCGAATGATGGCCTTCGCCTTGTTGTTGATCGCGTTACTCGTAGCCGGTTGTCTTGCCCCGATAAAGCGACCAACGCCAGGCATCACTTTAGGCTCCGCGCCAGTTCCGATGGAGCCAGTGCAGGATTGTCGATGGCTTGAAGACCGGAGCGCAGTGAAATATGAGGTTGAAAACTATTGGGTCAAAAATCAGGTTATCGTAGTCTTGCCTGAAGCTACGGTCGAGGCAACCATTAAAGAGTTGCAAGATCGGCTAAGAGACCAAGAAATCGTCGTTGATTTTAGACCCCTGGAGATCTGTAGTATATTTGCACCTTTCTCCGCACAACAACACCAAGAAGGGCTGGAGCGCCTACAAAAAACAGTGGGTGATAAGGTAAATAACCTTCCTTATCTAGATCCAGAATTTAAGCTGCAAAAGATTCTATTCCAACTTGACGCTGAAAATCCTAAACCAAACCTTGTCAAGGCGGTGGTTGACCAAATTAACGCGCTGCGCAACAAGGAGCGTGTTATTTATGCCGATCCTAACTACTTGGTCGGCCCTTCTGGCAACAGTAATTGCTCTGAGGTCGGTAGTGCCCCACATGGGGTTGCTACCGGCCCATTTGGCCATAGTGGCCCCGGCATCATTACCAACACAGCGGGACTTCAGACCAATTTGATGCATCAGTGGGCGATCCAACAAATTGGCCTGACGAACAGCAGCATTCCAGATGAAGACCAGGATGTTCAGGTGTTGATTTTTGATACGTCGCCAATTCCGGCTAGCCTGCTGCCCGCGGGACAGTCGGCTACCATCAATATTAGCCAGACGATCAATATCAGCACGACAACATCGAACACACTGGCTTTGACCGTATGGAATCCGCTGGTCAATTTAAGCCTACAGCCTTCCTTTAAGCCAGTCGAGCGTGCCAACGAACATGGTTTGTTTGTGGCGGGTCTTGTCCAAGCCGTGGCACCACATAGTCACATTCACCTGATTCGTGTGCTTAATGATGTTGGTTGTGGGGATGTGAATACCTTGATGGATCAAGTGAGTGATTTCCTTTTCCATAGAATGGCCGATAAAAAAAATATTGTAGTCAATTTTAGCTTGACGATTGATAATCCGACCCTGACGACTACTCAACAGATCCAGAGTGAGATTGCCGCTTTAGGCAACCAGGTTTCAGTTTCTGGGCTTTACACGGCCTTCGGTGTGCGCAATATTATTTTTGTGAGTGCTAGCGGCAACAGTCACGACCAATTTGCCCAATTACCGGCGCGCTGGGACTATGTAATTGGGGTCAGTGCCAGCAATCGTGATCGGAAAAGCGCCTGTTTTTCCAATCCTGGTGATATCGCTGCCCCCGGTGGTGACGGAGAAAAAAATGGGAGTTCATGCACACCGCTCTCCAACCTGAACTGTTCGAGCGGAGATAGCGTCTGTAGCAAAAAGCAAGCAGACAACAATTTGCTGAGTATCGTAACGGTGCGAGACCCGCAAGAAACGGGCTATGCCTACTGGTCAGGCACATCCTTTGCCGCTCCACTCGTTAGTGGGGCAGCTGCGCGCCTGTTGGGTTCGCTTGGCCCAGCGCCCAGTCCCAGTGCTGGGCTGGGGGTAATCAAAGCCCTCTCGATAGCCGGTGGGATTGCGTGCCCACCACCAGTGGCAGACACGATCCTTGGCGCTGGCATCCTCCAACTCGATAGCCAATGCCCCTAAAGTAAAATCAGCGAGAGACGAGTGGTTTTCGTCGAGCCAGCTGCCTGGAAGCGGACAGAGGCTTTCACGTAAACGCGGCCATCCGGTGTCCGCTTCCAGGCAGCTTCCGAACACCCGTTTTCAAACTGATTTTACTTTAGGTGTTCGGTTGCCGCTTTTATGGTTTTGATAATTGGGGGCCAACCATACATTTTCAACTGCGAAAAAAATGTTATAGTGTTATGTAGTACGTTAATTCAGGCAAGGTACTTCGAATTGCCCACTGAATGGCTGCGTTATATTGTAGTAGCTCGCTTTCCGAGTGAATGGAAAAGAGCATGAACGAACCATCTCCTTCACAATTAGATCTGTGGCAACGACGCTTGCAGTGCCTTCGTACACAGGCATGGCGCGCGGCGCCATTCGTTTCTGGTGTAATCGCCGCGTTTGTAGCACTCCTCCTGTACAACGTTTTTGTTCCCGGTCCCCATCAATTGACGACGAGTGAAGTTAACGACTCGGTGGCGCAAGCCCTTGCGTCCGTTACGCCCGCACCCGCCCTTTCTGCTCGTGTCTATCAAGCAATCTTGCCCTCGTTCGTCCTGATTCAAGTCGAAACGCCGGGCAAGGATGGCAAGCCCGATCATGGGGTCGGCAGCGGGGTTATTATTGACGACAAGGGTGACATCCTTACCAGCTTGCATGTGGTCACCAATGCCGTCGAAATCCAGCTGACTTTCGCCGATGGCACAGAATCAAGCGCCCAAGTGATCGTCAAGCAACCAGAGAATGATATCGCTGTCCTGCAACCGGACAAACTGCCCTCGCAAGTCATCCCTGCAACCCTGGGCAACCCGAACGCCATGCAGATTGGCGATGAAGCGTTCGTGGTCGGCAATCCGCTTGGCCTCTATGGTTCGATGAGCTCAGGTGTTATCTCTGGCCTTAATCGCTCCTTTCACCCCGTTAATAGTGAGCAAAGGCTCCAGGGCTTGATCCAAATTGATGCAGCCGTAAATCCTGGCAATTCAGGCGGTCCACTGTTGAACCGGGCCGGTCAGGTGGTTGGCATCGTGGCTGGACTAACGAATCCAACTGAGCAAGATGTCTTTATCGGCATCGGCTTTGCTGTCCCAATCAATGTGGCGGGTGGTGCGGCCGGCTTGCCACCCTATTAGGTTGGTAGTAACCGTATGGTTGAAAACAGTAATTAGAGAGTGGAGATTAGAGATTAAGAGATTGGGAGAGTAAGCACGATCAATCTCCTAATCTCACTTTCTTCTTCCCTGCTGCCTATTTTTCCAAGGAGAATGCCCATGGATCCTCGTATGAATTCCGCAAACGGGTTGCCGATGGAACGCCTGTTATACGAAGTGAAGAAAGTGATCGTTGGTCAGGATTATCTGTTAGAGCGCTTGATCGTTGCCCTGCTCGCGCGTGGGCACATCCTTGTCGAAGGTGTGCCAGGTCTGGCCAAAACATTGGCGATCAAGACGTTAGCCGAAGCGATTGGCGGCGAGTTTAAGCGCATCCAATTTACGCCTGACCTTGTCCCTGCGGATTTAGTTGGCACGCGCATTTACAATCAAAAGACCGGCGAATTTAACACCGCCTTCGGTCCAGTCTTTACCAATTTATTGCTGGCCGATGAAATCAACCGCGCCCCAGCCAAAGTGCAAAGCGCCCTGCTCGAAGTGATGCAGGAACGCCAGGTGACGATTGGCCGCGAGACCTTTGCGGTGCCCAAACCATTTCTGGTCTTGGCCACCCAAAACCCGATTGAGACTGAAGGCACATACCCGCTACCCGAAGCCCAAGTCGACCGCTTCATGCTCAAGGTGCTGGTTGGTTATCCCTCGGCGACCGAAGAATTTGTGATCGTCGAGCGCATGACGAGTGTGTTGCAGGCGGTGCAAAAAGTCTTGAATACGCAACAACTGTTGGGCCTGCAACAAGAGACCGACAAAGTGTACGTAGACCCAGCCTTGATTGAGTATGCGGTCAAAATGGTCTCTGCCACACGTCAGCCCCAAGATTATGGCTTGAAAGAATTGGCCCATTATATTACGTTCGGCGCAAGCCCGCGCGCCTCGATCAATCTGATCCTCAGCGGGCGCGCGCTCGCCTTTGTGCGTGGGCGTAATTATGTCTTGCCGCAGGATGTGTTGGACATGGCGCTTGATGTAATGCGCCACCGGTTGGTGCTCTCCTACGAGGCGCTTTCGGACAACATTACCGGTGACGATTTGTTGAAAAAGATTCTCAATCGCATTCCGATGCCAGAGGTGCCTTTACATGAGCACGCCAACTTCCGCAACAATGCCTGAGCGGGGAACACCTGAGCGCATTCTCCACCGGCTCGACTGGCAGGTGATCCGCCGGCTGGACGGGCTGTTGCAAGGTGATTATCGCAGTCTTTTCTATGGCTATGGGGTAGATTTTGCCGATCTGCGTGAATATCAACCGGAAGACGATGTTCGCTATATTGATTGGAATGTCACTGCGCGCATGGATGCGCCCTATGTCCGCCAGTATGTCGAGGACCGCGAAATTACGGCCTGGTTTCTGCTAGACTTGAGTCCTTCGATGGACTTTGGCGCGATGCAGAACCTCAAGCGGACGGTCTTAATTGATTTTGTCACCACAATCGCCCGCTTGCTCACGCGCCACGGCAATCG
>JBBQBY010000197.1:0-11994 GCA_038318235.1 Caldilineales bacterium
AAGGCCACCTGAGACGGCCAGAGCAGTTGTTGTGGTGGGCCACCGGCGTGCAGATCAAAAATGAACAATCCAGCCGGCTGCACAACGCCGACCACCAGATAATGATCCTCGGTGACAGCGAGTCCGCCAAGTTGCACTGGCTCAGTTACAGTCGCGGTGGAGACTGGCTGAAAGTCACCTGGACGTGGCGTTGGGGCTTGGGTTAAACGGCTCGTCGCCCAAAAAAGCGTCACTGTTTCTGTGCCGCTTGAACGGACGCGAATGGCCGTCTGCGCGCTGTCGATCCAATACCAGTTGCCATAACGGTCGCGCGCCGCCCCACGGCGATTATCGATCTGCGGGACGCGATCACCCGCTGCGGTGGGGAACGGAAAGGCCAACGGCTTGAGCGTCAATTGGGCGCGCCCATCCGCCCAATCGACGGCAAGCCGCTGGCGCACAGTTGGCACGTTCCATTGATCCCGAATCACCACCACCTCTGCGGGTTGTACGGGGTCGGGTAGAGGATCAGCGGGAAAAATCTCTGTTCTACAGGTGAACCAATCCGCTTGACCGAGCAACAGGTGATAGCGGGTGTTATTCGCATCCATTAGCGACAATCCTCTGGAATGATGGGTACAGGCACAAAATTGCCCTGACTTGTGTTGCCTTGACCATCAAGTGGCAACGCCTGCTGGGCGCGAATATCGTCAACGGCCAGCGGATCCCCAACGACGACGGAAATCCCCATAATCTGGGGCAGTTGCAACTTGGTCAGGTTGATCACAGGCTGCGGTGCGGACGTGCCCGCCGCCAACAAAACGCCGGTGACAAACTGGACTTCGGGCACATGGCTGGCCGCAATCGCCATCAATTCGCGCTCATTGACCGCTTTGTAGAGCGGCCAGGTAAAGGGCGAAAGAAAATCGCTCAAAGCGTGGCGCACAGCCTCACGCGTTTGGGCCACACTGGCCCCCGCCACCGTTTTGATGCCCACTGAGACCCAGATTGGTTGATAGTCTGGCCCACGCAGCAGCACTTCAGTCGTCACCAACCGCCGCGGGTCAAGCCAAGTGCAGACGGCGTTGAGAAAAATCTGATCAGGTTGCGGCGCCGTTGGATGAACCGGATCAAACTGTGGGATCAGGAGTAAGGTGACCGACCCGGCAGCATCGCCCGGTTCTTCCGACAATTCGGGATGAAAGGCGGGCAACACTTCGACGCGCCCGATCTCCACGCCTGGTGTGCGGCGTACGATGGTGGCGAAATCTTCGGCGGTGACCAGCCGGTCGCGGTGTTGCAGATAGCGTGTGATCTGCTTTTCGCCTTCGTCAATTGTCTCCGCCTCCGCCCCGCCCCAGGTGCGCACGGGGTTGGTGACCTTCACGCCATCGGGCAAGGCCGCGCCACTGCTGATCGCCCCCGCGCCCACGTTGCCCGCCCGCCCCTGACCATAGGCATAATCGACGCGCAAAGTCGCGCCGGCAGCGGGACGACGCCCGCGTGTACCATCACCAAAACGCAGCAGCCCGGCTTCGGGATCGATGGTAAAGACATTGACCGCTTCGTTCACTGTGGCGGCTGTGCCGGGGGGTAGCCGCAGATCGGGACTTGGCACTTCGGGGCCGGCGGCCAATAGATCGTCGATCAGCTGCCAAGGCTTGCCATCGACAGCGGGTGTGATAGTTAAGCGCACCGAAGCAGGCAGTACAGGTGTATGAGCCAGGGTAAAGGTTTGATCCGGTTCGCCTGTGCCGAGGCCCAGCAATTCACTCGTGACCTGGGCGCGCTGGGTGACGGGCGTGGCGTTGATACCAGCCCACAATAGCTTGACCTGTGCCCCAGCCGCCGCCTGTAGACGCAGCCAGGTGATCACGCGCGCGGCTTTGTTGGTGTCATCCAGGGCCGGTGGCAGATCACGCACGCCGGCTTCGAGCGGATCGAGATCATTCCATAGCTGGAGTTCGTCGGCGCTGGGCAGGGTGATCTGCACAATGCCGGGTTCACTCAGCACATCTTGGCTGGCGCTGGTTTCCAAGCGCCGATAGCTGGGTTGCCGATTTGTCCCCAAGCCGCCATTGGCCGCAACGACAGGCAGATAGACATCGAGCAAATGTTGTTCAGCCGAGCGAGTGCGCTGGCCCGGCGTTAGGTTGCGCTGCGGGTTATCGATCAGCGGCACCAGGCCCAGGCTGAGGGTTTTACCGGCGATGGCGTCGCGGGCCTCGCTGACTTTATACAGGCTGCCATTCTTGTCATTCTGGCGCACCAGCAGCGCGATCCAAAGGGCATTGTCCACCGTATCCGCCAAATTGACCCCGCCAGTTTCGCCGCGTAGCACCAAGGGCATCGTTTCGTAGAGTTGGAGTGTATCGAGCGCCGGCAGGTTGGTCGGGTCAAAATAAGAGGCATAAAGTGCCTGATAATATTGTTGCTTTTGTGCAAACTGGGCGTCATTTTGGGCATCAAGCAGGCGTTTGAAATAGACGGTCGCCTCGATGGGCAAAATATCCAGCCCTTGTTCGCTGCGGAAGGGCACATTACCGGCGCGCACCTCGACATCGCCACTTAAGCTAATCGTCGCTAATGGACCACTATCGTTCACCTTGTCGTTGCGAAAGGTGACAATGCCGCGCGCAGATGCGGCCGGTTGCAGCGGCACACCGAGCAGCGACAAAAACTTACGCCGGTTGCGCTCTGGCATCTGATTGGCGCGATAGAGCAAGGTTTCGGTCAAAAAAGCGAAGACCTCGATCAAGGTGACACCCGGATCGCTGCGGTTAAAATTGGTCCATTCCGGCGTATGCACCGGAATGCGCGCCAGCGCTTCGTCCAATAATTGTTGATAACGGCGGTCGTCGAGTGTAGGAATGGTTAATGGCATATCGTTATTTCCGAATTTTTGTTCAGTAGGTGCGGTTAAAAACCGCACGTTCTCGTATAGAGAAAAATGTGCGGTTAAAAACCGCACCTACGTTAGGGTCGATTGTCTTAATTCAATGACATTGACTGCCCTACTGCCCTACTGCGACACTTAATTGCACTCGTTCGCGCATCTGCGTTGCCACCAGTTTATAGGTCAGCGTGGCGATGGCGGACTGTGGATCGCGCGCGTCGGCCTCGACGAGCACCGATTCAATCAGTACGCGCGGCTCCCATTGTGTGATCGCCTGCGTGATCCGATCGGCGATCAATTGGTGGGTGGTAACCGTGTTTGGCTCGAAGAGAAACTCTTGTAAACCACCGCCAAAGGTGGGCAAGCGCAGGCGTTCGCCCAATTCGGTAAGCAAAATAATCTGGATCGATTCGCGCACATTGGCCTCGCCCGCCGACCAGGCCAGGCGGCCATCCACCAGGCGCGGTGGAAAGCTGACACTGCGGCCGAAGAGTGTACCGGCATCCATCATGGCCTAGCCCTTTCCTTTAAATTTTGGCAACCGGAAACAGAGCATAAAGAACGGCAGCCAATGAAAGATAATGTCGAGCAAGCTCACGATAATTATGAGCAAGATCAGCGCGCACAGGGTAATGATCGGGATCGAAAGTGAGCAGATCTTGCCATCGCCATCCGGACAGGGTTCGCCTTTGGACGCATCTAGGTCTTTATGAAAGGGCCAGGGCAAGACCGAAAGCACGAGGTCGCCAAACGAAAGATGTTTAACGCGTTCGAGCTGGCCGCATAAGATATCCGAGATCATGAAGGCCGTGTTTTTATCGAACTTGCGCAAACCACCCGGTGTCGTGTCGAGCGGCAAAGCAATGCGGATCGGGCGTGCCGGTGCGTCGGGGTCAAAAAAACCCGCCAATTGAAACGGCTGGGTTGCCGCGCTCATCACCACTGGCTGTAGCGGGCCACAATGCGGGCGTTCAAAGACCAGGTGGATCACAAACCAGGGATCACGGGTACCGGCCATGATCGGGCGAGCGGCGAGCGGTAGAGACGGCAAAGGGGATGTCGCCACGCTTGGCAACGCCGCTTTGATCAAGTCGGCCAGCTGTTCAACACGCGTGCGTGCCGCTTCGGCACTGGTGGCAGTGGTAGTATCAGTCGGGTCGGTCAAGACAAAGTCCAGGGTCGGCCAACCATTATCCCCCGGTGGGCCTTCATAGGGGGTGGTTGCCGCTTCCAGCATCTTTTCAAAGGTCACAATCTGGACCAGGGCGTTCCCCAATCCGGCCTTAATCTGCGGCGCTTGCAAGGCAGTGAGCAACGCCGCTTCACCGGTGGTCAAGGTGACGTTTTCTCCTCCCAGGGCTTCCCAGACGTTCGGAATGTATTCCTGTAAATAATTGGCAAAGTCGAGCAGAATATACCACGAGAGCAGTTGTAAATTGGCACGTTGGTTCTTCAACAAGGGTGCCTGTAGGGCCGTCTTTTCAGTGGTTGTCGGTTCGGGCACCTTTGGAATAACCGTGTAGAGGTTGGTGCTGACCTGGGCACGTTCGGCCTGGTCGATCAAACTTTTCCACGGCTCGATGACTTGGCTGCGGGAGAGTATAGTGCGTTGGTCATCGACTATGTCACCCGGTGTTACAACCACGCCCGCGCCGTCCGCAGTCGCTTGGGGTGCGCCGAGATAGGCTTCACGCTTGCCGACGGGGACTAACCCAGCACACAGCCGGCGCGTGCGATTGTCGGTTTCGACAAAATGGAGCGGGAAGAGCGGCAATTGCTCTTCGGCTGGCAGCAGATCATTGTGTGCGCGCGCCACCGGTTGCCAACGCCCGTTGCCTTCGCTGCCGACCATGGCAAACTCCATATAGGTGGCCGGGTTACCGGGATCGACTGTAATGTTCGCCTGCGCCGGGTGCAGGCGCCGCATGACAAAAGAGACGCGCTCCCCATTGCCGATGTCCAGCGTGCGGTCGGGCAGGCCAGGCACACGGCAGACCAGGCAACCGGTCACTAGATAATAGCGTTGGTGCGCCGGTTGATAGAGCTTGAGCTGGGTGGTGGCGGGCGGCGCAGTGATTGCGGCTGGACGCGTAAGACCTGGTCGCGCCAACCCTGTCCCATTTTGGCGCCCGCGCACCAGCTCGATCAACGAGCGTGGCGGTGGCTCTTGCACCGCACCCGGTTTACGCCAGGTTTCATAGCGCGCGCGCAATTGCGTGATCTGCGCCGGGTTGGACGCGAGCATGGCTATAAAGTCTTGCATAAAGCTGTCGGTGGCAAAGCGCAAAAGTGCGGGTTGGCGAAAGGTCGCGCGCTCGCTAGCCTCATCGGCGCCAGCTGCCCCCGTCCAAAACGGCGACGCCGTTACCCATTGCACAGGGGGTGTCAGTAAAGGTTCCATAGATCTACCCACTAGTTGATTAAGTAAAATTCATCGGTCTACCAGATATTGCCAGCGCCCGGTGTATAGGTGGCGGCAATGATGGTATTGGTGATCACAGTATCGGCCTGGACCACGCCACTAAACTTGGACATGCCAGCGTTAACCGTGACCATACAGGCTGTTACCTCGACCTGGCTGGCGCTGATCGTCACTTTGCCAGCACTATTGACCGTAACGCCGCTGGTCTCCAACTTGAGCGAATTGCCGTTGCTGTCGACAATTTCGATTGCGCCCGGCCCATCCTTGAGCGTGATCTTCTGGCCACCGGGCGTTTCCAAGATCATCTGCTCTTGGCCGTCCTGGTCGTCCAGCGTCACCTTTACGCCGTTGCGCGAGCGCAGCACTTTTTGATCGTTCTTACCCGCGCCGTCCATCGTCGCGGCTGGCTTATCATGCCCATTCCACAGACAGCCAACGATGTAAGGCCGTTTGGGGTTGCCACCCTCAAAGGCGACTAACACTTCGTCGTTAACATCAGGGATAAACCAACTACCCCGGTTGTTGCCGCCCATCAGGGTCGCCAGCCGCGCCCAGGCTTCATAGCGCGCGCCATCGGTGTCGGGTGTCCAGGGCAAAGTGATCTTGACGCGCCCTTGGTTATCCGGGTCTTTGATGTCGCTGACCAATGCTGGGTAGACGCCATACCAGTGGCCGCCCAACCCCACAGGCAGACGGGCATCGCTCATCAGTTCGGCGGGTGATTTGGTGAACATAGAATTCCTGATTTTGGATTTACGATTGACGATTTTTGATTGACGATTGACGAGGTTGTAGGGACGTCATCGTTACTTCTGCTTTCTACACGGCATCGTCGAAAGCAGAAGTAACAACATTGACGCAGCTACCTCATAAATCAAAAATCGTCAATCAAACTTTCCCAATCCCTGCTCTTTCGGCGATAAATTCCGTCCGCAAGCCACGCGCATCAAAGATGTGGCGGACTTCACACAGGTAATAGGTGCCGCTAAAGAGTTTGCCCAGGTTGAGCAATTCGACCCGATTACCGGCACGGAGTTGCGCGTCAACTTCGGCGACGCCGCGCCCCACCACAAAGCGCCGGGCATTCAGCTTGAAAAAGGCCTCCGCTTCCGCTTGTGCTTCGTCGCTGGTGAGTGGCACGGTATGGGCCAGCGCCTCTTTGCGCGCCCCCAATTTGGCCTGCAAGATCGCAACGCCGCTCTCATCATTGCCCAGTTCGCTGCGGATCACTTGGTCGGTGGCTTCGTATTTCAAAGCCTTCTTGCCAGCCACATCCCAACCGCTAGCCGTGACGCTTGTGCGTTGGTGCGAGAGATCAGCCAACACCGTAAAGCTGCGCAATTGATCCTGGTAGCTCAACTTGAGCGTAGTTTGCGGGCGATCATCATGCTGCTTGGCAATTAATTGGCTGCCGTCCATCCACAGTTCGGCGTCGATCGCCCGCGCCCGTTCGCGCAGAAAGGCCAGATTGCTCTGATTAACCTGGGCCAGCAGCTTGTGGGTTGGCCCGTTCAGGTTGATATCGGTGGTCAGGCCATGCTCGCCGGCAATCTGACGCATGAGATCGGCATCACTTACATCGCTAAAAGTGCGCGTGCGCCGGGTCATGCGCAGGTCTTGAAAGCGATCTTCGGCCAACACACGCAGGCGGGCTGCTTCGCCTTCGGGAAATTCGGCCTCCAAAGCCATAATGCGCCCATCAAAGAGCGTGGTGTTGGCGTCTGCGCCTAGTTTGACCTTGAAGGCTTTGCCAAAATCGAAGACGCGCCGGTCAAAGTAGGGATGATCACCATTCTGCCAGTTGTTGAAAAGCGCCTCGCAAGCATAAAGCCCGTGCAGATCTTCGCTAATCATCAGGTGTAGCAAGCCATCGGCCAACGCGGCTTTATCCTGGCCAGCGAGATTGAGCGTCGGTCGTGCGGAGCGAGCACCGCTGGTTTCTGCCATCAAACGCCATCCTTTGGTTTAGGGGTTACGCCCCTCAATGCGCCCAGACGCGCGCCGCGCGTTCCAACTGCCGCCGCACCAGGTCCGCCAACTCTTGCGGCGTCAAGGGTGGCGGTTCGGAAGCTCCTGTGGCCGGCGGATTGGCCGCGGCGGGCTTTGCTTGTTCGGCGGGCATTACTTCAAATTCGTTGATCACAACGGCCATGCTTGCCTCCCTACTGGCGTCCTGCCCGGAAATCAATCAACTGTCCTGGCGTCAACTGGCGTGGGTTTTCAATGCCATTGGCCTGGGCAATCGCCTGCCAATTGTTGCCCACCCCACGTTGATCGGCCATGCCCTGCAATGTGCCGTTGGTGGGCGCCGGTATAAGCGGACGTGTGCCAGGTGCAGGACGATCGTTGCGGCCTGGTTGGTTGTTAAACTCCTCGTTAAAGCCGAACTGAATCTCTTGCTGGGTCAGGTTGATCGTCACACTGGCGCGCAAGGGTTTGCCCTCTGGGCTAAAAAACTCGAGCGACTCCTCCAGCGATTCCATGATGCCATCGAATTTAAAGGTGCCCCAGAGCAAACGTACGCCCGGTGGGATATATTTCTTTGGGTCGTCGTCCGCCGCTTTGGGTGTAATAAAAAAAGCGACATCCTTGGTCAATTGGCGAACGTCGGTCTCGCTGCGTTTGGCTTCTGCCAATTCGCCGGTGACATCAAACCAGAGTGTTACACTTAACTTAGTTGTACCTTTGCCGACAAATTGAATGGATGAGGTCGATTTTTGATCGCGTGCATTTTTTTTGCGCGGCTGGTTGCCGGTTTCGGGCTGGGCAATCTGGTTGGCATAGCTAACCTTGAGCGATTCTGGGTTGAATTGCACCTGCACCCGATGTTTTGGATCCATTTCGTTGCCATCGGGCTTCAAGGCTCGCAATTCCGCCTTGGCCACTTGGATTGGTTCTGACATATCACGTCCCCGGTTTTTTCAACTGTAACGATTCATAGGCTATCTGCATCTCCTCAATCGCCACCATGCCATCTTTGGCGTTGAGCGGCGGGGCCTTGAGTTTGAGCGGCAAACAACGCTTGAGCAGAAAGCGAACCCGTTCTGTCTGACCATCGGCCGCAAAGAGCACCACTTCCGCTTTGGCGCGCAGGCTGGGGTTGAGTAAGGTGTCGTTAAACCAATCCCACAGATCAAATGACGCCGTCAGCCCGCGCTTCAGCGTGAGCGTGCCAAAGGTGAGCGGCCCGGCCAGGCGGATCTGGCGACCGTTGTCGCCCCCTTGGCGCAGCGTTTTAACTTCCATGTTCATCTCCAAGCCATCACATTCAGCGAAAGCGGCGTTGCACAGTTTTGTCCCGCCTTGGGCCTGTTCGCTGAGGTCAATCTCAACCGCAAAGTTGAAGGCCGTAAAAGGCTGAATCACCGTATCATGGGCAGGGTTTGCCATAACTCACCTAACCTCATTTACCAATAAGCGCTCATTAGTCTGCACCAAGCGCACCGTGAGAAAGGTGAGCGGCTGGACGGGAGCGACGCGCAGTTCGATGATGAAGCGCCCTTGTTCCACGCTGGTCGGCGGATTGAGCGTCCGCTCAGTCACCACCTGATAGGCGCTGCGAGCCGACTTGCCGGCAAAGGCACCACGCAGAAAAAGCTGTTCGAGCAGTGCTTCAAAATTGCGCTGCACCATGCGGCGAAACGAATCATCATTCGGCTCGAACACGTAACGCGTCCCTTCGCGCAGGGCCAGCCGCCGCAATAAGCTTAACAACCGGCGCACATTGATCGGACGCAGATCGGGGTCATTGCTCAACGTGTCGGCGCTCATGCACAGAAAATCACGCGGCACCTGGCGGATCAGGTTGACCTGGGCTGCTTGCAAACGCAGCCATTGCTGGCGCGCAAGCGGCGGCGTCAGGCCGATCACCGCTTGGAGCGGCTGATTGGCGGGGGCAATCCAGCCGCCGCGCTGCAAGGCGCGTTGCGCCAAAATGCCACAGATTGCCCCATCGGGTGGCGTGCGACGCAGTTCTGCCGGACGATTCTCCTCATGCCCGATCAGCCAGGGATGGTAGAGCGCGCCATAGCTGCGCCAAGCGGCGTTAACCGCATTGCTACTACTCAGCTGCAATTGGTTTTCGGCGTGGTCAATCGCCTCTGCTGCCCGGTAGTGGGCCGGCAGGGCGAGAATGGCAAAGAGATCAGCGCGGGCGGCACAGAGCCGTAAGAGCGCCTGCTGGACAGCCACCAAAACGGCGTTGGCATATTGCTTGCTCGGCTTGTAGACTGCGTCAGTTTTGGGCGCAATGCGCACCGCCAACCCCAGCGACCACGCGCTACGGTTGCCGTTGACCTCGGCGCGCACCCGATAGTAATAATCCCCCAAACTACGGCCATAGATAATCTTCTCTTCGATCCGAGCGTCTATAACGACGCCGACTTGCTCTGGATAGAGTATTTCAACTGTATAGATTGGCGTCGCATCACTAAAGTCGGGGTGCGTTGCTTCTTGCAGCACGAAACGCACGACCGTTTTTTGCGGGACACTATCTGGCGGCATCTGCCAGCGCAGGGGAAAAGACGTATCAACACTAGCATCGCGCAGAAAAACCCGCTTCTCCACCGGCTCATCCGCCAACGTTAATAGGGGCATTGCTACCGACCGAATGGCGCAACTGAGAAATTCACCACGATTGGCGTCGGTTGGGGCGGGCAACGTGACCAGTTGGGGTGGCGCTGGCAAGGGTGTTGCTGCCAGTCGCCAGCCCACATGCACGGCATCCGGCACGGCAATGATCGTCGCTTCCTCCACTTCCAGCGCCGCGTGAATGCCTGTCAGTGGCTGCGTCTGATCGCTGCCCAGGTAGCGCAGATAGGTGGCCTCGGTTAGCAACTGCTCCACGCTGGTCTCGGCCAGGCGCGGGTCGAGAAAGAGCGCTGCGTCCCATTGATCTAGCTGAACTGGCGTTTGATCTGGCGCCGGCGTTGCGACACGGATGATCCAGGCACGTCGCCCACCGTTGCGAAAAAAGGCGCGCACGGCGGAAGCCAGATAACCGTAGACCACTTCACCCCGTTCTGCATCCCAAGCCAATGGCACATCTTCGCCAAAGAAGGCCACAAACTGATCGACGCTTTCGACCACGGTAGGGCGATTTAATTCACCTTGCAGCGCAAAACCGACAAAGACCGCAATGTCCATGCGTGGCAGCGCTTCGTCGAGTGGCGCGGGCTGGGTTTGAAAACGGATGCCGGGCAGGCAACGACGGATCAAAGTCATCACTCCATCTCCAACCGTTCGTAGGCCAACACCATCTCTTCCATAGCAACGTCGGTGCCTTTGGCGTTGAAGGGGCCAAAGGTGGCTTTAATAATGCGGGCGCGCAGCAGCTTCCAGGTCATCACCGTTGCCGTGTGATCTTCGTTTTGCAATTGCACCGTGACCGTGCGCAAGGCCTTTTGGTCGCCATTACGGATGTCGTTGAGCCACTGGTAGAGGTTCAACGAGCCAATCACCCCACGTTTAAGCGTAATGTCAGTCGATTTGTTCATCCCTGTGATCTTCATCACGCTGTTCTCTTTGGCATTGCCGGTGCGATATTCGGATACGGTGACTTCCATGCCGATGCCGCTGCATTCTTGAAAACCAGCCTCGGGGCCATCGGTGTTGCCCGTGCCAAGATCGACCAGAAAGTTAAATTGTACATACGGGCGGTCGCGTAAGACGGCCATAAGTCCTCCTTGAATTTATGATTTTGGATTGACGATTTACGAGGGATTGTTGGACGGAGAAGATGTTCGCTACTCTTGAAATTGAAAGAGTGAAGCAACAAGTTTTGTCCTTAATTTCGTAAATCACAAATCCAAAATCGTTACACTTTTCGGTCGCCGGTCCACTGGCCGATGCGAAAGATGACAAACTCGGCGGGGCGCAGTGGTGCCACGCCGATCAGACAGACCAGCCGCCCATTGTCCAGATCGTTTTGGGTCATCGTAGTGCGATCACACTTGACGAAGTAGGCTTTTTCCGGCTTGTCGCCCAGCAGCGCACCCATCATCCATTCGTTGAGCAGAAAATCTTCGATGGTGCGGCGTACATTAGCCCATAGGGCCTCGCCGTTGGGTTCAAAAACCGCCCACTGGGTGCCGCGATCAATCGAGCGTTCCAAGTAGATAAAGTAGCGGCGCAGGTTGACATATTTCCATTCTGGGTCCGAGCTAATCGTGCGCGCCCCCCACAGCCGCATGCCGCGCCCCTCGAAGAAGCGGAAGCAGTTGATCCCCTCTGGGTTGAGCACATCCTGTTGCGCTTTGTTGAGGAAGGTCTCGAAACCCAGTGCCAGGTTGACCACTTCGTTCGCCGGGGCTTTCCAGACTGCGCGGGTGATGTCGTTGCGGGCATAAATGCCGGCGACAAAACCGCTGGGCGGCAACAGGGCGTCATCGCGTGTGATTGGGTCAAAGATGCGGACCCAGGGATAATAAAGGGCGGCATATTTAGAGTCCATTTTGGCGCGCATCTTACGTATCTGGGCAATGCTCTGGCCCTTGGCGCTGTCGAGTACCGCGATCCGATAGCGCATATTTTGGGCGTGTGCGATGAGCAGATTGCTAATGCTGTCGGCGACCTCGCGCTCATCCTCAGTGCCATAGGGATGCATCGAACCTGGTGCCGCGACAATCGAAATATCCTCAATGTCCTCAAACTGTTTCAGTCCAGATTTGTATGATAAGTCGGGGTTGTCCGAGACTTC
>JBBQBY010000198.1:0-11955 GCA_038318235.1 Caldilineales bacterium
TTACGCATGCCGTTGTTACGCATGCCGTTGTTACGCATGCCGTTGCAAATTTACCGACAGCAAGCACCCAACTTGCTAATAGAGGTAGATGATCACGCGGCCAGCGCATACTCGACCGCCTGCTCAAGCGGCATGGCGCAACCAGCCGCCCAGGCGGCATCCCATGCCGCGTCGTCGAGTTGGCTACGTGTCAATGCGATAGAACGTTCGTAGTCCGCCGCCTGGTGATATGGGCGCGTCATGGCAATCGACTCACGATGCACATGGGCAGCCCCAAAGAGCCTTACAGCCCGCAACGGATCCTGCACAGAGACCGCAATGCTCGCCAATCCTTCCAGTCCGTCGGCCATATGCTGGACATAGTGCATCTGTTATTGCAGGCGTAGCGCATCTACATAAAAACCGAGCGCTTGATGGTTGTTATTCGCGGCACGCATCACATGTCCCAACGCAAGCAGCGCGCGGAAAACGCCAAAGTTGATCCCTGGTTCCTGTAACTTTGGTAGAGCCTCCTCCAGCAGTGTTTGCGCTGTGGTCAGATCACCGCGCACCAATGCCAGATAGCCGAGGTCAAACAATGACCAAGCAATGCCCCATGTATCTTGCGCAGCACGACAAATCTCTAAGGCTTGGTCGCTGTATTGTTGCGCTTGGTCCAAGTTATTGTTACTCAGCATTAGGGTGAAGCTAATCCCACGTAGAGCGTTGGCAATCCCTCTTTGGTCATCAAGCCCTATACGCAGCTGCAACTCACGTTCGAATAAAATCTGGGCTCTGGCGAAATTGTATGACAATGCGGCGGCATGACCGGCTGTATTCAATGCATCTGCCTCAGCTATCAGCGCAGGGGGCGTTCGCACAGAGTGGTTTTCGGGTCTTTGCAACGATAATGCCCCTTCCAACCAGTGGCTTGCCTCGGATATACTACTGGAATAGATCCAGAAGGCACATAGGAAACCGTTGAATCGTTGGGCCAATTCGGCTTCGTTGTGTTCAAAAGCCCAGTGATTGACTGCCCGCAAATTATTGCGTTCTGGCTCCAATCTTTGCAACCACTCGCGTTCCTGGAGCGTGTCACGCGCCTGATCCATTTTTTCTGCCAGGGAAAGAAAATAATCGGCGTGACGACGCCGGATCACTTCCTGATCTCGGCTGACGCTCAACTGAGCCTGCGCAAACTGCCGCACAGGTTCCAACAAGCGATAACGCCGCTCGCCATTTTGGGTTTCTACGAACACCAACGATTTGGCGATCAGTTGGTTGAGGAGGGCAGCGATGTTCGCCATCTGATTATCAGCACAGATCGCCTTGGCCGCCGCCAGTGTCCAACCATCGACAAAGACCACAAGTCGAACTAGCAATTGTTGTTCATCTGGCGCCAGGAGCCGATAGCTCCAGACCAATGCACTGTGCATCGTCTGGTGGCGCGGGATGGCCGTGCGATAGCCGTTGGTCAACAGCGCCATCTGATTGTCCAGTTGGGTGGCAATCTCGGCCAACGACATGTTGCGCGTAAGCGGTGCGGCCAGTTCCAGTGCGAGCGGAATGCCATCGAGTTGGCGGCAGATGCGGGCCAGGGTAGCGATCTCGGCTGCCTGAGTTTTCAACAGGGGCGACATTGCGTTCATCCGGTCCACAAAGAGTTGCGCCGCGGCACACGCCAGTACCTGTTCTGGCGCGTGCACCAGCGGGCTGGGCAGCGCCAGCGGCAATACCGGGTAGATAATTTCGCCAGGAATCCGCAGTTCCTCGCGACTCGTGGCCAGGATATACAACTGCCAACAATGATGCAGCAGACGTTCGCAGATTGCCGCGCAGGCATCCACCAAATGTTCACAGTTATCGAGTACTAGTAGCAGATGTTTGTCGGCAAGATACTCCTCTAGCGCGTTCAGGGTGGTGTGGGTCGCCTGCTCCGTGCGGTTAAAGAGCCGAGCAATCGCCTGCACAACCAGTGTTGCGCTCAAATCGCCCGCTGCTAATGCGGCCAATTCGACAAACCAAACCCCATCTGAGAATTCTACAAGCGGTAGCGAGGGTGAAGTCAGCATGCGCTTGCCCACCTCCAATGCCAGACGAGTTTTGCCAACGCCCCCTGCCCCGGTCAGCGTGACCAGACGTTTGACAGAGATAAGTTGGGCAGCTTCAGCCGTTTCTTGTATGCGTCCAACGAAGCTGGTGAGCGGTGCTGGCAAGTTTGTGCGCCGGAGCGTGGCTTTGGCTGAGGTGAGTGCGGGCGTGGATTGCTCATCTAGTTGCTGTAAGAGAGCTTGCTCCGCAGGTTCATACTTGCTCAGTGGTGCCATCCCTGCTGAGACGAACAACTGGTTGGCTTCGCTTACCGTCATAAGCACAGCTTGTTCGCGCAGCCAACCGATGATCGCCCGCACCCGTTCACGCGCCTGCGGGCCGGTGAGCCGCTGCCCCTTGCACATTTTGCCAATGATCGATGGGTCTTGCAGGATGCCTTCCGCCAATCTGGATTGGCTCAATCCATGCTTACGGTGCAGGTGTTGACTTAAGAGATCGCCAAATGGGTGGCTCAAGGGGGCTCCTTCTTCAATCAATTTATCCCAAAACTGGAAAGTGTCTACGTTTTGGACACAAAAGGCACTTGATCTGGACAGCGTCATGCCCGCATAGTATAGCACAAGCAAATCTCTGAAGCATTTCCGCTTAATATGTGATCTACCTGCAAAGGCAGAGCTTTTCGGTGCCGAGTATGCTCGGGTCGCATAAACAAAGGTTGTTTTTATTCATGAGAGGAAGTCATATGATCGTTCAACGCATTACGGTACATTATCAAGTTGACAAGCTCGAAGCAGCGGTTTCTCTACTCAAAGAAGAGTTTGTGCGCGCCCAGTTTCCCCATGCAGTTCGCTTACACACGCCTAGAACCGGCGTCTCTGATACGACCATCGGCGAATTCGAATTTGAAAACCTTGCCGAGATGGAGCAGTTCTGGAGCAAGTGGGAGACGCAACCCGAAATGCAGGCTTTTTGGCAGAAGTACAGTCAACTGATCGAACCTGGTATGGTCACTGATATTCTCGATTTGAGGCTGGAAATTAATAAGCAATAGGGGATTGAGTAATAGACCTTATTCCGATTTAATTTTGTGCATTTGTAGGTGCGGTTAAAAACCGCACAATCTTGGTCAATCCAGCCTTGTGCGGTTAAAAACCGCACCTACAAGACCGATCTGGCGCTGTTTTGCTATCCAAATAATCAATCGGAATAAACTCTAATGGTAGAAAAACTACGTGTCGGTATTCTCGGCGCAGGCTGGGCCGCCGAAAGCCATGTTGCTGCCTATGCCAAGTTACCCAATGTGACCGTGTCCGCACTCTGGAGCCGCAGTCGCGCCCGTGCCGAGGCATTGGCCGGTCGGCTGAAGCAACCTGAGTTACAGGTCTATGACGATTGGCAGGATCTGATCGAACAGAGCAAGGTCGATGTGATCAGCGTCGCTACACCGCCAATGCTCCGCCGTGAACCGGTCTTAAGCGCCTTGGCACAAGGTTGTCATGTTCTTGTCGAAAAGCCAATCAGTGTGGGTGTAGCCGAAGCGCAGGTAATCGTGAATGCTGGACGATCAGCCAAAACGGTGACAGCCACCTGTTTCAATTGGCGCTATGCGCCAGCCTATCAAGCTGCTTGGCGTGCCGTGCAGGAAGGTCAGATCGGGGCGATCCGCGACGTGCGTAGCGTATGGCACTTCCGGATAACGACGCGAGATTTCGCGGCGGCCCGGCCGTGGATGGTGCGGATGGATATCGCCAACGGCACGCTGGGCGAGGGTCTAAGTCATGACTTTGACAAAGCGCGCTTTCTCACCGGCAGCGAGTTCACGCGTATTGTCAGCCGAATTACGCCGATAACGATCAAGCAGGATGGCGATTTTCTGTTTGATGGTGGGCGATCCCTGCATCTGGCGGAACTAACCAACGGTGTGCTCGGTGACTTTTACATCACGCCCACCGCTGGACAAGACGAGTGGCGGCTCACGTTAATCGGCGATGAAGGCACGCTGATAATCAACGATGGGGGCCAAACAGTTACACGCCAACGCGCCGATGACGATCAACCGATCGTGCTAGCAATCCCGGAAAGCGAGCAAGTATGCGCTGGGGTAGATCTGATGCAGCACACATGGAATCGGCTGATTGCTGATTTTGTCCTTGCCATACAGAGCGGCGATGCAGCACATCAAAGCGTTCCTCACCTGCCAACCTTGACCGATGGTTTGCGTACCGAGGAAATCATCGCAGCGGCTAGAAAATCAGCAATGGAGGAACGCTGGGTGGAAATATTGCAATAGGTTCAACGATTGGTTGCTTCCCTCGCCAACGAATCGGACCGGCATTCTAGAGAAAGTGTTTACTATTTTCGACATAAACAACATAAAGGAGAAACGATCATGGACGAAGGAAAACTCAATGCATTGTTAGGCAAAATGGTCACGGAATTAGGGGCCGCCTTTATCGGCGCTAGTGTGATCATCGGTGATCAACTCGGTCTGTACAAGACGCTGGCTGCGGGCGGTTCGCTCACTTCGCAGCAACTCGCCGAACGCTCAGGCACGGCGGAACGTTATGTGCGCGAATGGCTGGCGGGGCAGGCAGCGTCTGGTTACATCGAATATGACGCGGCCGCCAAGACCTTTCATCTGACGCCCGAACAGGCTATGGTCTTCGCCAATCCCGATAGTCCGGCCATGATGACGGGCGGCTTTCACATTCTCCAGTCGATTTACAACGACATCCCGCGCATGACCGAGGCTTTTCGTACCGGCAAAGGGCTTGGGTGGGGCGAGCACTGCAATTGTCTCTTCTGCGGGACGGAGAAATTCTTTGGCCCTGGCTATCGCGCCAATCTGGTCTCTGGCTGGCTACCGGCACTGGATGGCGTCACCGCCAAGTTGCAGGCCGGTGGAAAAGTGGCTGATGTGGGTTGTGGTCATGGCGTCTCGACGATTGTGATGGCGCAAGCATTCCCCAATAGCCACTTCTTCGGTTTTGATTATCATCAACCCTCGATCGACCATGCGCGTGACCTGGCTAAAGCCGCCAGCGTTGCGAATGTTACCTTCGATGTCGCCGTGGCCAAAAACTACCCAGGCACGAATTACGATCTGGTGACCTTCTTTGACTGCCTACACGACATGGGCGATCCCGTCGGTGCATCGGCGCATGTGCGAGAAACCTTGAACACAAACGGGGCATGGATGATTGTCGAACCAAACGCGCAGGACGACCTGGCTGGCAACCTGAATCCGGTCGGCCGCATCTACTATGCCGCCTCCACGATGGTCTGCGTACCGTCTTCACTGAGCCAAGAGGTTGGTCTAGCCTTAGGCGCCCAGGCTGGCGAAGCAAAACTGCGCGAGGTGGTAACACAAGGCGGCTTCACCCGCTTCCGCCGCGCCACCGAGACACCTTTCAATATGGTGCTCGAAGCGCGACCATGAGGGTGATGTGATTGGGCTGCCACCTAGTGCTAGTCCACTGCATTAGGTGGCAGCCCAATCACACGGTTTCCTTCGATCTTCAACGCACCGGGTAAGAATTGCTCGATCGTCCAGGCGTTGGTTTCAATATGGCCGGTCATCTGTGCAAAGGTGTAACTGCCGCCAAAGAGCGCGGCCCACACCAGCAGATTATCAGCCGTATGAAGATCAACGACGCCGGTCCCGCTCATTTCGCCCTGTAAGCGTTGCGCCGCCGCCTGGCCGACCATTTCAGCGGGTTTGGTCTTTTCACCCAAACTATCCGCGCCCAAACGTGTATGTTCGTATTCGGCAACGGCGGTCACCGAGGAGCCCAGTGAAAAGGCATCCACATAGCTTGTTTTGATCGCCAACTTGTCGACTTTAACTGTTTTCCGAAAGCCGCTGACCTGCCGTTCGGCCACACGCCGTCCGCTTAGTTCCTGGGCCGCGACCGAGAAGAGGCGCACGCGTTGCAATTCTCCGCGCGCCAGAATGGTGAGGGGTGGACATTCCGTGCGGCGTTCTCGCCAATTGTTTTGGTCCATACGCGGGGCCACGCGCAGTTTCACTTCGCCACCGCCAGCAGGATAGAAGCCATATTGCTTGACTTGGAGTTCCAGACGGTGCGCATAGGGCTGGAGAAAGGGCAGAATCACAGTCAGCCAGAAATCCATCGTCATCGCCCCGCGTACGTCGGTGCCGCCCGTGACGGTGAACGTCGTCGAGCTATCAGCAAACATAGCGGCGGGCAGAATGGTTTGCAGAAAGAGTGGAATCGCCCCGGCGGTGCCGATCGCTTGTGCATAGACGCCGCCCTGTAATTGCCCCGGCGCAAAGGATAAAGTCTGTGCGCCCAATTTCAACCCATCTGCCGCTGAATCGCTCATCTGCAAAAGCGCATTGACAATATGCAAATGTTGCGCTTTCAGCCCTGGATCAGATCGCCCGCGCCGGATATTTTCAATGCAAAACGGCTGACCAGTCAACAAACTGAGCACCAACGCCGTACGCAGAATTTGTCCACCCCCTTCGCCATAAGCGCCATCGAGAACGATCATAAAACTGCTTGCCTTTAAATTCAAAGATTTGAAAATTCAACTCTGCGCGGCCAACAGCGCCGCCAGTTGTTCCAGACTTGCCAGATTATGCACCGGCAAAAAATCATCAATATATGGCATGGCGGCCTGAATACCGCGCACCAATGGCTGATAATCCGCATCGCCGAGCAGTGGATTCAGCCAGATCAATTGATGACAACTGCGGTGTAACCGATCCATTTCGCGCGCCAACAGATCGACATCCCCGCGATCCCAGCCGTCGCTGATGATCAGCACGACGGCCCCCTGATTAAGCACCCGGCGCGCCCATTCATAATTAAAAGTGCGAATCGATTCGCCAATGCGCGTGCCGCCTGCCCAGTCTACAATTGTTGCGCTGGCATCGCGCAAGGCTTGATCAATGTTACGCGTGCGCAATTGACGGGTGATGCGGGTCAAGCGAGTGCCAAAGACAAACGATTCCACCCGGTCCAAGCGGCTGGTCACTACATAGATAAATTGCAGCAGCACACGTGAATAACGTTCCATTGAGCCACTGATATCACAAATCACGACAATCGGTCGCCGCTTAAATTTACGTTCACGCCGCGCCAGGCGCAAAAATTCGCCACCATGGCGTAAGTTCTGGCGCATAGTGTGGCGCAGATCAATCTGGCGGCCACGCGCCGCGCGTACGGTGCGCCGGGTGCGCCGGGGCTCTAAATTCCAGACCGTTTTTAACATCATGCGTTTCACAGCGCTTAGTTCGTGGGCATCCAGTTGCGCAAAATCCTTCTGCCGCAGTAACTCCTGGTTGCTGTAGGTGTAAATGCGCTCAATTTTTGGCTCAGGATCCTGTTCGCTATCCGCATCTTGTGGCTGCTGCGCCCGATAGACCACCTGTTGCGTTTGTGGTTTGCGCCGTTTGCGCAACAACTTGCCCAAATCGAGATCAGTTAATTCATTCGCCGCGCGCGCCTGCCAGAAGAGGTCAAAGGCTTCGTCAAACAGCGCCAAATGTTCTTGGCGGCTGATCAACACAGTGCGCGCGCTGTTCTTAAAATCCTGACGATTCCCGATCTCAATATATTTCAAACTTTCGACCAGATCAAGGATCTGGGTGGGTGTGATCTCTACGCCTAGCGCGCGCAACAGCCGCCCAAAGAGCACACAGTTGCGGAGTAAATTGCCTTGTTCGGTTGTCTGGTCCATCCCTACACCATCACCTGCACGCGCTCTAGAATCGGACGCATCGACGATCTCTGCACTTGTTGAATGTCATCCCGATATTTGAGCAGCGCACCCAACGTATCGTTGACAATTTCTTCGGTCAAAGTCTCCTGATCCAGCGCGACCAAAGCCGTGATCCAATCCAGCGTCTCAGCGACGCCCGGCAATTTATACAGATCTTCGCGGCGCAATTCTTGGACAAACGTCACCACTTGCCGGGCCAATTTTTCGGGAGCCTCGGGCGCTTTGATCAGCACAATGCCATATTCTTTTTCGAAAGAAGGATAATCAATCCAGTGATAGAGACAGCGCCGCTTGAGCGCATCATGAATCTCACGCGTCCGGTTCGAGGTGATAATCGCAATTGGTGGCGTGGTCGCCTTAATCGTCCCCAGTTCCGGCACCGTGATCTGAAAATCGGAAAGCACCTCAAGCAAAAAAGCTTCAAACTCCTCATCAGCGCGGTCCAGTTCATCAATCAAAAGTACGGGCGCCAGGCCATCAACGGACTCTAACGCTTGCAAAAGGGGCCGTTTCAGCAAAAATTGCGGACTGAACAGTTCGCGCCGCGCTGTCTCGATCTGCACGTCGCCGGCCGCTTCGAGCAGGCGAATTTGTAGCATCTGTTGGGTATAGTTCCATTCATAGACCGCAGTGTTGACATCCAATCCTTCATAACATTGAAGCCGAATTAAAGGCCTCGATAGCAATAGGGCGAGCACTTTGGCAATTTCAGTCTTACCAACGCCCGCTTCACCTTCCAAGAAGAGTGGTCTTTGTAATTTCAGAGCCAAAAAAATCGTGGTCGCCAGACTGCGGTCGCACACATAATGGCAACTGGCCAATAGGGTCTGCACCTGATCAATGGTTTTAAGTTGTGCGATGTCAATCAAAAGATTTTCTCCAAATAAATTTTGATGCTCTTCTTCCACATGTAGTCAGCCACCAAACGTGACAAAACGCTGTTCAGCGATTGGCCTACATTCACGCCAAACACCGGCAAAAACGCGGTGCAGACCGGCTCAAACACAATAATTCACTAGGCAAAATTCAGGACAAAAGATACATTTATAGATACATTTTATAAGTTCATTTTCACGGATGGGAGCCATTAATTCACAATCGTTGCGTCAGCCATGATAGGTTGCCAGCGCGCGGATGATCTTGCTAATTGCCATCATTGTACCGCATTTATGAGATTGGTCAAGGAAAATTACGCCTAGAAAGACTCGATTACGCAGAGGAGTGATATAGATAGAAATTTGTTTAAATTAAGGTAAGTATGGTATACTGATGAAATAGGTTAAAGCAGCTCTCTGTTCGGTTTGTCAATGGCCATCAAGACCTTTTCCTCAGTTTCTGTAGAGATGGTCGTTTCTCGCCCGGTCGTGAATGTCTTTAGCCCTATATGCTGTTTTACTCAACTCGGCTCTATCACTACAATAGAGCAGGAACGCTGGATTATCTGGAAAGGGATATTCATGACCAAGAAACTTTATGTGGGCAACTTGAACTACGCGACAACCGAGGATCAACTTCATACGCTGTTTTCCGAAATTGGGCCGGTCGCTTCGGTCGCGCTGATCACCGATCGTGACAGCGGCCAATCGAAGGGCTTTGGCTTTGTCGAAATGGAAACCGAAGCAGCGGCACAAGAAGCGATTCAGAAGTTAAACAATCGCGAAGTAAGTGGCCGCAACATTACCGTGAGCGAAGCCCGCCCACCCCGCGAACGTTCCTTTGGGGACAGCGGTGGTAGTCGTGGCGGCGGCGGTGGTGGCAGCCGCGGCGGTGGTGGCGGCTATGGCGGCGGCGGCGGTGGTGGTAGCCGTGGCGGCAGCGGCGGCGGCTTCGGCGGCGGCGGTGGTAGCCGTGGCGGCAGCGGCGGCGGTGGTGGACGCGGCGGCGGTGATCGCCGTGGCGGCAGCGGCGGCGGTGGTGGACGCCGAGACTACTAATCGGCCTGCCTTCATAGGTGATTAGTGGTAAACAGTTATCGGTAACCTAGCGCTTAGGCGGGCTTTCACTGACAACTGTTGCTAAACGTTAGTAACACGAAACGTTGGTAACAAAAGGTGTGGGAGTTTTCCCACACCTTTTGTTTTTTTTGACCTTCTCCCCCCGTTCGGCTGAGCTCACGCCGAAGTCTCACCGCACGAGGCCTGCTGGGCGGGATCCTGTCACGCGACGGATGAAGAAATAGTTCGTTCTGTGCTAGGTTTAATCCCCCTCAGCAGGGGAGCCGGAGGGGTCCAGCGCAATTGATCTTTAACGATAGCCTCATCATATTTCTATCCGGTTAGGAATTGTGGAAGAGCAAACAATGAATACAAGTCTGTTATCGCTCAATGTCCTGGGGTTTCTACGCACAGCGGTCATCTCCCCAGAACTGCGCGTGGCCGATGTAAAATTTAATACGGAAAAGATCATCGAGGCAATGGCGCAAATTGCGGAACGCGGTTGTCAGTTGGCCCTATTCCCAGAACTGGCGGTCACTGGCTATACGTGCGCCGACCTCTTTTATCAAGCATTATTGCTGGCCGAGACGCGCGCAGCCCTGCAGCGGCTGGCCGCAGCAACGGCGCGCTATCAGATGGCGATTGTGGTTGGCTTACCGCTGGTCGTGGACGGGCGCCTGTATAACTGCGCCGCCTTTCTGGCTGAGAATCGGGTATTGGGGGTTATCCCCAAATCCTATTTGCCGAACACGAATGAATATTATGAGGAACGTTGGTTCACGCCAGCGCGGCACAGCACGACCAGTTTGATTGACCTGCACGGTGCGCAAGTCCCGTTTGGCGTTGATTTGCTCTTTAGCGCCAGCAATCTAGCAGATTGCGTTTTTGGCGTTGAAATCTGCGAAGATTTGTGGGCGGTCAACCCACCCAGCGGTGATCTGGCGCTAGCCGGTGCGACCGTACTCTTGAATCCGTCGGCCAGCGTCGAATTGCTGGGCAAGGTGGAATATCGCCGTGATTTGGTCAAACAACAGTCGGCCCGTTGTTTGGCCGCGTATTTGTATGCCGGTTCAAGCCCAGGTGAATCGACGACAGACGTGGTCTTTGGTGGGCATTCGCTGATCGCAGAAAATGGCGCAGTGTTGATTGAGACTGAACGTTTTCAGTTTGCGACCCAGATCGCCGTGGCGGATGTTGATGTGCAGCGCTTGACCTATGAACGCCTGAAAAATAAGAGTTTCTCCTCGGCGGGTCGCCCACAAGCCCATCGGACGATCACATTCCAGCTTGCCGCAGAATTAGCAGTACCGAACGCAGCGCCTATTTTGCAGCGACCGGTACTGGCGCAGACGCCGTTTGTACCGTCTGACCCGGCACAGCGCGCCAGAAACTGCCGCGAGATCTTTAATCTGCAAGCCACAGGGCTAGCCAAACGCTTAAAACATACCGGCTCTAAGCAAGTTTCGCTGGCCCTTTCGGGCGGCTTAGATTCCACCTTGGCCCTCTTGGTCACGATTCGGGCTTTTGATATTTTGGGGTTACCGCACAAAGGCATCGTAACCATCACGATGCCTGGTTTCGGCACGACATCGCGCACGCGCAACAACGCTGAACTCTTGGCGAATTTACTCAACGTCACGTTGCGCGAGATCCCCATTCGCGACGCGGTTCGCCAGCATTTCCAGGATATTGGCCATCCCGATACGCTGCATAATGTCGTGTACGAAAATTCTCAGGCGCGCGAACGGACACAGATTTTGATGGATGTGGCTAACCAGATTGGCGGATTTGCTGTTGGTACAGGCGATTTGTCAGAGTTGGCGTTGGGTTGGGCCACCTTCAACGGCGACCATATGTCGATGTATCACGTCAACGCTGGCGTTCCCAAAACACTGGTGCGCTATCTGATCGAATGGGCGGCGGAAAGTGAGTTCACAGGACCAGCCGCCGACGTGTTGCGCGACATCAATGCCACGCCGATCACGCCAGAACTGCTGCCGCTGGGCGATGGCGATGCGCTCCAACAAGAGACTGAAGTGAGCATCGGCCCGTATATGCTGCATGACTTTTTTCTCTTCTACGTCGTGCGCTACGCGTTTGCCCCGCGCAAAGTCTTTTTCCTGGCGCAACAGGCGTTTGACGGCAAATATACGGTCACTGAAATTTTGCGCTGGCTGACGCTTTTTTATCAACGTTTTTTCTCGCAACAGTTCAAACGCTCGGCGATGCCCGATGGCCC
>JBBQBY010000199.1:0-11951 GCA_038318235.1 Caldilineales bacterium
TCCCTTACCAGGGGAGGGCGGGGGTGGGGTTGCCTTGCGTAACATGAGACTTTAATACAGAAAGACAATACAGAAAGACATGACATAACCGTATAATATCTTGTTTATTAATTGCTTGCACATGGACAAAACTTAGTCTTAGCGCGCGAACGCGTTGCGCAGGGCCGCACTGGCCTGGGCGATGGCGGCGCGCGCGGCTGGCGTCCCCGTGATGGCGTTGAGCATGACAAAGTCGTGGATGGCACCAAGATAGCGCGTCGCCGTCACGACAACACCAGCCTCAATCAACTTATGCCCATACGCAACCCTCATCACGCAGCACATCGTTCTCGGCCGTGATAATCAGCGCTGGAGGCAACCCCTGCAATTGTTCCAGCGAACACACCTGGTTTGGGATCATTTATTCTTTGAATTCACTTCGGGAATGTGGTAAAGTTTATTCGTTATACTGCTGTGTAGGTTTCTCCGTGGACACCAGAATGTCGTGTTTGGCGTCGGTTGGAGCGCCAATGGCCGCTGGTTGGCGAGCTGCGAGTTGGATAACGCCATCCGGCTGTGGAATTCGACTTCAGGATCATACGGCGGGAACCCCACGATGTTTACTCGTGGGAGGGATAGCCACAAAACGTACTCGTTTTGGAATTCTATTGCTCACTTGTCGCTCCTTGAATTTCTCAAACATCTGAAAATATGGTATACTATAGTGATGAAACTGATCGCCCAAGTCAAGCTGAAACCAACGGTAGAACAAGCGCAAGCGCTGGAAAAAACGATGCGCCAGGTCAATGCGGCCTGCAATTACATTAGTGATCTCGCTTGGGACGAGAAGGTTTTTGGCCGGCGTACTTTGCGCGATCGAGTCTATCTTGAGGTGCGCGAAAAGTTTGGCTTGGGTGCGCAGATCGCACAACATGCCGCTTTTAAGGTAGCCGATGCCTATAAGCTCGACAAAGAGACCAAACGAGAATTTCGGCCACTGGGTAGCGTTACCTACGATCCGCGTATTCTCTCCTGGGCAACTGACAAACAATTCGTTTCGATTTGGACAGTAGATGGGCGGATTAGAATCCCCTTTGTCATCGGCGCACATCAAGGCCGTTTGCTTGCGTTCGCACAGGGTGAAGCCGATCTTATCTGTCGGCAAGGTGGGTTTTATCTTCACCAAACTTGTGACATCGAAGAACCGGACCCCTCCGATCCGGATGGTTGGCTTGGCATTGACATGGGCGAAACCAATCTTGCCGTCACCAACGACGGTGATATATCGACTTCGCAAGTGGTCGAAAAGAATCGCCAACGTCACCACCGGCTGCGCCAGGAATTGCAAAGCAAAGGCACAAAATCCACGCGCCGCAAACTCAAGCAGTTGCGTCGCAAGCAATCTCGTTTCCAAAAAGACATTAACCACCAAATTAGCAAGCGACTCGTCTCTAACGCTGCACGCACGAAGCGCGGAATCGCGGTTGAAGATTTGACTGACATTCGGGCGCGGACAAGAGTTAAAGGCAAAGAGCATCGAGCCAAGCGGAGCAATTGGTCTTTCGCACAATTGAGACTGTTCATCGAATACAAAGCAAAGCTGACGGGTGTACCCTTCGGGGTTGTTGACCCCGCCTACACGAGCCAGCGTTGTTTTGCATGTGGCCATATCGAAGCGTCTAATCGAAAATCTCAAAGCGAATTCCTCTGCAAAGCTTGTGGACACACGGCCCACGCCGATGTCAACGCCGCAAAAAATATTTCTGGGCTAATGTCAATTAGCCTGATGTCTCGGCTACCGACCTATCGGACGGTAGAGCCAGGGACAAGCCCACGAACTTTAGTCGTGGGTAATTGACATCGTAAAGCACCCCGATGATCCAGCCAATTTCTTTTATGGTCTGGCCTGGAGTCCGGATAGACAGTGGCTGGCAGCGGTACATCCAGGCGTGGCGTGTTGGTGTGGGATGTAAAGGCGCACCGGCCTAGGTGGACCGAACAAGCCTTCCCGACTAAGATCCGGCCTGTCGCCTGGCGCCCGGACGGCGCGCAGTTGGCTGGTGGGGGTGATGATGGCATCGTGTATGTATGGGACGCTGCCACGAGTGTGCTGCTCCAGCAATTGACGGGCCATCGCAGCATGATCACGAGCCTTGCCTGGAGCCCCGATGGTACACGGCTGGCGGCGAGTGGCAGTGGTAAAGAGGAGGGAGAGTTGTTCGTGTGGGAAGTGCAGAGCGGGGCGCGTGTGAGCACCCTTGGTGGGTATCCTGGCCTTGTCTATGCTGTGACCTGGGGCCCGGGAAGTTCACCGGGCACGGAAGTGGTGATCAGCGGCGGCGGTGACGGCATGCTGCGCTGGTGGGACATCCAACGTGGCGAGTGGTGTGCAAGTGCGCCCTGCCCATTAGGGGACGGTGCAGGCCCTGCGGCGCAACCCCGATGGAACAAAGCTGGCGAGTTGTGGCGATGATGGAACGATCATGCTCTGGGATCTGCACAGTGGCGCGCCGCTCCAAACCATCCGCCGTGACCGCCCCTACGAACGCATGAATATTACGGGGATCCGAGGATTGACAGCGGCGCAACGCACGGCGCTTCTGGCCCTCGGCGCAGTTGAGATTTAGCTGACCCACGCCATTAATTTCAATGTTGATCGGCGAGAATTATTTTTAGCACGCACACGCGCATCGTTTCTATAACGAAAAAGCTCGCCGGATCATGCTGATCCGGCGAGCTTTGCTAGAATTTATAAACCAAACGGGGCTAGCCTAGACAAACAACGGCGCGAGCACCAGCGTGATCGTCGCCAGCAATTTGATCAATACATGTAGCGATGGACCCGCCGTATCCTTGAACGGATCGCCGATCGTGTCACCGACAACCGCTGCCTTGTGGGCTTCGGAGCCTTTGCCACCATAAGCACCCGACTCAATGTATTTCTTGGCATTATCCCACGCCCCACCGGCGTTGTTCATGACGGTTGCCAACAGAATGCCGGTCATCGTGCCGACCATCAACAAGGCCGCTGCGGCTTCCGCTTTCAACAGCCAACCGACCAGAATGGGCACAACAATCGCCAAAGCGCCCGGCAAGACCATGGCTCTCAACGCACCACGGGTGGTGATATCAACACAACGCGCATAATCCGCTTTGACGCCCGGTACACCCTCTAACAGGCCAGGGATTTCTTTGAATTGGCGGCGTACTTCTTTGATGATCTCCTGAGCCACATTGCTGACGGCGCGAATGGCATAGGCTGAGAAGAGGAAGACCAACATCGCACCGATCAAAGCGCCGACGAAAACTGGCACCTTGCCGAGATCAACCGAGGAAATTGCCGGTAACCCTTTGGCAATCTGGATCAACTTTACTTTGTCTAGATAAGCGCTAAAGAGCAGGAAGGCTGCCAACGCTGCCGAACCAATCGCATAGCCTTTGGTCAGCGCTTTGGTTGTATTGCCGGCTGCATCCAACGCATCTGTGCCATCACGCACCTCTTTCGGCGCGTTTGCCATCTCAACAATCCCACCGGCGTTGTCGACAATCGGACCAAAGGTGTCCATCGCCAACACAAAGGCTGCCGTCATCAACATGCCCATGGTCGCCACCGCCGTGCCAAAGATCCCAGCGGCGTGGCTAGAGACTTGGAGCGTTTCGGCGGTGCGGGTGCCCAGGGCAAACGAAGCCAACAGCGCGATGCTAATCGCAATGACCGGCGCGGCTGTGTTTTCAAAACCAACCGCGATCCCGCTGATAATGTTGGTTGCAACGCCGATCCGGCTCGCTTCGGCAATTTCTTGTACGGGGCGGAAACGATGTTCGGTATAATACATGGTGATCATGACGAAGGCGATGGCGGCCACAATCCCAACCACGCCTGAGAGGAAGAGTGGGAACCAAGCGCCACCCAACATGATTAACGTACACAGAAACATGCCGACAACCGAGAGCACAGCGGCTACGGCATAACCGCGGAAGAGCGAATTCATCGGCTCTTCCCCATCGCGGTAACGCACATAATCGACCAGATCATAAACAAATTCGGGCACTTTGCTGGTTTGTGGGGCGGGCGTCGTTTGACTAAACGTCACCGGCTGCATCGGCTGCATTTCGCCGCCTTCACCCAAAGCCACAGGGGCCGGGGTGGGATCTGCTTCCACCAAGACTGCTTGTTTGGGGCGTTTCAAGATATCGGGCGGCGAGACCATGAGCACACCGACAATCGAGGCGAGCAAGCCAAATGAACGCACAACCAACGGAAAGAAGATAAAATTGGTGTTTTGTGTCGTGCGCCACAAAGCCACGCCTAGAATCATCGCACCGATGTTTTCTGCCACAGTGGATTCGAATAGATCCGCGCCACGACCGGCGCAGTCACCCACGTTGTCGCCCACGAGGTCGGCAATAACGGCGGCATTGCGTGGATCATCTTCGGGGACATTGGCTTCGACTTTACCCACCAGGTCTGCGCCGACATCGGCGGCTTTGGTATAGATACCACCACCTAACTGGGCAAAGAGGGCCACAAAGGAGGCGCCAAAACCGGTGCCCACAATCAAGAAGGGGGCATCTTCGGGATGGCTCAAGCCACCGTAGGCCAAAAACATGACGTAGACGCCGATCAGCGACAAGGTGACGACTAGGAAGCCGGAGACCGCGCCGCCGCGCAACGCTACCTCTAGGGCTGGACCAACACCACCGCGCGCCGCGCTGGCCACGCGCCCGTTCGATTTAACCGCCACGTACATGCCAATGATGCCGCTGGCAGCTGAGGCCACTGCGCCAACTAAAAAGGCTATGCCCGTCAATAGACCCAAAGCCATCGGCCGGCTTTGATAGGATTGTACTTCTGGGTATTTTTCAAACAAACCAATCGCTAGTGTAATAATAGCAGCCGTGACAACGGCAAGAATGCCAATCGTCGTATACTGGCGCTTAAGGAATGCCGTGGCCCCTTCAAAAATTGTTTGGGCAACTTCTTGCATTTCTGGTGTACCAGTGTCGCGCCCCAACACATCTTTGACCAACCACCAAACAAACCATAATGCAATAATACTGACGATTGGTACTACCGCAATATAAACTCCCATGCTATCTGCTCCTCCACTTCATTGTGCGTTTAAGGGTATGAATTCGAAGGAGATTCTAGCATATAAAAGAACTGTTACCAAACACCTGCGATTCAAAATGATAAATAGCAGAAATGTGATTGCGTGGTATAATCGGAGGATGTAAGGGGTGCCGCTGATCTCGGGATCAACAGCGGCCCACAAGGAGTAATTAACCAGTAATCGATAGGCTAATTGATGAGAAGTAAACATCAATGACGACCAATGGTTTATCCTGTTTTTGAGAATTCACTGTGCTAAATCGAGAAAAAACCATCGCTGCGCTAGAACGCAAGCGAACCAAATTCCAAGATTTTTCTGCGAACCAACAAGTCCAGCAACAGACGTTGGAGCAGCGCCTGGCTGCATTTTTTCGTTATAGCTATGCGACGATGACGGCGCGCGTGGAAGAGGTTGGTGTCGCCTGGCCTGGCGCCAGGCCCACACCTGAATTGGATCGAGCCAAGCAGCTTTGTCTGGCCTTTCCACAAAGCTGGGGCAATCATCGCGATGCGCGCGCCTGGGCGCTAGAGATTCTGCTCAACCGTCCTGTATTGGCCGTAGACGGTAGCCAGATTACACCGAGCAAAGACTTTGCGCCGCCGGTCGGGGCCGTACAAATTGGCTGGTTTATCAATGAACATCGCCCTGGCGGTAGCTATGTCAAAGACGTTGAATTCGAGATTTTATCGCCAGATGAACTGAGCGATGACGCCGACGGCATTCAAGATCGCCCAGATAACAATTTTCCTAATCAAAATGTCAATTGCCAACGTTTTGTCCGGGAATGCGAAAAATTGTGTCAGCTAATGGAACAATATGCCGCTGCCCCGGTTGCACAAAAGCCACTCTGCTACTTTGATGGCTCGTTCATTATCAGCTTTGCCGGCCAAATGCGCCCTAAAAACGCTTTGCCCTATCGACGGGCTGTCCAGAATTTGTTGGATTGTTCCGAAAAAACGCAAGTTCCGCTCGTCGGTTTTGTCGATAGTTCTTTTAGCCACGACATTATTCGCTTGCTGGAAACCTTGTCAGACAAATCGGCCAGATTGAATCTGACTGATGGCACGCTCTTGGCTTCCTTGCTACCACACTGGGGTGATCGTAGCCCGTTTTTTGAATGCGCCCGGGCCGATGCCCTGAGCACAGAAGGGAACGCCGCTTTTTATACCGATGTGGTCTTTACCTACATGCGCTTGACTGGCGACCGCCCACCGGCGCGCGTGGAGATGCCGCGTTGGCTGCTTGAAGCTGGGCGCGCCGACGAAATTACCGATATGGTGCGCGCCGAATGTGTGGTCGGCGCGGGTGGTTATCCGTATGCGATTGAAACAGCTGACGCCGTCTCTGTGATCAGCCAGGAAGATCGCCAACGGTTTTATGCGCTTTTCCAACGCTGGGGCGAGGAGCAAGGATTGGCGGTCACGCAGGCGCATAAAGCGCTGAGTAAACAAGCGCGCCGTTAGATTGATGCTGTAAGTCATCCCTTGTAGGGTGACAAATGTGGTCTATCGAACCATTGTGGGTGGTCGAATCATTGTCACCCTACAAGGGATGACCTACGAGGATTTACGCGATAGTGGCGTGTATGATTTAGAAAGTGCAGACAAAAAAAGCGCTGCAACCTGCAACGTCTGGAAAACGTCTTTTGATTAGACAGAGAACAGAAGATCGGCGCGACCTCTGCCGCAAAGCGGGGTTATCATAAGTACTATGACAACGATTGTGCCAGAAATGCCAGGCGGGGGATCATCGAGGATGTCACCCACCCCGAAAATCGAAGAATACGAAGTTGCGACACCAACTGAACTGGCGACTGAACTAGCGACGACCGTGGAGATGAACACTGCGCGCACTGCGCAATGGGATGGCTCTACGAAGCGGTTGGTGCTGGTCGTCTTGCTGGTGTTATCAGCGTTTGTCCTCTCGCTCAGCAGTTCGATCATGCCCATGCTGATCATTGCGAGCATTGTTGCCTATTTGCTCAATCCCATTGTTGATCTCGGCGAACGGTTACGCGTTCCGCGCAGTGTCACGACCATTGTGCTCTTTGTGCTTTTATTGATTGGGTTGATTCTCCTGCCCATTCTGCTGGTGCCTGTGTTGATCGACGAATTAACGCGATTGGGCCAATTTAATCAATCAACCATTGCGGCCAATTTTCTGCACTGGTTTAGTGGGAGACTGAGCAACCTGCCCGAAACCGTCTTTGTTTTGGGCCGACCTGTATTGATCGGGCGGACGATTCAGGAGTTGGAGACAAATTTTCAACAATTTATTGTCGTGCCAACCCTGGCCGAATTGCTCAGCTATATCCAGCAACTGATTGGCACCGCCACCAATGTGGTGAGCAGCACAGCCATCATTGGGCTCAGCGTTGTCGGGGGCATTATTCAGGTCTTTCTGACCGCCTTTGTTGTGATGTTCCTTAGTCTCTATTTGACCAAAGATGCACCCAAGATTCGCGCCTATGTCGCGGGTCTGTTTCCAACGACCTATCAATCGGAATTACTCGAAGTACTCCACCGAATTGGCCGGATCTGGCAATCGTTCTTTCGTGGGCAATTGATTCTCTGTCTGACGGTAGGACTTTTTACCTGGATCGCCTTATTGGTGGAAGGCATGCCGGGCGCGCTCATTTTTGGAATTATCGCGGGTATACTTGAGGTGGTGCCGACCCTGGGACCCACCTTGTCAATGATTCCCGCGGTGATTGTGGCCCTGATCCAAGGCAGTGACGTATTGGCCGTCTATGGGATCCACAATTTTGGGTTCGCCCTGATTATAATGGGCACCTACTTTATTATCCAACAGACAGAAAATAATATCCTTGTACCCCGGATCATTGGCGACAGCGTCAACCTCCATCCCATCGTCATTATCTGTGGCGCGGTGGTTGGTTTTAATGTTGCCGGCATATTTGGCACCTTTTTGGCGGCACCGGTCATCGCTTCGCTGCGCGTGATTGGCAGTTATGTGCATGCCAAACTACTCGACTATCCACCCTTCGAGCACGACCCATTGCCACCGACGCGCTCACGCCGTCCACTCATCTACCGGCGCACGATCAAGGCTCGCTAGTCAAGAAACAGCCTGGTCTGGAAAGCTTATCGCTAGTAGCGATAAGCTTTCCAGACCAGGCTGTTATGTATATTTAGCTGCTGCGGCGCGCCTCTCTGCTTACCTTGATTGCGCCAAGCCATTTTTGGCGTGTTCGCTTAAAAGCAAGCACTAAACATTTCCAAAAACACCCCAACTTAGAATTCTAAGCTCGACTTTGTACATTTTTCTACTTGAGTACGCTACTCCGTTTGGGATATATCGTTGGCATATTTCAGACATCAACTTTTGGGGTTGATGTTCGAATATGCCAAGCTTGACGATACTCCTACGGAATTCTCTCTGTGCGCCTTTTAGAAATTTTGTACAAAGTCGAGCCTAGTCGCTGCAGGATTATGGTCATGAACAAAATAAACCGGTAGCCACGTAGGTGCAGTTAAAAACCGCACATGCCTTTTCACCCTGATTGTGCGGTTAAAAACCGCACCTACGATTACGGCAATCATTCGTTAATGCTCATCATCCCACGAGAAATCGCCGAAAATCTGGAATTCACCTACCTTTTGTCGCTTGATTGACAATTCTGGCACAACCCTGTATATTCATGGCACCCACAATCAACGGTTGAACAAGCTAGTGCCGACAAGGATCTCACTTCTAACGATATTATACGGAGCTAAATGGGATGAAAATTACTTCGATTAAAACCGCCGCCACGGTCGGGCATGGCATGCATCTCTGGGTTAAAATAGAGACCGATGCCGGTGTGACAGGCCTGGGTGAATGCGTCCATGGCGGCACGCAAGCGATTGCGACGATTGAATACTTGGCCCCCAAACTCGTCGGGCGCGATCCGTTTGCGATTGATGCGATCTTCGAGGAGATGCGCCGCGGGCATGTCTTTGATGGCGGCACGGGCGGCGCGCTGATTACCGCACTCACGGGCATCGAGATTGCGCTCTGGGATTTAAAAGGGAAGGCGCTCGGTGTGCCGCTTTATGAATTGATGGGCGGCAAATTCCGCGACAAAATCTGGGTCTATGCCGATTGCGAAGTGGATCCTGGCATGGATTTCGACCAGATCAAACACGTGGTGGACGATGTGATGGAACGCGGCTTTACGGCGCTTAAAATTGACATTGACATCGGCGCCTATAGCACGACGCGCGGCACGCAGACCTTTACCGTGGTCAAGGATAAATTTAATTATACAGCGGGGCAGATCGAACACGAACGCATGATCGAATTGGTGGATATGGTGACGCGCGCCGCCGGCCCAGGCATGGCCGTGGCCGTTGACATTCACACGCGCCTGGATGTGACCAGCGCAATCCGCGTCGCGCAAGATCTGGCGCCCTATCACTTGATGTGGCTGGAGGAGCCGGTGCCGCCAGAAAATGTCGATGCCATGCGCGAGGTCAAACGGCATAGCAAAAACCCGATCTGCGCCGGTGAGAATCTCTATCTACGCCACGGCTTGCGCGAGTTGATCGAGAAACAGGCCGTCGACATTATCATGCCCGATCTGCCCAAGTGCGGCGGGCTGAGCGAAGGCCGCAAAAGTGCCAATTTGGCCGAGTTGTATTACATTGCCTTTGCCCCGCACAACGTCTCCTCACCGATTGGGACGATGGCCTCGGCCCATGTCTGCGCCAGCGTGCCCAACTTCTTGGTACTCGAATATCACTGGTTGCACCGCGACTATTGGACGACGATCATCAAGGAGAAGGATGACATTATCAAAAACGGCTACATCGCCATGAGTGATCGCCCTGGCATCGGCGTCGAGTTGGACGAAGAAGTGGCCAGCAAATACCAATATCCAGGGACAACCTGGTTTAAGTGATGCGAATTCCTTGTCCATATTTGCAAGGCCAAGTAGAATTAACAGATGAGCGTTGGCAGCATATTTTAGATAAACATCCAGATTTACTGCCAAAATACAGAGATCAAATGGTAGCAACGTTAAACGAGCGAGACGAAATACGTCGAGATGAACGCTTTCCTGAAACATATCTCTTTTCGCGCTGGTTCGTCGAGGTAAACAAAGGGAAAAATATCGTTGTCGTGGTTGCTTCTGCGACAACACCGATTGAACGTCATTGGATTGTAACTGCGTATAGTACAAGCAGGCTACGCCAAGGAGTCATTGAATGGAAGCGCAATTAACGATTGAGTATGACAGCATTGGCGATATTCTCTATTTGGGTAAAAGATCAGTCTATCCAGAGCAAGAAACGGAAGAAATCGAGTATGGCGTTGTGGCGCGCCTTAATCCAAAATCGGGCGAAATTGAAAATCTAGAGGTACTCTTCTTTTCAACGCGTTTAGTCAATGGTCAAACATTACAATTGCCAATTCTTGCTGAGTTTCGTCTACCGGCTAGTGTTCTATAAATCACCTACCGGTCAATCTATCGGGTTTTAGCAATGCTGTAGTTACGCGATGGCGGCACTGCAACTAAGCAGTGCCGCCATCGCGCGAAGCACGCTCCTCTTCTACCATCAAGAAAGTGTCTATGAAACATCTACATGGCTTACTTGTCTGTCTTTTGCTCTTATTGCTAGCCGGCTGTGTCCAAATTATTATTCCCGTGCCGATCTTTCTAGCGGCCAAGCCGAAAAATCCGGCAGTCGCGCCAACGCCAATCCCACTTTCAACCCAGGCCATCACGCAAACCAACACTTTGACGACGGCTATGGCGATCACCGGGGCGACGACCAGTACAACCGCCTTAACCGCCACGCAGATGATCTCTTCTGAACATCTAAGCCAGGTGCTAGCGCTGACGCCCACCGATGCCCGCGCCGCCTATTTTACCGATTGGACGGTCATCAAGCAGTATAAGGGCATGGCGACGTTGAATAGCCGCAGCCCGATCGACCAACAGACCGAGTTCCTGTTGTCGCTCAGCAAAGACCAGGCGGCCCCGAATGTCTATGGGTCGCGCGCCTTTCTGCGCTTTGCCGATACGTGGTCATGGAACTCGACCGATCTGGCCTGGGAAGTGGCGATTGACAGCCCGCGCGCCACCGTGCATATTCTCAAATTCCGTGACGATTTCGACTTTGCGCCTGTGTTGGCGCATTTTAACGAGCGTGGCTTCCAGCCCCAAACGATTGATGGCACAACCGTCTACACGCATGCGCCGGCTTTGGCGGAAGACTGGTTTACGATTGGGGAATTAAGCATCGCCAACACGGCTGTGATCTCCGAGGAAAAAATCTTCGTGCTTTCGAGCGAGATGGCCAGTGTCCAAGCCGTGCTCGATATTGTTCACAAAAAAGCCGCAGCCCTCAATAACAACACCGATGTGCGCGCCACCGTCGCCGGGCTGGGTGATATCGCCGCGGCGATTGTCACACCCGGCATCGATACCTGTCGCGGGTTAAGTTTTGAGGCGATCAGCGAACAACTGCGCCAGACCGACCAGATCACCGATACACAAACGTCCAAGCTAAAAGAACAGTTGCTGGGAGATGCGCAATTTCACATGTACAATGGCTTTGCGATTGGCTACCAATATCTGGACGGTAAACCCAGCGGCGTCTTGGTGATGCATTATCCAAGGGCTGCCGACGCCCAGGCCGATCTGGAGCCGCGCCGGGTTGCCGCCGAAAAACGGGTCAGTTTGGTTGATAGTGCGCCGTATACAGACACCCTGTTCAGCCTGGACTCAGCTGTGGTCAGCGGCACCAATCTCCTGTTTCGGCTGCATCCGCACGAAGACCAACCGTCACGGCTGTTTCAGATGTTTTTCTATCGGGATATGGCTTTTGCCGGTTGTCCGTAACGGCTCAA
>JBBQBY010000200.1:0-11834 GCA_038318235.1 Caldilineales bacterium
TGCGGGTAATTCGTAGGTCAGCGCTTGCAGCGTGACGATCTGTGGTAACCCGGGCCTGTGAGATATAACCATCTCTGTCACGCTGGAAGCGCTGACCTACGGTTAAACTATCGAAACTTAGGCAACGGTCTACTAGTACAGTGGGGCATAAGTAAGCCAGTAGTTCAGGAGGACGGTAAATCAGTCACTGACCACTGTGCCACTGTCTTACTAACAATTGCAAGTCTATTTACGCCGCCGTGTACTAGCCATTTGCAGCCAGGAAAACGCATTCATGACAGTAGGCAGACTAACCTATACCGAAGGGTTGCTGGCTGCGCTGATCATCTACCTAATGGTTGTGAAGCCTTTCTAACCTTGGCTGATGGGATAGGCCAGATGATCAGTTCAGCTTAAATAACAATTTAATCGCTTGTGTAATGATCGTGAGCAGATTTCCAAGAGGCACTTATGTTAAAAGAAAATGTTCGACTCACACACCAAGCCCCTGCCCAAACACCAATCACCGGCGCTACTTTCTGGCATGAAATGCCCCAAGATGGCCCGCCTATCCGCAGCCGTGGATTACGTCGGCAACTGCGCAAAACATTTCGTCCAGATCGCTACAATTACGCGCTTACCTACAGCGTGCCCAAGGAAACCACTACCCCGCCGGCAGCCATCCGGGTCTTGATTGTCGATAAACAGGTAATTATCCATGCGGGGCTGCGCAGTTTGCTCGCCGAAGCGCACGAAATGGTCATCGTCGGCGAGGCTAGACATAGCAGCGATGCACTGCATCTGGCCGCGCGTTTACGACCCAACGTGATCCTGATCGACCCTGCCATGTTGGGGATGGACGGGCTTGAAATTATTCGCCGCCTGCGCTGTATCCTGCCAGATGCCCAGATTGTGGTCTTGACGGCTGTGCTTGAGCAGCCATGTGTGCATGCAACAATTCAGGCCGGTGCGATTGGGTATCTGCTCAAAGATGTGCTCAAACTAGAGTTGGTGGGCACCATTCGGGCGGCGGCGCGGGGTGAACCAACCCTGCATTCCGCGGCGCAACGTGTCTTAATGCGGCAAACACCCCGTTCTCCTTTTCAAGCACTCACCGCGCGCGAAATTGATGTGCTGCGCCTGCTCGCCCAAGGGAGCAGCAACCGTACAATCGCCACGACCCTCTGTCTGACAGAAGGGACAGTGAAAGGCTACATCAGTACAATTCTGGCTAAGCTCCAAGTCGACGACCGCACCCAAGCTGCGCTATATGCTGTCAAACATGGCTTGAAGACCGATTAACATCCAGGCCAATTCACTCCCGCGCTAGCCAACTTGGATCTTCTTCTCGGTTGATCACTTAGACTGATCTTCCGGGAAGTGACCAGAACCAGTTAGGATAACGCGTGATCTTGTGGTCACTTCCCGGAAGATTGTTCGTCCCCTCAATCACCATCCCACAGACAAGATTTTCCCCTAGAATCTGGGCTTCACCGCTTATTTAAAATTCAACTTGATACTACCTCCAATATAGTATATGATATGTATCGTCTTACGAAAGACGAAATATATGGATTGCGCCCCTCTACAAAATTTAGAAGACAAAATAATTATTTAGGACAAAGGAGAAAAATCTGTGACTACTAATGCGCGTTTGAGCCGCCGCCACTTTCTGATGGCGTGCAGCGCGATGACGGCCGCGGTCGCGTTAAGCGCCTGCGCTGCGCCGGCCGCCAATGCACCGGCCGGTGGCGGTGCCAGTGGCGCCACCACGGCCACACAAGACATCAATTTCCTGATCCGCACCGACATTCGCAAAGCCTATGCCGCCGACGCCGCCATCGCAGCGTGGGCCAAAGATCATGAGGCGAAGGTTATTTTGGATGAACCGGCGGGCGCGGTCGATGCCAAGATTCAGGCCTCACAGGCTGCTGGCGATCTCGTTTGGGATGGTTTCGCGGTGATCGAAGGACCGTGGGCCATTAAGCAATGGGTGGATCGCCATTTGATCCAACCGCTGGACGACCTGATCGCGACCTCGAAAATTGCCGGGGCAGACAAGGTTGTTCCGGCGATTATCCCGTCGGTGCTGGAATCGAGTAAGCACGATGGCAAACAGTACACAATTCCCGGCAACGTGGGCAGCGTGGCATTGGGTTGGTTCGTTGATCCGTTGAAAAAGGCTGGCGTCGAACCACCAACTACCTGGGACGAAGTGCGCGCCGCGGCCGAAAAGGTCAAAGCAACCAGCCCAGATTTGACGCCCTACGACTGCGCCGCCTCCCCACTCTGCGATATGATGAGCATGATCTGGGGTGCGACGGACACCCCACTGACCAAAGATGGCCTGGTGGACTGGCAAGGTGAGGCTTCGCTCGCCTCATTGAAATGGTTCCAGGGCATGGTAAAAGATGGTTTGATGCCCGGCATTCACACCGACAGTTTTGGTAACTGGCTGAAGGGTGGCACAGCGATCATGAGTTCCTTCGACGTGCATGGGACGATGGCACAGCAAGCCTTTGGCGTCGATAAGGCGTCAACCGGTATCAACATCCGCCGTGAGAAGGATAAGCCCGCTGCGGGCGCGCCTTTCTGGCTCAATGGTTCCGTTGTGCTGAACAAAGCCAAGAATCCCCAAGGCATGATGGACTTCTTGCTCTGGTGGTTCGGTCCCGACAACAAAGCGACCGGCAAGCAGATCGCCACGGTTGCCGCTAAACCTGCCTATCAATACACATACGATGAGTTTATTAAGCCGGACAAGACCCAAGCCTGGCAGACCGACGGCATCGAATTGGTGCGCAATTCTGTACCATTCCCCACCAACCTCTATTGGGGTGTGCAAAACACCGTGCTCGCCCCGTGGATCGAAAAAGCTGTGAATCCCGACAACAAGATGAGCGCGGAAGAAGCCATGGACGGTGCGATGAAAGAACTCCAAAAAGAAATGGACGCCATGCTGAAATCCTAGCTAAGCTAGTCGCACGCCAAGGCGCAAAGGGCGCAAAGAAAAAGTCGTTTCGCTTAAAGGGAGACTTTGCGTTCTTTGCGCCTTGGCGTGCGTAAGTCCTGAATTAATCGTTAGGAAGGGTTTATGGCAGCAAACGAACCAACTTCGCTCAGCGGCAACCGCGATCTGGGCGCGTTGTTGAAGAATTTACGCGGCAAAGATAAAGGCGTTAAATATAACAATCTGCTCGGCTATGGCTTTATTGCGCCGGCGATGATTCTCTATCTGGTCTTCAACATCTGGCCGATTTTCCGCGGTCTGTTGATGGCGTTTACCGATTATCGGTTCGTCTATCCCGAAACGCGCTGGAAATTTAACGGCATCGACAATTTTGTCAAGATGGCGGAGGACGAAAATGCGCGGACCGCGATGGTAGTGGCGCTCAAATATACGGCAATTGTCCTGCCGGTCACCATTCTGCTGGCTTTGTTCGTAGCGATCCTGATCAGTCGCGTCCACCGGGGAGCATCCTTTTATCGCTGGGTGGTCTATTTGCCCAGCATTTTGCCATTAGCCGTCAGCTTCCTGATGTTCCGCGAGATCTATGGGGCAAAGTTTGGGCTGATCAGCAACACATTGATCGGGCTAGGCATCAAAAACCCGCCCAATTGGCTGGGCTCAACCCAATATGCCTTGCCCTCGATTGCGGCTGCCCATATCTGGATTATCTTTGGTTTCCCCACCTTGCTCTTCTTGATCGGTATTTACAACATCAATTCAGAGGTCTTTGAGGCCTCGGCCTTGGATGGCGCCTCGGCCTGGCAACAGATGCGCTGGATCACGGTGCCACTCTTGAAGCCGACATTTGCGCTGATCATCGTCTTGTTGATCGGCATTATCGGTACAACCGAACCAATGTTGATTTTGACCCAAGGCGGGCCAGAAAATTCGACGCGCTCGATCGGTTTACATTTGTACGAACTAGCCTTTGTGCGGGGCGATCTGCGTTTGGGTTACGCCGCCGCCATCAGCCTAGTGTTGGGTGTGATCAGCGCGATCATTGCGGCGTTGGTCTTCCGTTGGGCGCGTGAATAACTGGTTCTAGAAGGAGAAATAATATGGCAGAAACTTTAACATCCGGCCGCATGGTCAGTGCGCCCACCCAGGTAAAATCGAGTCCGCTGCGCAGCTGGTTCCAACGCAGCAATCTACTGGCGCATCTCTGCCTGATTGTCGTTGTGTTTTTGATCTTGCTGCCTGTGATCTGGATGATCTCCACATCTTTAAAAGATGGAAAGCAGTTCTACACGCACTCGGCTTCCTTGATCCCAGTGCCGCCGAGCACCATCAACTATGAGTATATGTTTTCTGCCATCCAGGAATTGCCAATTTACATGCGTAATAGCTTCATCCTGGCGATTGGCGTGGCGGTGATTCAGGTCTTCGCAGCCTCCTTAGCCGGCTATTCCTTTGCCCGGGTAAATTTTCGCGGCCGCGACTTGATCTTTATCGGGATCGTCGTCTCAATGTTCATCCCCAAAAGCGGCGGTTTGATGGCGCTTTATGAGTTGATGAGTTTCCTAAAATTGCGCAACAGCCTGTTCGGCCTGATTCTGCTCTTTTCAGCCGGGTTGCCGATCCCGATCTTCATCATGCGTCAGGCTTTTTTGGCTATTCCGCGCGAAATTGAGGAATCGGCGCTGATCGATGGCGCCAGTTGGCTACAGGTCTTTGCCCAGGTGTCGCTGCCCCTGGTCACCAGCGCCATGGTCGTGATCGCGACGCTAGCCTTTGTCGGTGTATGGAGCGATTATCTCGTGACGTTCACGATGATCGATAAGAACACGCAAATGACGATTTCGGTCGGTATTCAGAAGTTACTCTCGGCCAGCTACGAAAGTGCGACGACGACCGTGCCGCATCTGCGCGGTAAATTTGCGCATGAAGCCGCTGACGCTGCGATGTTGCTCTTCAGCGCCTTCCCAGTGATTATCATCTATGCTCTGCTCCAGCGTTGGTTTATGAAGGGGTTGACGGACGGGGCAATTAAATTTTAAGAAGTAGGGAGTAGGGAGTAGGAAGTAGGGAATAGGCTATATTCCGTATCCTACCCCCTACTTCCTACTTCCTACTCCCTACTTCTCAATTGGCACGCGTACCGCGTTACCCCACTCCGTCCACGAACCATCATAGTTACGCACGTTCTTATAACCCAACAGATAGGTTAAGACAAACCAGCTATGGCTGCTGCGTTCACCGATGCGGCAGTAGGCGACCACGTCATCCGTGGGCTTCAGGCCAGCTTCACCTTCATAGATGGCGCGCAGATCTTCAGCACTCTTAAACGTGCCATCCGCATTGGCGGCGCGGGCCCACGGCACACTCTTGGCGCCAGGGATGTGGCCACCACGCATTGCCCCTTCTTGGGGATAATCGGCCATGTGCAACAATTCACCACTATATTCGCGCGGGCTGCGCACGTCGATCAAGGGCTTGTGCGCCGCCTGATGGGCCAACACATCGTCGCGGAAAGCGCGAATCTTGCTGTCATCGCGCGTTGGCACAGGATATTGGCTTGGCGCGTAACTCGGCGTCTCCTTGCTCAATTCACGCCCCTCTTGCACCCACTTCAAACGGCCACCATTCACGATCTTAGCATTGGTATGCCCAAATAGCTGGAAGACCCAGAACGAGTAAGTTGCCCACCAGTTATTCTTATCGCCATAAAAGACGACACTCGTATCTGGTGTAATGCCAAGCCGGCTGAGTAGCGCTGCGAATTGCTCGGGGTTCACATAATCACGCTGTACCGGATCATTCAGATCGGCGTGCCAGTCGATGTTTACAGCGCCGGGAATATGGCCGGTGCTGTATAACAAGACATCTTCGTTGCTCTCGACCAAACGGAGCTTCGGATCGTTAAGGTGGGCGGCAACCCACTCGGTGTCGACCAATACGTCGGGGTTTGCATAGTTGCTCATGCGATTACTCCTTTACATGGTTCAAATATAGATGTTCAAATCAAACAGACAGATAAATCGTGTGATTAGAAAAAGCATACGAATAAAACGGCAGGTGACGCGCCAAAACCCCAAAAGCGCATGACCGTTGCGCACCAAAAATGCTATTGTATGCTGTTGTGAATGGGATAACCCGGTTCGTGTCTGAATTTCGTGAACGTTATGACACGTAAGCCAAGGACACGCAATCTAAAGGGTGAATTAGCAACAGCTACAACAGGAGGGACAGGAGGAGGTACAACAGAAGCAGGCCTGCGGCAGAATGGAACCAAACGCATGGGAAGAATGAGTTGATTGGTAACGGGCCAAATGAGCGTTTACTAAACCAATCGCGAGGAAAGCCGGTTCGCGTCTACGCATATTAGAATTCCTTTCTGAGTACGGCTAGAGCTTTTAGATTGTGCGCTCGATCAATCGATAACACACCTCAAAGTATAGTAGGCACTGGTGGTGTTGTCAAATATTGTGGCCGTAAGGGGTGCATCCCGGATTCTAGGGGGAAATCTTCCTGGAAGCGGTCACAGATTGGTTCGTTAACTAGCGGAGCCTGACCGCTTCCAGGAAGAGCGACTGCGCTCTACAATTTGGGCTGCACCCGCCAGTAAGAATAAACAGGGCTGAGACAAACAAACGGTCAAAAGTACACTCAGCCACAATCCACTTTGCCAAAGTAAGAAATTATCAATAACATATAAATATCAAGTGTGTCCAATAAAATCAATTATTTGTGTCAACTATTCGTAATGCTGGAGGCTCCGCTTGTCCCTCAGAAACAGCTAAGCAACCCTGTTACACTGTACTAGTCCAGCGTTGGCGAAGTTATGCGGGTTTAGCCGTAGGTCAGCGCTTCCAGCGTGACAAGCCGCGCGAAGCCTGAGCACTACTCGAGCAAAAGACGTTTCGATGAACCTTGTCACGCCAGCGGCGCTGACCTACGAATGCCCATCATAACTTCACCAACGCTGTACTAGTCTGGGCTGCTTTATAGAAAATTGGTAACTGTTCAGCTAGAAACCGGATTTTCATGCCTAAGACAGGCTAATTCTAGGCAAAAAAACCCGGTTTCTTTGCCTAGCCTGAATCGTTACGAAAGTTGGCACTTAAACACGCAAAAACTGATCAAAACACAGATAATTGATAGAATCAAACGCTTGATAAACGCTTACAAAACGCCGATATTACTACACTAAAATTAATAACCTAGGTAAAGCTGGCACACCCTTCCTTTCGTCGGTCCCTCACCTCGACCTTCAGCGCATCCAGCAACTATGCCTACGGTTAATTCTTACTGTTTAACCCTTTTCAAAAAAATAGGAGGCAACGACGTTATACTGTCTGGGGGCATAGATGATAAAATTTCACAGAATTTTTTCTCTGGTAGGTACAGCGTAAAAATTATCATCTATACCCGTGTCGAGTATATGTTCTATCTCGGCTTACTTTTCCGACATCGTTTGCGTTTGCGCACGGCGAGCATTTGTTTGCTATTGCTATTGTTCACCGCTGGTTTGATCCGCGGCGCCTATGCCCAGGGCCAGACCTGTCGTGATGTGAACCAACTCACCATCTGTGGTGACACGCTCACCGAGTTTGCGGCTGATTTCAACAGTGGGGGCTTCCGCCTGCGCGGGAATGTCAAGATTGGCCCGAAAGGCAGCCCAGCAGTTGTGCAAGTGCGCGACACGGGCAGCGTCTTAGATGGTTCCGTTATGGACTAGAGCATTACGACAGCCACCTATTTCCACTTCAACCAGACCGATCCCAATACGGGTACAGCCAATTTCCTGATTGGTGAAGTGCGTTTTATTAATGACCCCACCGGCTTGGCACTCTTTGGCACCTCCGTCTTTGACCATCCGCCGGCCGCCTCTTTGTGGATACGGTCAATCGCCGCATCTTCTTGCCGGGGGCGAACGACGTGCCGATCTTTACCCAACGCGGGGTGAAGCGCAATCAAGCCTACAATTTGAATTTCGTCTCGCGCGTCGGTGCACTCTCGTTCTACAAAAATGGCGGCAGCGTCGATGAACTAGCCTTGGTCGATGCGGAATTCGATTTGAACACCAAAAAGTTCAAAGGCACGGTGCCCATCAGCCTCAAAATTGGCGACGCCACCGAAAACCCCAACTTACAGATCACCATGCGCGCCGAATTTAGTGAAAACGGCACCTTCACCGGCGCGGTGGATGGCTTCAAATTCCGGTTGGGTAGTCTACTCATGGATGCCGCGGGCGTGGTAATTACGCCGGGCGCCAACAATAGCTCGGCCAGTTTCGAGGCGGCCACGGTCAAAGTGCTCAAGACCGATAACCCCGCAGTGCCTTCGCTTGACCCAACCGATGCAACCCTGATCTTCCAGTTCACCAAGCTCAAATACAAAGATAGCGTTTGGAGCATCGGTGGCGTCGAAGCCGGTGTGAAGGATTGGGAATTTGGCTCAGCCTTTAAGATGATCAATCAGACGCTGGGCATTATCAGCGAACAAGGCATCCAGTCGATCCAAATTAAATCGACTATGCAATTTGGCACCGGGACCGACGCCAGCAAACTACCGATTGTCTTGAAGATCGGTCGCGCCCAGGACGGCAACGGTCAATTTAAGCCCGTCTTCCAAGCAGGCTTGACTAATTTCAACCCCAAGCTGGGCGTGATGACCTTCAAGCTGCAAAATGCCACGTTTGTGGGGGATGCCGCGCAGGATTTCTGGGGCATCAAAGCCACGAATGTTGATTTGCAATGGCCGCCTTATCTGGGTGGCAAAACCGCGGCCGGGGTGGGTGATTTCCAACTGGGTATGGGCACGAACAAGCAAGTCAAGTTCAAACTAGGCAATGGCACGGTTGGTTTGCCCACGTTGGAAAACAATATCTTCATCGCCAATCTACAAGCGACCGTCGGCGTGGCGCAAGAGACAATTGTGATGACCGGCACCGGCACCTTTGCGCTCAAACTGCCGGGCAATCAGAATAGCGCCGGCATCGTCGGCCAGGCCATTCTGCGCTACAACCGCGAAGTCGATGCCCAACCGCAGGCCCAAGTGTTGGCCAGCGCGCTGACCGCGCTACCCTGTCGGAATCCGCTTGGCCTGCCTGCCGCCTGCCCTGGTGCTCCGGCGCCGCCCACAGCCGCCAAAGCCTTTGAAATGAAACTCGCTGGGTTTGATATAAAAATTGCCGGGTTTAAGTTCACCGTGGTCAACCCACGCGGGCTGGATGACGGTGGCTTTGCCGTGGACACGGCGGCACTCTCCCTGCCGGTCGGCTTGAGCGCGCAGAATGTCCCCAGCGGTGGCATTCAGGTTCAGGGCTTATCGGTCAAAGGCAACGGTGATATTGCTATCGCCGGTGGTGGCTTTGAGTTGCCACCGGTCTCGGTTGGCAGCCTCCAACTGGTGGCGCTGCGCGGTTCATTTGCCAAAGATGCCAATGGTAATTACGAATTTCGTGCGGGGGGAAAATTGCCGATGCCCGGCACCGAACCTAGCTCAACCAGCGGTGGCATCTCCCTCAATGTGGTCATCCGCACTACCACCACTGGAACCTTTGCCGGCATGGGCGCGACCGTAGAAATTTTCTCGCCCCCATTGCCGTCGATTCCGCTGGGTAGCACCGGCTTTGTACTCACCCGCATCCAAGGGTCGTTTGACCTCAACAATGGCACCTCCACCGTTGGGCTGGGTGTGACCGCAGCGAGCCAATTTGCCATCCCGTTAGGGTCGCTCGGCTCGCTGCCAATTGCCAAGACCGATGGCAACATCACAGCGCAGTTCAATCCTTTCAAATTCTCTGGCAACGTTTCGCTGACTGTCTTGATCTTCCAGGTCGCCGACGCTGCGATCAACATTGGCGCCGGTCAGGGTTTTGACAATGGCAACGGCATGAACGCTGCGGTCAATGTCAACCTCGTCGTGGTCAAGGGCAATTTCAACTTACGGGTGGGCAAGGGGACGCCGAGCGATCCGAACAAGCGCCGCTTTGCAGCTTCGGCGGGCTGGGAAGTGGGCATTGACAAAAACCAATTTGCGCCAGGCCTGCCCCCGTTTGACCTAAAAGGCTCGGTGGTTAATTTTTCAGGCGGCATCTTTACCGACAATAATGTCAGTCCACCAAAAGAAACCCTGGGCATCAAAGGCACGCGTTGTGGCATTGTGCTTTGCATCGGCATCTTTATCAATTTGAAAGCGCAGCTCGGTTCAGGCGACTTCTTTGACTTCACCAATCTCGACAAATATGTGATCATCCCGGCGGCTGCCGTGCGCGCCGCCGCCGCCAATGGCGAACAGGGCTTTGGCAGTCGCGCCCTCAGTGCTGCCGAGGCGCAGCAGTTGGGCCTTGTCTTAAGCGCCAGCCAGGTAAATGGCAACACCCAAATCCTGCAAGATGTCATTCCTGTTCAACTTGACCAAACCACAATGTTGGTAGCAGGCATCAACCACAAAGATGGCGATCCGGTCGTCAGCCTGCGCCTGCCCGACAACACCGTCTTGACCGAGGCCAGCGTTGATAAGGTCAATACCGATTTCATCCGCGAAACATCAGAAATCAGTGGTACGAACCTGCTCTTTGTGGTCAAGAATGCCGCCCCCGGCCAATATCAAATTTTGGTGGACAATGCCCCGGCGCAGTATGAGAAGGTTTCCTATACCCTCAACGAGCAGCCAGTCTTGACGATCAGCGACGTCACCTGTGGCGGCAATGATCTGCCCGGCCTCACTGTCACCTGCGCCAACGGTGTGAGCGCCAGCGCGCTTAACAGTCCGAATAGCCACCACGGCCACCATCACCTGGACCAGCAGTGATATCGACAGCCCGAACGCCAAAGTTAGTGTCGGTTATGTGACGGATACAGGCGACAAGAACAATATCGACTTCGCCGCCATCACACCCTTGGCCGAAGATAAACCGCTGGGCGCGGGCAGTGACACGGAAGATTTCAGCGAGGTGGGCAGCGGCAAGTATCGTCTGGTGGTGATTGTGGACGATGGCCAGAATAGCCCGGTCTATCAAGCCAGCGATGTGGTGATCAGCGTGGATGACCAACGAGCGCCAGCCGTACCAACCGGGCTCACCGCGGTGCCACAAGCGGGTGAATTGCTCGTGAAATGGAACCAGAACACCGAGCGCGATTTGGGCGGCTATGAGATCGGCTTTGGCCTGGTCAATGACAGCAACAAGGTGATCGGCGTTGGCTTTACACCGAGCCTGCCGCTCAAGGGCACAGCCAGCGCCACCCTCAGGGGCGGGGCCAACGGTGTGCAGGCGGAAGACGGTCGTACGCTTGGTGGTGACTACGCCTGGAGCTTCACCTTACAGCCAAGCCAGGTCTTCTTGCCATTGATCAATCGGTAGCAGATCAGACCGGCGCTAATTCTAATGGCCGTTGCCACATAGCAGGATCTTGAATCACCGCGGATCAGGCTGTATGGCAACGATAATTACAGTTTCCCCGCTGATAACTCACGTTACGCAATCGCTAGCGAACAGGGTAGGGGTGTCCAAAGGGCGCCCAGGTCGGCGGCGGGCCAATGTGGTGTTTTTGACCCTCATGTATCTTCGCCGCCGATTGCGTGCCCTGCTGTGCGATTATTTCCCTTGACAAGGGCAGGGCACGCAATCGACGGCGAAGAGCGTTGGCAGGTTTTACCTATGCTTGCAGCCGCCGCCCCCATGCCCCTACCCTGTTCCGGCGTAATATGCGCTAGTAAGGCCAATCCAAATAAATAACGATCCAGAGATCGAGACCTGACAGGTGAAAAAAGCCTCACCTGTCAGGTCGAACGCCAGCAATTTTAAAAGCGGCTCACCTATATATTTATTTATTTGGATTGGCCTAACCTGAATGCGAAGTTGCGGGTTGGACGCGGATTGGCGCGGATCGACGCGGAT
>JBBQBY010000201.1:0-11832 GCA_038318235.1 Caldilineales bacterium
CGTTGCGCATTTGTGCCCAAAGCACGTTGCGCATTTGTGCCCAAAGCACGTTGCGCATTTGTGCCCAAAGCACGTTGCGCATTTGTGCCCAAAGCACGTTGCGCATTTGTGCCCAAAGCACGTTGCGTGAGGGGAAGGCAATGAATTTAGATCGCGCCATCACTGGCTTGGCCGCCAATAATTCTATGGTTGCTCGCATCCTGTTGTTCCTAATGCGTTTGGTGCGTGAACGCCGGAGGTTGCTCGCCAGAAGTAGGGGCAACCGGCGGGCCGCCCAGCCAATCAACAGGGCTGCGCGTTAAAAGGCCGTATTTCAGATCAGCAGTATAACAGGACCATTCTTCGCCAACAAGCGCGAAAAATGCCAAAAGAAAGGGGCGGTGATTGATCAAGCTGCTAATGAGACGCCACACAGTAGCGGCGCATTTGAGCGGGTTGGAGTGACGAATGATGCTGATTAACAAAATAAACCGGTAGCCACGTAGGTGCGGTTTTTAACCGCACACGTCTTGCTCACCTTGCTTGTGCGGTTAAAAACCGCACCTACGGTTACCAAACTAAATCGTTAAAGACAATAAGTCGTCACGCCATGCTTCGCTGCTTTACTCCATGCGCACCACGTCAACCGGATTGCGCACGGTATTCAATACGGCGCAGGCTTGCTCGACGGCTGTGTGCAAACGGGCAAATGCTGCGGGGCCAGCCGGTGATTCGAGTGTCGGCTTGTAGCGGATACTTTCTAGCTTGAGCGTTCCTTCATACGGCAAACCGACCGCGCCCGTCATGTCTAGCGCGCCGGTTACTTCAATCGCTACACTGTCCAACGGGATCTCTAGCAAGGCCGCTTGCAGTAAATAGGTGTGTACCAGGCAACTCGCCAACGCGCCCAGCAGCATTTCGGGCGAAGTGGGGCCGAGGGAGTGGCCTGCCAATCCCGGCGCAGAATCGCTGATCACCACGTAATCGCCCATGCGCACTGGGCGCACACCCGTGTTGCCGGCGACATGGGAAGTGGCTTTGAGTTTCACCAGGGCGGCTTCGGGCTTGGCGGTGAAATCTGAGCGCCGCTCGGCCAAAACGGCCGCTTTGCGCTCTAGGTAACTGTCTAGCTTGGCCATAAAATTTCTCTGTTCTTTATTTTCGTGGATGATTTGGAAAAGGCACAGTGGCACAGGTTATGAACGGGGAGCCGGGTCAATCTGACCCGGCTCCCCGCTTACTAAAGTAAAATTAGCGAGAGAACAGTGGTTTTCGTCGAGCCAGCTTCCTGGAAGCGGACACTGCTAGCCTCGTTGACATGAAAGCCTCTGTCCGCTTCCAGGAAGTTTCCGAACACTCGTTTTTAAACTGATTTCACTTTAGGTACGCACTTTTTCGATCAGTGTGGAATGGAGCCACCTATCGTGGGGATATTTGAGACCAGCGGCATAAATAGCCGATTGCTGAGCTCTGCCAGTGGCGTTTGGGCCAGCGCACCGTGGCTGAGCAGACTGATGCTGGCAAGCGTTACTAACAAGACAAAGACAAATACGAAGACAAATCGCCGGTAGATGGGTCGAGATGGTTGCATAGTTCCTCCTTTTACAACGACAATCCAGTGCGAGAGGTAGATAATACACTATACCCTGAAAGGTTTGTCAAACTTGGCTGGCTATCAGCAGGAATTCTCAATTCGGACGCGGATAAACGCGGATTTGCGCAGAGCAAACGGTTTGCCGATGGCATACGCTATGTGAAAGGTTGAAAAACCGATTGTTTAGAAAAAAATCCGCGTCTATCTGCGTTTATCCGCGTCCGATTTTTTGAATTGAGCATTGCTGGGCTATCAGTAGACTGAAAATCGTTTAGGCTTCCACCAACTGCACGGCTACCAATGGACTATGCGCCACCCATTGCTCCAAATCTTGTGGGCTGTCTAGATGACTAATAATCAGGGCTAAGATCGCGCGGCGTTGGCTCTCCGCCATAATCGGCGTGGCCCGCGCGGCCAGGTCGGCCTGCACATTTTCTTTGAGATGAAAGGTAAATTCGGGATGGGCTACCAGGTTGGCATACCAATCACGCTGGCCTGGCAACCCAGTGATATAGACTTGACCGTTCAGATAATGAAACCAGATTTCAATCCGCCGCGCCTGGCCGCTTTTGCGCCCGATCGTGGTAATGTCGATGACGCGGTCATGCGCCAACGCCTCTTTGATCCGAGTATCCATCAATTCCTCCTCGTTCTAGCAAAATGTGACAATTACGCAGTGATAATACCAGGTAGAATAATGAGTATTATCGCGCAAAAAATGGCTCACCAGTGTTGCTTATCGCTCAATTCCTGAATAAATCGGTGATGTATGCTCGCGTTTTGGACAGTCTACAGCAAAGCAAAAAATAGACCCCAACTGATGGGAACAAATAGGTGTGACCAACCGTCCACATGACACAACGCATTTTGCTTGCCGATCAAACCCATCTAGTGGAGGAACTATGAAGAGAGCTTATTGGTTGATGAAGGGCCTTAGCGCGCCATTGATCTTAGCTGCGATCCTGCTGTTTAGTCACTTTTTCAGTGTGTTAGCGCAAGATATTATTATTGAACCGCCGCCAATACCACCGATCGTGACGCCGCAGCCGGCACAACCGGTTTTTCCCCAGCCAGCCTCCATCACAATTGCCACACATCGGGTCGATGCTGTGATCGATGGGCCGGTCGCCAAAGTTCATCTCACCCAAATTTTTCGCAATGATGCTAACCAGACGGTTGAAGGACGTTATGTCTTTCCTCTGCCCGAGGACGCCGCGGTTAGTGATTTTCAAATGACAATTGATGGCAAAACGCTAGAAGGCAAGTTGCTTTCCAAAGACGAAGCGCGCCGCATCTACGAAGCGATTGTCCGGCAGCAGCGCGATCCTGCTTTGTTAGAATATGTGGGTCGTGGTCTTTTCCAGACGAGCGTCTTCCCGATTCCGGCTGGCGCCAGTCGTACCCTAGAATTGAGCTATGCCCAGATTTTGCCACAAAAGGATGGACTTTCTCAGTTTCGTTATCCGTTGCGCAGCCAGCATATGGATGCCAATCCCGTCGAGTCGCTGGCCATCCACATTGAACTGCGCAATCAACCAGGGCTGCGCACGATCTATAGCCCCAACTACAACCTCAAAATTGAGCGTACGGATAACACCAGCGCAATTATAGATTATACGGCAAACCAGGTGCAGCCCGAGAGTGATTTTCAATTATTCTTTAGCACCACGCAAAATGCAATTGGGCTCAATGTGTTGACATACAAACCCGCGGGCGAAGATGGTTTCTTTGCGCTCTTGGCTGCCCCCGGTGTTGAAATTGATCCACAAAAGTTGGTCCAGCGCGATGTTGTTTTGGTCTTAGACGTCTCTGGTTCGATGCAGGGCGAAAAGATTGCGCAAGCGCGCAAAGCCGCCGATTTTGTGGTGGATCATTTGAATTCTGGTGATCGCTTTAACTTGCTCAGTTTTAGCACCGGCGTGCAGCTTTGGCAATCTTCGCTCCAACCGATCGGCGCGGCAACCGCGAAAGATGCCCATCGTTGGATCAACGGGTTGACGGCGACTGGCTCGACCGATATTAATCGGGCTCTCTTAGAAGCCTTGGGCCAACTGCAAAGTGCAACTGCGGAGGGTGACAACCGGCCAGCCTACTTACTCTTTATGACCGACGGTTTACCTACGCAAGGTGAAATAGATGCTCAGCGGATTATTGATAACGCCCTGAATAACAAGCCAACGCAACAGACGATTCGTATGTTTACCTTTGGCGTTGGCTTTGATGTAAACACCGATTTGCTCGATACGTTGAGCCAAGAGTTAGGCGGTCGCAGCAGTTATGTCAAACCCGAAGAACAGATTGATGAGAAACTCAGTCAATTTTACAGTCAGATTGGGCTACCGGTCCTGGCCGGTGTTACGCTTGATTTTGGCAAGCAGGCCGTGATCGACGAGGTCTACCCCTATCCGCTGCCCGATCTTTTTGCCGGTGAACAGTTGGTGGTCGTGGGTCGTTATCACAACGCCGCTGATTTAACCGTAACCTTGCAAGGGATGGTCAACCAGCAAAAGATCATCTATCAATATCCCCATCAACATTTTGTCACAAGCGGTGGTGAACCGTTGGTGGCGCGTTTGTGGGCGACGCGCAAGATTGGGGTCTTGTTGGCCCAGGCGCGCCGAAGTAGCGCCAACCAGACCACGGTCGACCAAGAATTGATTGACGAAATCACCAATCTCAGCTTGCAATATGGGATTGTCACGCCGTATACCGCTTATTTGGTTGAAGAGCCATCGGTGGTGAGCCAATCGACGGCTGGCGCGGCGCCAGCCCCCACCGTTAATGAGCCCCGTTCGCTCTATACGCAAGGGGCGAATGCCGCGACGGCCAATAACAAGGCCGATGCGGTGGCCGCCGCGCCCGCCAGCGGAGCCGCAGCTGTAGCCGCCAGCGAAGCTCGCACGCAATTAGAAAACGCCACGAACGTGCAGGAAAATCAGGCGGTACGTTTTGTCAATGGCAAAACATTTACGCAGCAAGGCGCGGTGACCACCAAAGATGGTCGAACCTTGGATCTCTGGGTAGATACCCTTTATCAAGAACAGATGCAGATTGAAAAGGTTGTCTTTGGCAGCGAGCGTTACTTTGCCTTGGCAAAGCAGCCCCAAATGGCGCCCTGGCTGGCTATTTCGCCAGAGTTGCTGATCGTGATTGACAAGCATAAGGCGATCCGCATCACGACGGTAGAACCGTAGCAGTTATTCTATACTGAAATCGCATTGAGCAACCGAGTTTCTGCCCTTCCAGGCAGCGGTCAGGCCACCTTGGGTTAACGAAACCGCCGGTGACCGCTGCCTGGAAGGTGGGTTTCTTGAACACCGGTTTTCTGTCTGACATGAGTAGACAGGTAGATAAGGAACATCGCCTGTCTACCTGTTTACTATTTGCCGTTCCCTTCAATTAACCATAAGTGGCAGCTCGATTTTGACCTGATGCACGCATATCCAGGATATAAGCATTTTCCTGCTCGTCATAGCCTGTTTGCTGGTTGTAAATGCGTGCAGTTGCCAAGGCGGCCTCAATCTGATCCGGCGAACTAACCGCTGCGATTTTCTGCTCAAGCGCTTTATTCACCTGCATTGTTGCCTCTAACATCAAATGTTCCAGACCCAATTGCCGGGCAAAAGCCATAAAGCCCGCGGTATCTTTGGGCAGGCAAGCCCCGCCATAAGGCACGCCACCACGTGTGCCATAGAGTGGATTCCACATCGATTCCGCACTGCGAGCGACAACTGCGCCAACCAGATTGCTATCGGCGCCCAGTTGTTTACAAATGGCATGCACCTCGTTGAAATAGCTGATCTTCACCGCGTTGTAGACATTATTCACATATTTAATGATCTCAGCCTCGGTCGGCGTACACTGCGTAATCAGCGCCCCAAAAGGCATGTAGAGTTGCTTAAGCAGTTCAAACGTGCGTTGATCACAACAGCCCAGCACCGTGATCCATGGCCGCGCAAAGTCTTGTTCACTGTGTGCCTGCCGTAAAAATTCGGGATTCATCGCAACGCCAAAATCAATGCCAGCCCGCTTGCCGGACGCACGCTCTAGAATGGGTGTGATCCGCTGTTCGGTGGTGGTGGGTGGCACTGTGCTACGGACGACGACTGGGATGAAGTGGCGGGTTTTTGCCAGCCCATGCCCAATCTCAGCGGCGGCGGCCTCGATGTAATCAAGCACAATGTTATCATGGACCGTGGGCGTAGAGACCGTCAACATGACAATATCTACGGTAGGCCAGTCGACATCGGCTATTTTGATGGCCTGCAACCCTTCATCGCGCAATTTTGCCAAGGTCTTTGGATTCACATCGACATAGGACACTGCATGACCTTTTTTCGCAAAGCCTTTGCCCGTTGCCTGACCGACAACCCCAGCGCCAATGATCAGAATGTGTGACAATGTAATTTCTCCTAATGTGTTTGCGTGTATGGTGGGATGAATTAGTGAAAAGGGTTGCTTGAATTTTAAAGATTGCTCTGGTCATTGACTCTTGTCTGCGTTGATGGCTGTTTGCGTTGATGGTGATAGGGCAATCTTTCTTAGGGTTTGAAATCTCGGGGGGTAACTAAGGTCTACTGTAGTGAAACTATAACAGACTTTATAAGATTTGTGCATTACATTTCACTTACAGATTGTTTCGTTAAATAGCTCTCCACTTACACAGAAAAGTAAGCTTTACCAGCAAATGAATCTGATTTTGTCCACGACCAATAAAACCGTATCTTTGCGTACAGACAGTGGAACCAAATTTCGGTAGTATACGTTTCAGAAGTGCAAACGTACTGTAAGCTCAGGATCCTTGTAAAACTATATTTTGTAGATAAAATAGTGTGTAACTTTGCAGCGTTGCACACGTATAGTTGATTAGCAAAATATAGCGAACTATAGTTTGTGAGTCTAACTGAATATCAACCTAATAGATAATTAACCAAATACAGAAATTGGTTGCCTTTGCCCAAACTTTAGCCGTATAATTGAATGCCGAAAATTGAACATAGTCGTTTATATTTGCGGCTGTTGCTACGTAAGCGTTTCTGATCGATGTTTGCTTGCAACTCGTAAATAGGATGCGATCCTAGAGCTTAAAGGGGCTAACCAATATCTGGTTAGCCCCTTTTTGTCCTTTTGCGGTCTTCTTGCTACCGCACAGGATGCCAAAGGTGCGGATCCATAACTCTGCTTTTACACCTATACCTCGCTCCGCACCTGCGTACCTCTGCGGCCTTGTTTTGATATCCGAACATTGCTATTTGAGTGTCTTGAGAGGTGAATTTAATGAGTACAGGTAACGATGGTCAAAGTCTAATTGCTGCCATCCGTGACATGCAGGACGTCCAAACCTTCCGCCAACATCACTGGGAAGGTTCGTTTGCCGACTATCTGGAAGTAGTGCGCAAAAACCCCAAAGTTGCGCGCACCGCCTATCAGCGTCTATACGACATGATCATGGGCTATGGCTCTGATCCTTACACCGATTTTCGTCAGGAACGTCTCCACTATCGTTTTTTTGATGATCCAGTCGGCGGCGGCGCCGATGCAGTCTTTGGCCTCGACAATCAGTTGATGGATCTGGTGCAAGTCTTTCAATCCGCGGCCCGTGGTTATGGCACCGAACGCCGCGTTTTACTCCTGCATGGCCCCGTAGGTAGCTCTAAGAGTACGATTGTCCGGCTGATTAAGAAGGGGCTGGAAGCCTACTCTGCCACCGATGAAGGCGCCCTGTACACCTTAACCTGGGATACTACAGATGGCCGGATGGATTGCCCCATGCACGAAGAACCTCTGCGCCTGATCCCACCCACTGCCCGTAAAAAGGTGTGCGATGATTTGAATATCCGCAACAATTCTGAATATCGCCTTAGCATCGAAGGTGATCTCTGCCCCGCCTGCCGTCATGTCTACCGCACGTTGATGGATACGTATGAAGGCGATTGGGGCAAGGTGATCGAACATGTGCAGGTGCGGCGCATCATTCTCTCCGAGAAAGATCGCATCGGTATCGGCACCTTTCAGCCCAAGGACGAAAAGAACCAGGATTCGACCGAGTTAACCGGCGACATCAATTATCGTAAGATTGCCGAGTATGGTTCTGATTCTGACCCGCGTGCGTTTAACTTTGATGGCGAACTGAACATTGCCAATCGCGGGGTGGTCGAATTTATTGAGTTGCTCAAACTCGATGTTGCCTTCTTGTATGATCTGTTGACGGCCTCGCAAGAACACAAGATCAAGCCCAAGAAGTTTGCCCAGACCGATATTGACGAAGTCATCATCGGCCACACCAACGAACCCGAATATCGCAAACTGCTGGCGAATGAATATATGGAAGCCTTGCGCGATCGCACCGTCAAGATCGATGTGCCGTATGTCACGCGCTTCAAAGATGAAGTCCAAATTTACGAACGTGACTTTAACAACAAGACGGTGCGTGGCAAACATATTGCGCCACATACGCTAGAAATCGCCGCCATGTGGGCGATCCTCACACGGCTGGAAGAGCCCAAACATGCCAGTCTCACCTTGATGCAAAAGCTGAAATTGTATGACGGCCGCACCTTGCCCGGTTTTACCGAGGACACAGTGCGCGAATTAAAGGCCAATTCTGGTCAAGAAGGCATGCAGGGGATCTCACCGCGCTATATTCAGGACAAACTTTCCAATGCGTTGGTCACGCACGGTGCCACCGGCTGTCTGAACCCCTTTGTGGTCCTGCGCGAATTGGAAAGCGGCCTTAAACATCACTCGCTGATCACGCACGAGCGCGACCGCGAGCGGTTTGCGCTGCTGCTGAGTTCCGTGCGCGAGGAGTATGACGAGATTGTCAAAAACGAGGTGCAGCGGGCGATCACAGCGGACGAATCCGCTATTCGCCGCTTGGCTGGCAACTATATGGATAATCTCAAAGCCTATACCCAGCGCGAAAAGGTGAAGAACCCATTCACTGGGCGTGACGAGGAGCCAGACGAACGACTGATGCGCTCGATCGAAAAGAAGATCGACATCCCTGAAAGCCGCAAAGATGATTTCCGGCGTGAGATTATGAACTACATTGGCGCCCTGGCGATTGATGGCAAGCGCTTTGAGTGGAACTCCAACGAGCGGCTGCGTAAGGCGCTGGAGTTGAAACTCTTTGAAGATCAGAAAGACAGTATCAAGTTGACCAGCCTGGTGAGCAGCGTGATTGACGCCGATACACAAGAAAAGATCGATGTGGTCAAGGCGCGCCTGATCAAAAACTACGGTTACTGTGATATCTGCGCCACCGATGTGCTCAACTATGTGGCCAGCATCTTTGCCCGTGGTGATGTAAAGACGAATGCGTAAGGAGTAGGGAGTAGGGAGTAAAGGAGTAAGGGAGTTCCCCCTACTTCCTACTCCCTACTTCCTACTCCCCTATTTCAATAGGGGTCACGACAAACTCATGTCTCAAATCGATCAAGACACCTCCCGCTTTCGTGAAATTGTGCGCGGTCGCATCAAGCAGAATTTGCGTAAATATATGACCGATGACCGGTTGATCGGTCGCCAGGGTAAGGATCTGGTGAGTATTCCCGTCCCTCAAGTGGAACTGCCGCACTTTACCTATGGGCAAACTGGCCGTGGCGGCGTCGGGCAAGGTCCCGGCCAGCCCGGTGATGTGCTCGGCCAGGGCCAGCCGCAAGACGGTGACGGTCAAGCGGGTGACACGCCCGGTCAGCATATTCTAGAGACGGATATCTCGATGAGTGAGTTGGTCCAACTGCTCTCCGAAGAGCTACAACTGCCACGCATCCAGCCCAAAGGCAATAAAAACATCGACAGCGAAGTGGCCCGCTACACGGATATTCGCCGTGTTGGCCCTGAATCGCTGCGCCATTTCAAGCGCACCTATCGCGAGGCGCTCAAACGGCAGATCGCCGCCGGCCTCTATGATCCAAATAATCCGGTGATCATACCGGTGCGTGAAGATCGTCGTTATCGGGCGTTTGAGACCAAGACAAAGCCGGAATCCAACGCCGTTATCATCTATATGATGGATGTTTCTGGATCGATGGGTGAACGGGAAAAGCGCCTGGTGCGCATGACCGCCTTTTGGATCGATGCCTGGCTCAAGTCCAATTATCGCAATGTGCAGCGTCGCTATTTGGTGCATGATGCTGCCGCTGCCGAAGTAGACGAAGATACTTTTTATCATTTGCGCCAGAGTGGTGGCACCAAGATTTCCTCGGCTTTGCAACTTTGTCATCAACTGGTCCAATTGCACTATGCCCCCAGCGATTGGAATATCTATCTGTTTCAGTTTTCCGACGGTGACAACTTCTCCACGGACAATGAACAAGCGCTTGATCTGTTACGCGACCATTTATTGCCAGTAGCCAACTTATACTGCTATGGTCAAGTCGATCAGCGGCATTACGGGGATACCTTTATTGATACCCTGGAGCGGTTGGATGCGCTGGAAAACTTGGTGATGGCGCATATCCCGAATGATGACGCGATCTATGATGTGATTAAGCTGTTTTTGGGAAAAGGGAAGTAATGGTTAACGCTGAATGGTTAACGCTTAATGCTTAATGAGGGATGTGTCGTTAATCATTACACCATTAACCGTTCAGCGTTAACCATTTTTATTAGAACGGGGTGAGCACAGTGGATTTTGGAGCACTACCTGCTGAATTAGAAGAAATTAGGCTAGAAGTCGAAGGTTATGCACGCACCAAAGGGCTGGATTATCCGGATGTGCGTTTTGTGATGCTCGACTTTAACCAAATGAATCAAGTCGCTGCCTATGATGGTTTTCCCAGCCGCTATCCGCACTGGCGGTTTGGCATGGAATGCGAACGTTTGCGCAAGAGCTATGCCTGGGGCCTACACCGCATCTATGAAATGGTCGTTAATACCGATCCTTGCTATGCCTATCTGTTGGTGAGCAATTTAGAGATCGATCAAAAGTTGGTGATGGCGCATGTATATGGGCATGCCGACTTTTTTAAGAATAATCTCTGGTTTGCGCATACCAACCGGCGCATGATGGATGATTCGGCCAACCACGGCACGCGAATTCGACGCTACGTCGACCAGTTTGGGTTGGATGCCGTCGAAACATTCGTTGACCGTTGTCTTTCGCTGGACAATTTGATCGACTTACACAGCACAGGCATTCGCCGGCTGGCTAGCCGCCCCGACTTCATGGGTGACGAAGATGAACGTAATACGGGACGGATGCCCAGCAAAGAGTACATGGATAATTACATCAATCCGCCCGCCTATTTGGAATCGATGCGCGAACAACGCAAGCAAGCGAAGATCAAAGTCAAAAATCTACCCGCCCATCCGCAACGCGACGTTCTGCTCTTTTTGCTGGAAAATGCCCGGTTGGAACCCTGGCAACAGGATATATTGGCGATTGTACGCGAAGAAGCCTATTATTTCGCGCCGCAGCGCCAGACAAAGATCATGAATGAGGGCTGGGCCTCGTATTGGCATTCGCACATCATGACGCGCCATGCGCTAAAAGAAGGCGAACTAATCGACTATGCCGATCACCATTCGGGCACGCTGGCCACTTCGCCAGGGCGCCTCAATCCTTACAAATTGGGCATCGAACTCTTTCGCGATGTCGAAGATCGCTGGAATCGCGGGGCGTTTGGGGCGGAGTATGAGGATTGTCAAGACTTACGCGCCCGCGCCAAGTGGGACCGCCAAGCGGGGCAAGGCGCCAAGAAAATTTTTGAAGTGCGCCGCATCTATAATGATATCGGGTTCATCGACGAATTTTTGACCCCCGAATTTGCGCAACAGCACAAGCTTTTTACCTATCGCCACAACTCACGCACCAATCAATATGAGATCGAAAGTCGTGACTTTGCTGACATCAAGCGCCAACTGCTCTTCCAATTAACCAACTTTGGCGAACCAATCATCGAAGTCGTTGAGGCGAACTATCAGAATCGGGGCGAACTCTATCTGGTACATCACTGGGAAGAGACAGATTTGCGCCATGACTATGCTCAGGCGACGCTAGAAAATCTCTACGCGCTTTGGGGCCGTCCTGTGCACATCGAGAGCGCCATCCAGGCGAAGGGCGCTTCACTCTTTTCCTACAACGGTCAACAACATGAGCAACGTTTCATCCAACAATCAATGGCCAGGTAAATAAATATCGTCAGCGAGTGCATTGCACGCCGTCCTGCAACTTGAATATGAATTCACCTACAACGGCGTGCGTTGCACTCGCCTGCACCAATCCTAGTAAAGATGGACACACTTACCCTGCT
>JBBQBY010000202.1:0-11741 GCA_038318235.1 Caldilineales bacterium
CCATGGAGATAGCCAAAATGATCATGGTAACTCGCCCAAGTCGTAGCAACCGGGGTAAATGTGCTCGTTTCGTGGCTGATCGCGCCGGTGACGATACGCATAGTTCGCTCCTGATTTTATCCAATAGTTGATCCGCGGCGACCCCACCCGCGCCCCAAACGGGCTCCCGCTCCCCTGGTAAGGGCTTACCTTTACCCACAAGTCGGTAACGTAAGGTTGGCAGGACAAGGGAAACGAAAATGGTCAGTGGCGCATGGTGTTTGCCGCACAGTTTTGCTAACTTATTGGCATATACATCATAATAATCAATCTAAATGTTAATTTTTGCGATATATAGTGAATGTTATGCAAAAAAAGAATCAAACATAGATTTTTCCAAACCGTTGTTGGCTTCCATCCGCCAATCCAGCAGAATTGCGCATCACGTACGCGATGATCGTCCTTGGTTGCGCTATTCTGCCAATTTATTTGTCTCTCACCCAACCCATTCCATCAATACATGTGGGTAAAGGTAAGCCTGGTAAGGGAGGGAGCCGTTTGGTGGACAGAACTCATCACTTCCTATGGCCACCAATGGCGCTTTCGGGTGCCCGCTGGGCGCGCGGTGCGAACAGTCCCCTCCCTTACCAGGGGAGCGCGCCTAGAAGGCGCCCACGCTTGTGGGACACCGCCTTTAGGGCGCGGGTGGGATCGCTTGGTAGTTACGACAATAGAATATAATCCTCACGGTGTAACCACATTCACTTACGCCTTCCCTCGTAAATCCTATAGCTGCGGTCTTCGGCCACCACGCGGCAAATGCCGACATGGGCTTCAATTAAAGGTTGATATTTGAGAAAACTATTGGCGACAATCCGCAGGACACCACCCGGCGCTAAGTGTTGGGTCGCCTTTTGCAAAAAGGCTGTGACCACGCGATAGTCAGTTTTGACGCCCGTATGAAAAGGTGGATTAGAGACGATCTGCGTGTAAGTTCCCTGCACATCAGAAAAGACATTGGAAGGTTTGATCAGATCAATCGGCAACTGATTAGCCTGCATGGTGCGCCGCGCAGCTTCTAGCGCCAGCGCATTGGCATCGACCATTTCCACCAGATTCGCTGGCCATGCCTGCTTGATCGTCGCCCCAATCACACCGGCGCCACAGCCAAAATCGAGAATACGCCCCGTTTCCGGCTCGTCTAACGTTTCCAACAACAATTGTGTACCCTCGTCCAGTTGACCATTGCTGAAAACACCGGGCAAACTGGCAATCGTCAGCGTCTGTTGACGAATTTGCAATGGATACGTGGTGCTCCATTCTTCAAGGTCGAAGATGACCGGTTGCTCTGGGGCCATCGCCTGCAAAAGTAGACAATGGCGCGCCGCGTCCACGGTTCTGACCGCGCCCATCTGTTGCTCTAGCAACGTGCTGCTGGAACGAATGCCAGCGTTATTTTCGCCCACCAGCCAGACTTGCGCGCCAGGGCGTAGGGCCGCCGCCACCATGCGAAGACTCATCTGGATCAAGGCGCGACTTTTGGGCAGAAAGATAATCGCCACATCGTGCAGTTCATCCGGCGCAGGGTAAACCGCGTTAAAAAGCAGGTTGTCGGTTGGCAGATTCGCATGCGTATAGACACTCTGCAAATAGAGATGTGGCGCATAGTCGTAACTGAACGCCGTGATCTGCACTGCTGACAATTGCTGGTGCAGTGCCAGCACGAAGTTATCTTGTGGATAATTGACCACAAGTATGTGCTCACCTTTGATGCGGTTCAGGTTGCGCAGGAGGAGTTGACTGGTGTTGTGTAACGTTTTAACGTTGATCAATGTGGGAGCATCCATCTCATTTTATAGCAAAGGCGAGACATGCCTTGCCTTTACTTTGCAGATTGCCAAGCTTGATAGGCGTCGAGGATTACAGCTTCGGTGTCGCGGCGCAAATTCAACGGTGCGAGCGCGTTCGTTGCCACCCAAGCCAGGTCGGCGGCGTCATCTTGGGCAACGGCCTCACCGCTAACATACTTTGCCCAATAGTCGATGATGACATAGTGATATTCGACACGCTGTTCGGCGTCGCGTTCAATTGGCTCGAAGATGGCGATCTGGCCACCCAGTTCAATTTCGATAGCGCATTCTTCACGCACCTCGCGGCGGGCAGCATCCGCCAGCAGTTCGCCCACATCAATCAGGCCACCTGGTATACTCCACTGACCGGCGCGCGGTGGACGACCACGTTTGACCAACAAAACGTGACCATCCTGATTGAAGACTACCACTCCCACGCCAATCAAAGGCGCCGGCGGATAGCGGCGTTGTACACTGATCGGTGTCGTAACGTTCGGCGAATTGCTCATGAGCAGAAAGGGTTTTGGCGGCGTGGAACAAGGAATTTTGTCGATTTTTATGCCTGCGCCCAGGCTTCGATCAGGGCCGGCAACTGGTTAAAATCATCGACCACAGCGTCGGGCACAATTTGCTCGGCCACTTGTTGATTATCAAACGCAACTTGCGCGCTCGTACCAATCGTACATTGCACCGTCAGCGCGCCTAGTTCGATCCCACCTTTGATGTCGTGCAATAAACTGTCGCCGACCAGCACGGCTTCGTAGGGCAACACACCCCAACGTTCCAACACAGGGGTAAAGATCTTCTCGTCTGGCTTACGATATTCAACACTGGCGCTGGTTAAGCAGACATCGAGATAAGACCGCAGCCCCAGGTAGTCAATCGTGCGTTGGAAGGCACGATCACAGTTGTAGTTGGCAATAATCGCGAGTTTGTAGCCTTCGCCCGACAAGGCTTTGAGCGCATCTAATACGCCTGGGTTGAGCCGCCAATTGGTCATCTCTGGCGCGTAAAAAATATCAACGGCATTTTGCAGCACCTTGGGGTCCATACGGCTGGCTGGGTAGCCAAAGAATTGGAGCAGAAAGCTCATGGCGTCGTCGGCAATATGTTCTTCTTGTTCTTCTTCTGATTTCTCTTGGGCAAAGCGCCGCGCTTCGACGATATTATGGGCAAAATCATCGGGCAATTCCATGCCGGTGCTGCGCATATAGGCTTCAGCGGCCTTGGCGCCGGCTTCCATCAACTCTTCCAACGGCTGTTTGAGCTGCGCCAACGTGTTGTCGAAATCAAAAATAATGCCCTGAACCAACCGCGAGTTGGGCAATTCAGCCAGATTGCCCAACTCGGGGAAGAAATTCTCTTGAAGCCGCGCAATTTGTGCCCGATCTAGATGAGCGGCTTCACCCTCACGCACTTCTGCTTGAGGAGTCATAGGCGCTTGCTTGGCCTGCGGTGGGCCAAAGATCGTGTATTGTTCTTCCGGCGTCAGCGTATGACCACGCGCCCGGGCACGCGCCAAAAATTGCTCCAGTTCGTCCGCCGACAGCGACTCCATGCCGGGCCGAATCTCAATTTCATCATCGGGTGTTACATCACCCATTATTGGTTGATCACTCATAGCGATTGAGTATGCAGGGGTCAAGCCACTTTGTCAATTTACCCGTTGGCGCTTTGCGGCTGATTTTGTCAGCGTGATATACTCTCACTCTTGTCAACCGGTGCCCATTGGACGTTGGCCAGCAAGGTGATGGTGATATAGGCAACGGTTAAAAAACCAGAAAAGAGCAGCGTCACGGCCACGGTCTGGCGATAAGCCAGTGGATTCGTCACTCGATCCAAAATGACAACGGCCAAACCATGGGGATCCACAAACAGATCCCAACTGTTCCAGCGTAAAAAGCGGCCCAGATAAATCCCAAAACCGCTGGCAGTTAGACTAAAACTTACGACCAACCAGCTTGCCACTTTGCCAAAACGCGTCTGCACAAACGCCTGCACAATCCAAAGTGAGATAAAGCCCAAGAGTAGCCCGTTCCAAGCATAGGAAAAGATCAACATCATATCATACCAAAGTGGGACGTCTGGACGTTTCGTTAGATGCAAGAGGTCCGTGACGAGATAGGGTGAGTTAGGAAAAAAGATCAGCCAACAGAAAAAGAGGGCGCAGTAGAGTAAGTTCGAACCGCGCTTACGTTGATTTAAATGCCAAAGCGCCAGCGCGCTACCCATTGGGATCCAGGCCAGGAAAAGATTCCAGGTCAAGAATAAAAACGACCAATGACCAGAGTAAGCGACACGGCCGATGTAAATGCCAATGCTCATCATCGACGAAACTAGTAAAGCAGCCAGCAGCGGCGCTTTGTCTCGATACGCCGCGGGCAATGAGAAGCGAGCCATATTTCCACCTTGGGTGATCAAAAGGATAAACTAACCACTAATTGTACAGCCATTAGCAACGTTTTGCCGGTAAGGTTAGTTCCTAGCAGTATACGATATATGAATTAAAGGATGATGAGTGATAAGTGATGAGTGAGTGTCAACCTTTACTCATCACTCATCTTAAGCAAGCTCCAACGCTCATCTGTTCATACACTGAGCGAGAAAGGTTTTCCCATGCCTTATACCCTTCAAGTTGGCAAAGTGCGCTGTCATATTCTCAATGATGGCCTGCATCCGGTGGACGGTGGTGGTTTTTTCGGGGTAGTGCCGCGCCTGCTCTGGCAGCGTGTGATTGAACCCAATGCCGACAATATGATTCCGAGTGATACGCGTTCGTTGCTGATCGAAACAGACGCCGGCTTGATCCTGGTGGATACGGGCAACGGCGACAAGTTAGGTGTGAAAGAACGGCAGCGGATGGGCTTTGTAGGCCGGACAGAACGACTGATCGGCGACTTGCGCAAGGTGGGCTATGCCCCAGAAGATGTGAACCTGATCATTTTGACCCATTTACACGGTGATCATGTCGGTGGCGCCACACGCTGGGCGACGCCGGATCATACGCCCGGTCCGCTCATCCCTACTTTCCCCAATGCCCGGTATATTGCGCAACGCATCGATCTGGCCGAAGCCAGCTTTCCGAACGAGCGCACCAATGCGACGTTTCACGCCGAAAATTGGCAGTTACTGCTTGCCAACCGACAACTCGAGGTGGTGGACGGCCCGCAACGTATCACGCCCACAGTGCGCACGGACATTGCCCCTGGTCATACGGCAGCGCTGCAGATGGTCTGGATTGAAGATCAAGGCGAAAGTTTGCTCTTTCTGACCGATGCGTGCAACTGGGCCGCGCACATGAATCGCCTGGCCTGGGTGCCGGCCTTCGATATCTTTCCGATCACGAGCATCGAAACCAAACGACGCATCCGCCAGGAAGCCTTCGAGCGCAACACGCTGTTAGTCTTTCAACACGACGCCCAAGTCGTAACAGGACGCCTCGTGGCTGGCGAACGCGGGCCAGAAGTAAAACCAGAAATCACCGAGGAAGCCTGGATGGACAGCACGGCGTAGGAATTGACGATTTGCGATTTGGGATTTACGAGTGATCTCCTCAACGAAGTAACTTCGTAAGTCATGTTACGCAGAGAGCTGAGATCGAGTAAAATAAACCTCCCAAGGGAGGTAAAATGAACAAGCAAGCCATACTCGACATCTATAGTGACTTAAATACTAGAGAAAGTTTGCGACTCAAACAAAGCAATGTATCTGTTTTTAGCCGCCCAGCGTTTTAATTCCGCTCGCTGGAAAACGCTGATCGAACGTATAAACCTGTTGGCTCCGGCTGCTGAAGATTTCGGCCCACAACAGCGCATCAGCAAAAGAGACACGCTTGGAATTTCTACACAAACGCAATGCATCGAGCGCAACGGGTTTGGCTAGATGTGCCAGTTGAATGTTGGCACGCTGGAGGAACGCCATCAGCGCGTCAACCACATCAGCCCGCCCGACCTGATAGACAGAAGTGAGCACATACGCGCTTTCGGCTAGGATCAACTCGCTGACAATTAACCATTGGTCACTGTCGATTATGGCGGCAGCCTGCTTTGCCATCGCTGGCGGATCATTAGTGAGATAGTGAACGATAAAACTGGAATCTAGATAGGCTGTAACTTGTTCAGTGCTCATTCCTGCGCGTCAAGCCCTGCTACTGCTGCCCAGGCCTGCTCGCGCAGGGTTGACCATTCCACAGTTGGCACCGGTTTCGTGATTTTATCCGCCAACATACCCCTTAAAGATTGTCTGTGCTCCGGTGGGTAGAAATAAATTTCAACATGATCGTCCGCCAACTTCTGAACAGCTACATAACCTGGTTGCAAACCCAGCGCCTCGCGAATTGTCTTTTCGATGACAATTTGACCTTTTTGCCCAACGGTCGTCAACATATAATTGCCCCCCAAGTGTTGTACTTATATGGTGAATTCATACATTATTGTAATAGTATAACTTATACTCCACAATTTTTATTCATTTTGTACCGGTTGACACGGATCACACTCCGCATATATGATTCGGGTTGCAAAGTAAAAATGCATCGATCATTTTCATAACCGTGATCAGAAAGCAGGATGTCATGCCCACCCTTTCACCTTTTCCGCAAGTTCTGCCCATGCGCCAGCGCGCTGAAGTCATTTATAAACTGCTCAAGCAACGGCTGGCCGACGTCATGCCCAATGCGATGCGCGCAGCCGGGATTGATATGTGGCTGATTCTGTGCCAAGAGGATAATCTTGATCCTGTCTATACCACACTGATTCCGATGGACACCTGGTGCCCGATCCTCCAGATCCTCGTTTTCTGTGATCGCGGTGTGGCTGGCGTGGAAGGCATCAACTTGTCAGCGACCAATACGCATGATCTCTACCAACGTCCCTACACCGGCCAACTTGAACCCGAACAATGGCCGCGCCTCCTACAACTGATCGCCGAGCGCGACCCGCAGCGGATTGGCATCAATATCGGTTCGATTCAATGGGCGGCCGGTGGGTTAACGCACAACCTCTACCGTCAATTGGTAGAAAAATTGCCGGCCAAATATGTCGAACGGCTCGTATCGGCGGAGCCAGCGGCGATCCGTTGGCTATCCACCTTAACCGCCGCCGACAGCCAGATGTACGAGCATGTGTGCGACGTGGCCCACCACGTGATCGCTGATTGTTATAGCCGCCAGACAATTATCCCCGGTTATACCACGATTGACGATCTGCAATGGGCCTATTGGCAACGTTGCACGGACTTGGGTTTCACGATGGCCTTCAAACCCTATTTTCGCCTGATCCGCCGGCCAGCCTTGCGTGCGCAATACGGCGCACAGGATCAGGTGATCCGGCCCGGTGATCTGCTGCACTGTGATGTGGGGCTGCAATATCTGCGCTTCAATTCCGACCATCAACAGTTTGCCTATGTGTTGCTGCCTGATGAGACGGCAGCGCCAGAAGGATTGCGCCAGCTTATGGCCGCCGGCAACCGTCTGCAAGAAATTTACATGGCTGAGTTCCAGTCGGGCTTGACGGGCAATCAACTGCTGGACAATGTGTTGAGCAGCGCACGCCAGGCCGGCGTTCCCAACCCACGGATCTATTCGCATTCAACCGGCCTCTTCCTCCACGAACCTGGCCCATTGATCGGCCTACCCTGGGAGCAGGAAAATTGCCCTGGCCGCGGCGATGTTACACTGGCCTATAACAGTTGTTTTACGATGGAGCTTTCGGTGCGGGCCACCATTCCCGAATGGGACGATGAGGAGGTGCAAATGGGCATGGAAGAAGTAGTGCTCTTTGATCAAACAGGCTGCCGACCGTTGGATGGGCGGCAAACGGAGTTTTATCTGATCTAAATTTATAACGATTCAAGCTTATCCACAGAGTATGTCTGACCTGTAGTCGACGATGTCACCGATGTAGAATGTGCGATCTGCATCATCGGTGGACGCAAAATCTCTTTTAGAAAGAATAGAATGATGCAAACGATTACCGCCACTGTCCCCTGTGTAAACCCACCCACCTGGGCGATTTTGGAACGTAAATTGATCGAGCTGCTGAACGCATCGATCTACCCCTTTTTGGAAAAATATACGCGCGAAGACGGCACCTTGATCTGGCGTGAAGGTGGCACCGGCTCGCGCGATGGCGCCGATGATTTCTATGAAAGTTCGTATAACTGGCCGCTGCTTTATCTGCTCGGTGGCGACGACGATTTGTTGACCCTTGGCCAGCGCCAGTGGGACGCCATCACGCGCCAACTCACGGACGCGGGCATGGTGTACAAAGAATACGAGATTGGCTATGACCAATTTCATCAGGGTGAAAGTTACATTTATTTCTACTTTCTCTGCCTGGCCGCTCCGACCAATCCGGTTAATCTGGAGCGTGCCAAGCGCTTTGCTGGTTTCTATTTGAACGAAGACCCAGCCGCGCCCAACTACGATGCCGAGCACCAGATCATTCGGGCCGCGCACAACGGTAGTGGCGGCCCACGCTGGGGCATGGCGGATGGTGAACCAGCTTATAATTGGGCGCGGGGGATGCGGGTCTATGGTCTACCCTACAGTGACGTACCGGGCATCGAGCATTATGATGATCTGAAGGATCCGGCCAAGGCGCGCCAGATGGGTGAGCTAATGGAGCAGCGCATGGGCAAAGGTGATGTTGCTGGCAATCTTATTGTGACCAGCCTCATTGCTAACGCTTACTTGATGACCGGCGACGTTAAATATCGCGATTGGATCACTGAATATGTCGACGTTTGGATTGCGCGCGCGAAGCAGAATGGTGGCTTGCTCCCCGATAATGTCGGCCTTTCTGGCCAGGTGGGTGAATATCTCAACGGCAAGTGGTATGGCGGGCTATATGGTTGGACTTGGCCGCATGGTTATTACAACATTGGCATGGCCGCAACCGTGGCGGCGACAAATGCTTATCTTTTAACGCGTAATGCGGCTTATCTGGACTTGCCGCGCAGCCAGTTGGATCATGTGTGGTCGCTGGGTGAGATGCGTGACCCGCATACCTTGGAAATGAGTTTGGAACACCACTGGGTGGGCAAATTTACTGCCGAAGGGGAGACGTCTGAGACGTTTGTCATCCCCTATCGCTACGGCGACCAGGGCTGGTTTGATTACATGCCGCTCTCACCGGTCTATCCAACGGCGCTGTGGAATCTGTCGATGGATGCCGCCGACTGGGCACGCATTGAACAACTGCGGGCGGTGGAAAAATATGATTGGCGCAAGGTGATCGCTTTCCGCAATAAGGAAGATAGCGGGCACGAGCAGCCTTGGTTGCGCTTCTTGGCCGGAGATAATCCTACTTATCCCGAAGAAATTTTGCAGGCTAGTTACGGCGTTGTTTGTCGTCGCCTGGCCTTGATCCGTGAAGATCAGGCCGATTTAACCCAAGTGAATATTCATCATTGGCAGGAACATAACCCTGTGATCACCGAGGCGCTCGTCCAATTGACTTTGGGCGCGCCCCAAGCTATCTACAATGGCGGCCTCTTGATCGCGCGTGTCCGCTATTTTGATGCCGATCTGCGCCGTCCTGGTCTACCCGCCGATGTGGCGGCATTGGTGGAAGTTTTGGAAGCGGAGCGGACAGGATTGCGCCTGGTCAACCTAAGCCCCTTTGCCACGCGTACTGTGCTGGTCCAGGCTGGGGCGATGGGCGAACACCAGTTTCTGTCTGCCAGTTACGACGAGCTTACCAGTGATTATCCAGGTTCGTACAAATCCTATACGTCGCCGCCGGTCACGACAAAAACCCAAACCGTCGCGGTTGATGATAAGCTCTTGCAGATAACCTTGCCACCAGCTACGGAGATCAGGCTCGATTTACAGATGGCGCGCTTTGTCAATCCGCCAACGTATGCGTTGCCCGAGTGGTAAGCCTGCTATACAGAAGTCAATGTAAAAAGCGGGGTTTGTCGGCTGGCGAGCCCAGACCCCCACCTAACCTCCCCCTGCTGGGGAGGAACTGATACTTTGTCTGCCCCGTGACGGTTCCCCTCGCGCCCCTGGGCGCGGAGGGATATTTCTCCGCTTTTCGTTCTGATTTTGGTATAGCAAAATAAAGATGAACTTTCTAAAGCGGTCCAGGGTTTCAAACCCTGGACCGCTTTTTATTGAAATAGAACATCGATCCTCACCCCCGAGACGCCCACATGGCGCGGGGGTGAGGATCGATGTTCCCGGAAAACGACAAATATGTCAATATTTCTTGAAAATCCTTGACAGACAATCGTAACAACTTGTGCAAGAATCTTACGATAAAGTAGGTCTATCGCACGACACATGAAAAAACGCCCATCAAGCTAACCGAAAAGCGGGTGCTGATTATCAAAAAATATTACATATGGTCGCTTGGTGTTGACCGATGTTAAATTCATCGACGATAACCATGTGTTGCAGATCATTGAGCGGATTGTTGCGCCGCTTGGTCGGCGGATTGATGAGTCTTCGCCCATGGTGGATGCCCGCTTGCCAGACGGTTCACGCGTCAACGCGATTATCCCACCGCTCTCGATTACTGGACCCTGTATCACGATTCGTAAATTCAAACGCGACCCTTACAAGATGGCCGATTTGGTGCGCTTTAATTCGTTGATAGCTGACGTGGCTGAATTTATTGAGGCTTGTGTGCGAGCCCGCCTCAACATTGTGGTGAGCGGTGGTACGGGTAGCGGTAAGACGACGATGCTCAACGTTGTCTCTAACTTTATTCCCGAAGACGAACGGATCGTAACCGTAGAAGATGCCGCCGAGTTGCAATTGCAACAACCACATGTGATCCGGCTGGAAAAGCGGCCGCCCAACATGGAAGGCAAAGGCGGCATCGGCATTCACGAATTGGTGATCAACTGTTTACGCATGCGTCCGGATCGCATTCTGGTCGGTGAGGTACGGAGTGGTGAGGCGCTCGATATGTTGCAGGCCATGAACACGGGCCACGATGGATCGTTGACCACTGCCCACTCCAACAGCGCACGCGACACGCTTAATCGTATCGAAACTATGGTGTTGATGGCCGGCATGGATTTGCCGTTACGCGCCATTCGCCAGCAGGTTTCGTCGGCGATTGATGTGATCATTCACCTATCGCGTATGCGCGATGGCACCCGGCGCGTTGTACAGGTTTCGGAGGTGCTTGGCATGGAAGGCGAAACCATTCTGATGCAAGACATTTTTATGTGGACGCGAACAATCGCATTGTGGGGATTGATCCAGAACTGAAAACTTGGCGGTTTGGTCGGCGACGTGGCAAGGCTCGGTTTGTGATTGAAATGCCGAGCGGCACAGTCGCCCGCACCGGTAGCACGGTTGGTGACGAATTGATCGTGACCGTTTCTTAGGCATGTAACGCAATTTTGCTAATCGCTAAGCCCTGTTCACCTTGTGTCGCCAAGTGGTACAAATGTTATTTCGGAGGAGAATGTTATGTCAAGGCAGCTTACATCATTGTTGAAATTCCTGTTACTTGTGTGGCGCAGTGAACAAGGCCAGGGGGTGTCTGAATACGTGTTATTGGTCTTCTTCATCGCGGTTGCCTTGATGGTATCGGTTGGCGCGATCGGCTTTGCCTTACAAGGAACCTATGGCATGATTGCCGCGGCCATCCCGTAAGCGCGCGTTTGGTTCACCCAAGCCGCGTTTTTGCCGGCAACTGTTCTAGAGAAGGAAGTACAACTAATGGATCTCAACGATAAAATCCTGGGTCCCTATCACATTCAAGCGGAAATCGGCCGCGGTGGTACAGCGATTGTCTATCGCGCCACAGACACGCGCACAGAGCAAGCCGTGGCGCTAAAGATTTTGCCGCCGCTAAGGCCCCCTCCCCTAATTAACTGATTGTTCATGGAACTAAAGTTAGCCTGACAGAATAGAATTTTACGTCAGTTAATAGACGGAAGGCCCCTAAG
>JBBQBY010000203.1:0-11699 GCA_038318235.1 Caldilineales bacterium
CGTACTCTATTTTTCCAATCTGGTAAGCCCCAGCAATTTGGTGAAGTTTGTTCTTGGTCGCCTTAATCGCTTCCTTTAAATGGCGGCGTTTGGCGAGCTCTTGCGCGCCAATCGTGCGCACTAAATCTGCGGATAGCGTCCGATATTTTGAACTGGCTTGAACTGCTGAAACTAATAGATCCAATGGCTGAGCAATTGACATTAAGCAGGATTTTCTACAGAATCGTTTTTAGGCATAGGCGTGCAATTTTTATACGCCGCCATCTTTGCAAAATCTCACGATAACCATTCATAGCATATACTAGCCATATCTCCAAATATCGATTTATGCAAGGCTATATGCTTTACGAAACAAAGTCCAGCTACGAAAACCGTTGGGCTATTGACATGTTTAGTAGAGTTCGTTAAATTTACAATAACGTAAGTTAAAGATCGGAGTTTTTACGAAAATTTTTAATGTTTCGTCATAACTCCGAAGCTATATAAATAAATCTCTTGTATTTCAGCCTACCTGTGCAACAATGCAAAGGCATAGCTAAAGTAAAATCAGCTAGAGAGCAGTGGTTTTCGTCGAGCCAGCTGCCTGGAAGCGGACGTCGATGGCCTCGTTTACTGGAAAGTCCCTGTCCACTTCCAGGCAGCTTCAGCACACCCGTTTTCAAACTGCTTTCACTTCAAGTTTTTAGACTCGTCTATCTATCAAGTCAAAAAGGAAATTATTCAATGTTTAAAATAAAATTTCCAAAGCAAAACACGCGCCCAGTGGTGGCAACCACTGGCTTACTGCTGGCCTTAATGATCGCTACGCTCTTGCGTTGGCCTATACCGCCAATGCCCAAGCACCGCTCATCGATGGGCTATGGACTGAGGCCGACCAAACCCGCATACCCAGCTTGGGTGAGCGGCTGATTATCCCCAATCAATATCGCACCATCAGTCTAAATGTCGATGCCTTGCAGCAACGGCTGCAAACGGCACCGCGCGAACTGAACGCAGCCGCCCAAGACACACCGGTTCTCCTGAGTCTACCGCTGCCCGATGGCACGTTCGGGCGCTTCCAGATCGTGGAAGCGCCGATCATGGCCCCAGAATTGGCCGCCCAATTCCCTGAGATCAAGACCTACGCCGGCCAAGGCATTGATGATCCCACCGCCATCGGGCGCTTTGATTGGACGCCGGCTGGCTTCCATGCCATGCTACTCTCGGCGACAGATTCTGTTTTCATTAGTGGTCCGATATTGTCAACAATACAAACACGATTGGCGAAATCCTCCCTAATGTCACGCGCGCCATGAAATTCCGATTGACGGCGCGCGACAATAATTTGGGCAGCGGGGGGGTGAATTATGCCAGCACGACTGTCAATGTGACGACAACGGCCGGTCCTTTTGTTGTGATCGCGAACAGATCAAGCGCAGGCGCACGGTTTGGGGTTGACTTGTGCTCATCCAACTAGCCTTTCGGACGCAACCGTTCCATCAACATCGTCATAAAGCGCAAGTTATGCAGGGTGGCCAGCCGCATAAAGGTGGCATCATTGCTTTTGAAAAGATGATACAAATAGCCGCGCGAGTAGTGGGTGCAGGTCAGACAATCACAAAATTCGGAAACTGGCTCGGCGGCTTTAATGTGCTTATCATCGGTGATGTAGAGAAACTTAAACCAATCTTTATACAGCGCCGTGGGTGTTGTCAATCCATCGGTGAAGCGATAGAGGCGGCCACGGCGCGCATCACGCGTGGGCAGCGCCGAATCGAAGATCGCGTAACCCATCGCCACACAAGCCGCGATATTAACCGGGTGGCCGATGCCTAGCGCGTGCATGGGGTATTGGGCGGGAATCAACTCGCGCGTATAGGCCAACATCTCTGTGACCAATGCGCCTTCGCTGTCGAGTGGCCAGCCACCATAACCGAAACCATCAAAGCCGATCTCGAGCAAGGCCTCGGCGCATTCACGGCGCAATTCACGCGAACCGCCACCTTGCACCACACCAAAGAGTAAGGGGCGTGTCTGCTCATCGAGTTTCTTTTGCTTGATCAATTGCACAAATTCTTGCTTGCAGCGTTTGGCCCAGGCAATTGTGCGCCGCACCGCTTCACGCTGGGCCGCCGCCGCGTCGTCCACATGCGTACAATCGTCTAGGCACATCACAACATCCGTGTCATAGCTGACCTGCAATTGCACACACTTTTCAGGCGTCAGTTGATATTTGCGGTCGGCGCCGTCCGGTTTAAAAACGATGCCATCATCGGTCAGTTTCCCATATTTGGGGTTCTCACGGATCAATGAATAGGCCTGGAAGCCACCAGAGTCGGTGATGATCGGTTGCGGCCAGCCACACATCGTGTGCAACCCACCCAACGCATGCACGGTCGACGAACCAGGGTGCTGCATCAGATGATACGTGTTCATCACCACCGCTTCGAGGCCACAATTGCGCAGATCAACGCTATCCACCGCGCGCACGACGCCCAATGTCGCATCGGGCAGGAAGGTGGGGAGTTGGAGTACACCGTGCGGCAGCGTTAGTTTAGTATTCATTTTTTAAGGCGCGCCGTAACTCGCGTTGATTATCACGGTTGGCTATTGCCTCGCGTTTATCGTGCAATTGCTTGCCACGCACCAGCGCGATTTCAACTTTTGCCCGCCCGCGCTCATCAATGTAAATGCGCAACGGGACAATCGTCCAATTGCGCTGGGTAACCTCGGCATGCAATCGGCGAATCTCTAATTTATGCAGCAGCAATTTGCGCGGCCGCACTTCGGGGTGGTTATTGCGGTTACCCTGGGCATAATGGGCAATGTGCACGTTCATGAGCATCGCCTCGCCATCGCGGATCAGCACAAAGCCATCCTGCAACGTGGCGCGACCCAGGCGCAGCGACTTAATCTCTGTGCCAGTCAACACGATGCCGGCGTCATAAGTCTCTTCAATAAAATATTCATGATGCGCCTTACGGTTGCTGGCGACCGTCCGCGGGCCGCTCTTTTGCGCATCTTTTTCGTTTGCTTTAGCCATAATAGGAATTTACGATTTATGATTTATGATTTACGATTTACCGGTCACCTTAATCGTAAATTATTGATTGGTCAGATAGGCCACGGCCGCATCTAATTGAGAATCTTGACCGGCGTTGTGCGCGGCTTCGCTCATCTCGGCCCCGGTATCAGGCATAAGTCCGGTGCCGTGGATCGTCCGATTTTTAGGTGTAAACCAATGAGCAATTGTCACCCGCATAATTGAGCCGTCGCTTAGGGTTTGCGGCAGTTGCACGCTGCCCTTGCCATAGGTCTTTGTGCCCATCAAATGGGCGCGCTGGCTGTCTTGCAAAGCGCCGGCGACAATTTCGCTGGCGCTGGCACTGCCTTCGTTGACGAGGACAACCATTGGCAGATCGGTGGTCACCGCTTTACCTTCGGTGGCATAGGTCTTGGTTTTGCCATCGCCGAACCGCTCTAACAATACCGTCTGATCTTGCAAGAAGATACTGGTAATTTTCACAGCTTCACTCAGCAGACCACCCGGGTTGCCGCGCAGGTCGAAGATCAAAGCTTGAGGCTTGCGCACCATCGCATCTTCGATCGCCTGGCGCACCAACTTGCCCGCGTTTTGATTAAAACTAAAAAGGCGCACATAGGCGATCTCGCCATGCTTGCCCAGTGAATCCGTACTGATCGTCGGCATTTCGATGCGGTCGCGAACGACCTTAATCGTCAGCGGGTTCTCTACGCCGGTTCGCTGGACAGTCAATACCAGCGTAGACCCTTTCGGGCCGCGAATTTTAGCAACCGCATCATTCAGCGTCGTGCCCACCACGCTGACGCCATCGATTTCCATAATCAGATCGCCACGGCGCAGCCCAGCATTCCAGGCGGGCTGATTCTCGAAAGGTTCGCTAATCGCTAGCGTGTTAGCGGCTTGATCCCATTCGACGCGCGCACCAATTCCTTCAAAGCTGCCTTCGATCGTGGACCGCAAATAGTCAGCTTCCTGGGGTGTCAGAAAGGAAGTATTGGGATCACCCAGATTACTCACGACGCCACGAATGGCATCATACGTAGCTTTTTGCCCATCTGGCACATGGCCATCAAAGTTGCGATAGATTAAGTCCATCGCTTCCCAGAATAAGCCAAATTTTGGATCAAGCGTCGCATGAACATCAACAGGCCGCCCACTGGGGATCGCAGATATAGGTAAGTTGCCCGGCCAGAATGAACGATCGGCGCTCCAACGTCCCACCCCATAACCAACGCCTGCGCCGATCCAGAAGGTGGCGGCGAGCACGAGCAACACGCCACAGACGAACAAGGCTGGCCGCGTTAAGAGTCGAGTAAAAAAAAGCTTGGCTTGCTGACGCATGATTGTCATTCTAATCGTACACTGCTTCTCACACTGCTTTTCACACTACTTTTCACACTACTTTTCACACTGCTTTTCACACTGCTTCCCGGCCATACTACTGCTCGACAAGTTCAATCGCCTTTGGCAACGGATCTTCCCCAGGAGCAGTGATGATGTCGGGGGTTAGACCGTGACTGGAAATCTGATGGTGATTCGGTGTAAACCATTGGGCATTGGTCACGTGCAAACTGCTCTGATCGGGCAGTTCATAGACTAATTGGACGCTGCCTTTGCCGTAGGTCTTTTCGCCTACCAGTTTAGCCCGGCCATGATCTTGCAAAGCACCCGCCACAATTTCGCTGGCGCTGGCCGAATTGCCGTCAACCAGCACGACAAGCGGCGCTTTGTTCATTTCATCGCCCGCAGTTGCTTCAAATGTCTTTTGCGATTTGTCAACGTGCTCTTCGATCAATACAAGACCGCCATCCAGCCAGATATCAGCCATCTTCACGGCTGCATCAACCAAGCCCCCCGGGTTGCCCCGCAAGTCCCAGATGAACCGATCGGCTCCGGCTGTCTTTAATTCTTTCAGAGCAGTATGCATCTCATCCGCGCTGCGTTCGCTGAAAATTGTCTGTTTGATATAACCGATCTTAGCCTTCCCAGTGTCAGCTAATAGATGCCACTCCACACTGGGAATTTCGAATTGAACACGCTTGATGCGAAAAGTTAGCTCAACCAGATCTTTGGCGGATGTGCGTTGCCGCCGCACCACCACGGCCACCTCGGTGCCCACTTCGCCCCGCACCAAAGCGGTCAAATCATTATCCGACATCTCTGGCGTGATCTCTTTGTCATCGACCAACAATAACAGATCGTTGTCGTGTACACCCGCTTGGGCGGCTGGTTGATTGGGTTCCGGGTGCAAAATATAGCCTTGCGCCGTCCGTTCAAAGCGGATGCCAATCCCGCCAAAACTGCCTTTCCACTCATTCGCGGCAATTTCATGTGGCTGCGGTTCGACAAAGAGCGTATAGGGATCTTGATAAGATTCGGCCAAGCCACGGATTGCCCCATAAACGCGTTTCATGACATCGGGTTTTTGGCCGTAAAAATCACGATCCAAGAGCTGCCAAACTTCCCAATAAATTTGTAAATCAGCTGGTTCGGCCTTGGCTGGTTGTGGTTCTACACTGGTAAAATCTGCGGCAGCCACCGATTTGCCCATTGGATTTAGCAAGGGATAACAAGCATAACCAACACCAAAAGCGAGGCAGGTCACCATCAATAGGGCGAGATAATTAAATACTCTGCGCACGGCCATAAGGGTATTTTTTGCGATTAACTTCCAAAGCAAACATACGACCCGCTTAGAAAATTGCGGCTGGGCCTACGGCCGAGCCATTCTAGCCAGTGTACATTTGTGCCGATGACGGATTCATCGGCAAATTATACCACAGACCAGTAAGGATTGAAGAAAATACGGGGCAATTACTCAGACACGTGGATGCACCAACGATCATTTAGCATAAATCATATATCACGGTTCTAACCATCTTGTAGGTCTAGTTATATTTATTTCGCAAGCCCGCTATGGTATCTTCCGCTGGAGAAGGGATTGTTTTTCACTAGACAAATATGCAAAATCAGCCGAATGTGCAAAATCAAAGGAGAAATCATGCCACCCGCGCCAACACCAAAATTCTGACATGCAACAATGCATTCAAAATTGTCAGCGGACACAGAGGCCACGGAGCAACAACCTGCTCGATCGTTGTTGCTCCGTGGCCTCTGTGTTACTGCTATTCCCGCGTTACATAAAATTGTAACCGTTCAGGCTTAACTCTGTAGTGGTGTGCCTGTGCCACCGCTACAGGTTGCCCCTGGCTCTGGCGTTTGTGGGCCGTTCTCATAGGTTTTAACAAAGAGCGCCAGACGTGGGTCAGAAGCGCTTTGCACCTGCAATTGCAGCCCCCAGGCAGAGATCACCACTGGCGCTGGCAAATTGGGATAGGGTGACAGCAAAGTATGGTCGTGGCCACGAACAAGCCCACGCAGTGTTTCTACCTCAGCCGTGGCTAAATCAGGACGATAAGTGATCCAGACCCCACCATGTTCCAGCGAGTGTACAGCGTTCTCATTCGGGATCGCATCTCCATAAATTCCGCAGTTCTGCCAGACTGGATTATGAATCCCGCCGACCGGCGGCGTCTGCGGATAGCTCAGCGGGCCGATCTGATGATCGCGAGCCAGATTAGAAAACTTTTGCAGACCGATAATCTCGCCATGATTATCGATTGTAACGGTAGTGGATCCGCTAGTGACAGTTGGACTGTTGTTGGCGCGCCACAGGAGAATCACGCCGACAATGATGGCGATCAGGATCAGGCCACCCACCACCCAAAGCCAACGCTGAGGCTTCTCGCGCCCGCGAGCTTTGGCGGCTAGACTGGCAAGGGTAGGACGTGGTTTTGATGATTTAGTCATAGAACAGAATTATTAACCTCCGCAACAATTGAGGATTATCACACGGTGAGCGCTACGCAACGCTAGCACCAATGCTTCGAATCACTATATTTCGAATAGAGAATACAAACGACAGACAGTTAGTTAATAGTATACCTTAGTCGCCAAGATATCTGTAGCCAAAGAAGACATAATAATTGTTATTATACGCGACCCCCTGGAAAACTCGGCTTTTCGTTCGACAGTTTGACAGGTAAACAGTTCTTGGCGTATTGTAGGCCATCAATGCACGTTTTTCCAACAAACTGAGAGGAATTCACTATGGAGTTAAGTTGTCAGGGCCTGCGCGTCATTGTCACGGCCGGCGCTACCGGAATTGGGCGAGCAATTGCGGAACTGTTATTGACCAACGGCGCGCAAGTCCATATTTGTGATATCGCCGCCGAACAGTTAGCCGCTTGTCAGGCTGCCAACCCGTCAATTGGGACAACCCAGGCCGACATCTCTGACCCGGCGCAAGTAGATCGACTCTTTGCCGCCGCTATCACCCAGTTGGGTGGTCTCGATATGTTGGTCAACAATGCTGGGATCGCGGGGCCGACGGGGCCGGTCGAAACGCTTGCGTCAGCCGATTGGGAACGCACCATGGCGGTTAATATTAATGGTCAGTTCTATTGCACCCGGCGCGCCGTCCCATTCCTCAAAAGCGCCGGTGGCGGCTTAATTGTCAATCTCTCCTCGGCGGCAGGTCTCTTTGGTTTTCCGAATCGCACCCCCTATGCCGCGTCAAAATGGGCAGTGATTGGTTTTACCAAGTCACTCGCTATGGAACTAGGCGCTTTTGGCATTCGCGTCAACGCCATTTGTCCTGGGGTCGTCGAAGGCGAACGCCAAGATCGGGTACAGGCTGCCAAAGCCCAAGCCGAGGGCCGCTCGATCGAAGAAGTACGCCAGCAGATCGTCAAGCAAAATTCAATGAACACCTTTGTCACGGCCACCGATGTGGCCAATCTGGTATTTTTTCTCTGTACACCAGCCGGCCGCCACATCTCTGGGCAGGCGCTGAGCATCGACGGCCATACAGAAACGTTGCGCACATAATCACACAAATTCGCACGCAAAGCCGCCAAGAAAAAATTAAGATAACATCAATATTTAGATAGACAAGTAGACAGGTAAAGAAGGATCTGTTACCTATCTACCTCCCTACTTATCTACGTCCCACGCTAATTAGTCGACTTTGCGATCTTTGCGGCTTTGCGTGCGTAAGGCCTGTGGTAAAATAGCGCGTATCCATTCGCCAAGCCCGCCAACCTAACGAGGCACGTATGAAAGTTACCAAAGCTGTGATCACGGCTGCCGGCCCCAAACAACGCACGCTGCCGTTGCAAATGCTGATCGACCGCGACGGCGTTGAAAAATCAGTCTTACGGATTATTCTAGAAGAAGTGATTCAAGCGGGCATCGAAGAGATCTGCATTGTGGTTTGCCCAGGTGATGAACAGACTTATGTCCAGGTGGCCGGCGACCATGCGGGGCGCTTGCATTTTGTTCAACAAGCCAAGCCGTTAGGCTATGGTCATGCCGTCTATTGCGCCAAAGATTTCGTCGGGCGTGCCCCCTTTTTGCATCTGGTCGGCGACCATCTTTATGTCAAGCGGAGCGACCGCGGCTGCGCCCAGCATCTGGTAGAAGTCGCCGAAGCCGAAGCATGCACCGTTTCTGCGGTCCAAGCCACGCGCGAAAGTCTATTGCCCTATTACGGCGCGATTGGTGGCCGCCGCGTCGCTGGTCACCCCAGCCTCTACCAAGTAGAAACGGTGATCGAAAAATCCACCCCGACCGAAGCTGAACAGCGCTTGATCGTGCCTGGGCTGCGCGCCGGTCACTATCTCTGTTTCTTTGGCATGCATGTGCTCACACCCACGGTCATGGATATTTTAGGTGAACAAATTGAGGCCATGCAGCACCCCCAAGACCCAACTAGCAAACAAACGCTAACCTTGGCGGCTGCCCTGGCTGAATTGGCCCATCGTGAGCAGTATTTGGCCTTGGAACAACAGGAAGCGCGCCGCTATGATGTCGGGGTGAAATATGGGCTGTTAACGGCACAATTGGCGCTGGCGCTCAACGGCCAGGAACGCGATGAAGTGCTGGCCCGGCTCTTGGAACTGCTGGCGCAACGTGAACTCAATGCCAACGGCCCACAATAGGGAAATCTCATGCCGCCGAGAATCAGATCAGCCAGCATTGACAAAAGTCTGAGCAGAAAATCACCAGTGGCAAGGAACCAATCGAATGAGTGAATTAATCAAGATCATCACCGCCACTGATCCCAGCGTGCGCAACCGCTCGCTGGATGCCTTTTGCCGCAACGCTTCGCGTGCCCAATTATTAGCCGAATGCACCGCCTTGGATCGCTTTCGGCGCGAAAACGACAATCTCTACGAACAAGTGCGGGCGCTCTTCTTTCTTTATGCGATTTATCGCTTCCACCTGCCCGAGAAGCCCGGCGCGCCTGAACATGGTCTGATCCCTTTTGATGGCTATGCGAATCTACTCAAACGACGTTTTGCCGAGGCGATTGATATCTTCCTGGCTGCCCACCACCCTGCTGATACGGGCCAAGGTCCCAGTGACGGCGTGGCCAGCGCCCTGGCCAGCGCCTATCACAGCCTGGGCTTTCAAACCCTGGCGAACCAGGTGCGCCACAGTGTGCGCTCGGTGCGCGGCAACCAATGGATGTTCCGCACCGGCCATCCGGCTGACCATCCGCTGCGCATCGACCCGCGCTTGTATGATCGAGACGCCAATCAGAGCGCGATGCGCGGCGAGCTCTTTCCATTACTACGCGAAACCACACCTGTACGTATGGATTTGACCCACAGTGGCTGGAGCGACATCTTCTTCTTGGGCATGGATTTCCCCGAAGGCGCGCGCGTGCTCAATGTGTCGATTGACCTGAGCGTGCGCGAGCCGGACAGTGGACGGACGCCCAAGCCACCGATCGAGTCTTATTTTCGCATTATCGACCAACCGATTTTGCGTTTGGTCAGTGTTGATCTGGGCGCAACGGCCGAAATCAGCAACCTGGCCGAAGTGTACGATTTTGCCAAAGATTATCTGGGCCTGCTCAAAGCCGCATTGATTGCCGCTGGGATCGTGCCGCCGGGCATCGAAGGCGCCGACCAGTCACTCGCCGACCTATTAGCGCGTTTGATCAAACCAGGCTATGGGATTGAGTTGGTTAGCCATGTCAATAATATTCCCAAAGGCTCGCGCCTGGCTGTCTCGACAAATTTGTTGGCTTCGTTGATTGCGGTCTGTATGCGCGCCACCGGCCAAACGCGTTCGTTGACCGGCCAATTAACCGAAGCCGAACGGCGCATGGTGGCAGCGCGCGCGATCCTGGGTGAGTGGCTGGGCGGGTCGGGCGGCGGCTGGCAAGATTCTGGCGGCGTCTGGCCGGGCATCAAGTTGATTCAAGGCGTGGAAGCCGGCGAAGATGATCCCGAATATGGCGTCAGTCGCGGCCGCTTGTTGCCCAACCACCGTATTCTGAATTTGGATGACGCCTCGGCGGAGACCCGCCAAAAGCTCCAAGACAGCCTAGTGCTCGTGCATGGCGGCATGGCCCAAGATGTCGGGCCGATCTTGGAAATGGTCACCGAGAAATATTTGCTGCGTTCCGAAGCGGAATGGCAGGGGCGTCAAGAAGCGGGTCAGATCATTGACGAGATCTTAAATTTGCTGCACACCGGTGACATCCCCAAGATTGGCGCGGCCACCCATCGCAATTTTGATGGGCCGCTCCAAACGATTATTCCGTGGGCGAGCAATTTTTACACCGAATCGTTGATCGAACAGGTGCGCGCAGAATTTAAAGATCAATTTTGGGGCTTCTGGATGTTGGGTGGCATGGCCGGCGGCGGCATGGGTTTCATCTTTGACCCCGCCGTGAAACCGCAAGCACAGGATCGCCTGCAAACGATTATGCGCACGACCAAGCGCCAACTCGAAGCCGCCGTTCCCTTTGCCATGGACCCGGTTGTCTATGATTTTGCGATCAATGAACGCGGCACCCATGCCGAATTGCGCACCGGTGATGCGGCGCTGATGCCGCCCGGCTATTACACAATGACAGTGCCCGGCTTGCTGCGCTATGAGCAACGTCACCTGTCACCTTTCCGCCGCGCCGAACTGGACCGCTTTAGCGCGGCCTGTCGCACCGATCCCAACTTGGTTGGCATGGTGCAAACGCTGTTTGACCATCTGCTGCCGCATACCGAATTGATCGCCGAAGGCGCGCAGGGGATCGAAGGGCTGCTAACAGCTTATGGTTTTGACCGCATTCAACACGAGCAAATTCGTGCCGATCTGCGCAGCGGGCGGATTGGCCTGGCCCAGAATCGCCTGCCCGTCAGCAGCAAGATCGAAGACGTGCGGCCCACCGATGTGGTGGACGCCACCCAGTTATCGACGCCAGCCGCGACGCAATTATACACGCTTGGGATGGATGCGTTGAGTCAAGGTCAGGTGGCGGTCGTCTCCTTGGCTGGTGGCGCAGGTAGCCGCTGGACACAAGGCGCGGGGGTGGTCAAAGCCCTGAACCCCTTCTATAAGATGCACGGCAAACAGCGCACCTTTATCGAAATTCATCTGGCCAAAAGCCGTCGCATTAACCGACTGTGTGGTACACCTTTGCCCCACATTATTACCACCAGCTATCTCACCCATCCACCAATCGAGGCGTTCTTGCAACGCGAGCAGCAGTATGGTTATACCGGCCCCCTCCTGCTCTCCCAGGGCCGCAGCATCGGTTTACGTATGGTGCCCATGACGCGCGATCTACGCTTTGCCTGGGAAGAGATGCCACAACAACTGCTCG
>JBBQBY010000204.1:0-11675 GCA_038318235.1 Caldilineales bacterium
GCGACCTTGCGGGTATTCGGTTTCCAGTTCCTGGGCAATTGTCTGTGCCACCGCTTCTGGTGTGCCGTTGCGCGTTTGCCAGGCATCTTTGCGCCATTCTTCTAGATAGGCGTCAGTGCCGATCAAGTTAAGGCGCATCGCCGCTTCGTCAATCGCAATCTGGAAGCGTTGTGGCAATTCAGCTTTTGACGTGTTGCGCCGTCCTTCGCGTGCCGTCACCATGGACGGAAAATCGCGCCAATAGGTGATCTGATATTCGGCCATGTTGATATTAACTCCAAAAATAATTTGCTAAAGAGTTTTTCTGCTGGGTTAAAACCGCGCCCAATGGGCTCCCGCTGAAAGTAGCAAGTCGCCGCAGCGACTAAATCCTTAGTGCCTGCGGGCACTTCCTGCCCTGTCAGCCGGCCATTTTAATGGCCCAGGCCAAAGGGTCGGGTCGCTAGATCACTCATCAAATTTCATCCTTCGCCCCGCCGTTGCGCCCGCTGTGCGCGGCGCGCATCGCGATCTTCCCGGCTGCCGCGCTGGTTGCGCCCGCTGTTGACCATCGCGTCAAAGGCTAACAAACGATCCGGCGACCATAACGCTTTGGCCTCGCCTAAAATTGTCGCTAAATGGGCAAATGGATCGGTGGCGTGCGGAATGTCGATGGCGCCGACAAATTCATCCTGGAAACTAGGCTCCACGGCGGTCTCAATGTACGTCACCCAGCGCGCCGCCCATTTGGCTTCCTCACGCTTGCCCTTGTCCAATAAGATCATGCGGGCGCCATCACCGGCGGCATTGCCCACGGCTTGGACATGGCTCAAATCACAATCGGGGATCAAACCCAGGATCATGGCGTGCGTAGGGTCGATATAACTGCCAAAACCACCCGCCAGAATAATCTTATCAACGCTTGACAAGGCCAACCGTTGCATCAGCAACTTGGTGCCCGCATACAGGGCGGCTTTGCCCAGTTGAATCGCACGAATGTCATCGGAATGGACGGTGATCGGGTGGCCGGTGCTGGTTTCGTGCGGCCAGGCGAGCACAAATTCCGCTTTACCGCCGCCCTCGCCCAACCCCAACCGCAGGCGCGGGTGATCAATTGCGACAAACCGGCCATTCGGCGCGACTACGCCCGCTTTGAACAATTCGGCAATCACTTCAATGATGCCCGAGCCACAAATGCCCGAAGCGCGCAGTGTAGGGTTCAGGATTTCGTCGCGTTTGCGGCGACGGCGTTCTTCGTCAGAGATTGGAGATTGGCGTTCAATCTCTGACTCTCCAATCTCCAATCTCTGACTGTTAATCCATTCATCACGCCCAATGATCTTATAGCTTACATCCAAGGTTGCCGGGTCAATGCGGATGCGTTCCATCGCCCCGGCAGCGGCGCGCATGCCGTGCATGATCTGCGCGCCTTCAAAGGCCGGGCCGGTCGGGCTGCTGGCGCTGAGTACACATTGGCGATTGCCGAGCAAAATTTCGCCGTTGGTGCCAATGTCGATGATCAGGGCGTTGGCATCTTGGTGATAGGGCGCTTCGGCAACCAGAACGCCCACATTATCGGCACCGACATGGCCCGCTTCACACGGCGGCACATGAATATTTCCACCCGCAGCGATCTGAATCCCCAAATCGCGGGCCTTGACATCTAACGCGCTGTGCGTCACCAAACTAAACGGTGCACCGCCCAATTCACGCGGGTTGACGCCCAAAATCAAGTGGTGCATCGTGGTGTTGCCGACCACCACCATCTCAATAATGTCGGTGGGTTGAAGCGCGGCTTGCTCGCATAATTCGGCCACCACGCCGTTCAAACCGGCAATAATCGCCGCATTCATCCGTTCGGCGCCATCGGCATTCATCATCGCATAACTGACGCGACTCATCAGATCTTCGCCATAGGGCACTTGCGGGTTCATCCGGCTGGCGGTGGCGAGCATCTCACCGGTGCGCAAATGGCAAAGATGGCCGGCCACGGTCGTAGTGCCGACATCAACTGCGATGCCGTAAATGTCATCGTGAAAACCAGCTTGCACGCGCACGACTTCCTGCCCATGCCAAACTGTAACGGTGAGGGCGCGGTTGCCAGCGGCGAGTGTGGGTTGCAGGGCACGTAACACAGTCAAGTCAATGCGTAAGTTATCCAAGCTATGCACGGAACGCAACTCATCTTGCAGGCGCTCCCAATCACCCCGGTGATCCTTGAGGTGTGGTGCGGGCAATTCCACGTAATGCAGCCGCATGATCGGGTCAACCGTCAGCGGTCGATCCACGCCAGCTGCCTTGCGCACGACTTGTTTGCGGGTCTGGCTCTCTTCGGGTACGCGAATCACCACATCGCCGGTCACCTGACAGGCGCAGCTCATGCGCGCGCCAGGTTCAAAGTTATAGCGCTCGGCGTATTTGAGCTCGCGTTCACCCGGCGGCGTCAGATGATCCGGGTCAGATTTGACGCCAAACTTGGCAAAGTCACCGGCTTCGACAAAGATCTTACATTTGCGGCAAGTCTGATGACCGCCACAGATCGATTCAATCTCCACGCCCATCCGGCGCGCCACTTCCAGCAACGTCATGCCCATAGGGATTTCACCCTGGCGTCCGCTGGGTTGAAAGATCACTTTGACGGTGCCGTTCGTGGCGACGGAATCCGTTGTTGACTGGCCGTTTTGGTTCACGTTCGTTTGCGTATTCAATAGCTTCTTCAGTTTATATTCGGAAACGATGGTCAGGCACACGTGGTTCCCTGCCTGTAATTTCCATATTATACCGTTGGATTGGGTTCTGAACCAACTCTTGTGGGCATAGTGTAGAGAAAGGTAACGCGAGGATGACGACTAATTCCTTTTACCGGCTCTCCGGCTTATAACACAAAATCGATGAAGCAAGGAGACAAATCATAAAAAATTGAGTATACTTGCTCCGCATCTAAATCAAGAGTAGGAGCAAATGAATGAGCTGAAAATCGTCACCGAATTACTTGGGTTAGCGCATGTAGAAGTCACCAACTACCGAATGCAAGGGACAAACTGGATAGAAATCAGTCTCGAAGCGAGGCTGGCAGCGGCCGTCTGCCCGGATTGTGGCGAGCTGAGTGTGACGATGCAGCGCAAAGACGAAGCCCAAAGCATCTGGGATCTGACGATGTGGAATCGGCGCTGTACGTTGCGCTATACGCCCCATCGCTTTCGGTGTAGTAGTTGCCAAGCTACCTTTGTCGAACAAGTTGGGTGGCGCACAGCCGGGACCAGCTATACGGTGCGCTATGAACAACATCTCTACGAGCGCACCTGCCGTGAGCCGATCGCCCAAATTGCCCAGGACGAAGGGGTCAGTGAAGACACGGTGCAGGCCATTTTTGTCCGCTGGGCAAAAAAACAGTCGCCGAGCGTGGCTATCCTAGCGTGAAAGTGCTCTGTCTGGATGAAATTGCCCTCCACAAAGGACACGGCCAGTACAAACTGGTGATTTCCACGCCTGAGCTTGGCTTCGTCCTCGACATTCTCGAAGACCGCCGGAAGGAGACGCTGGAAGCCTGGTTTGTTAAACGTGGATTAGCCTGGTGTGCCCAAGTCGAAGTCTGCTGTGCCGACATGTGGGATGCTTATCATACCGCGGCACAAGCCAAGCTGCCCAATGCACGCCAAGTCGTTGATCGCTTTCATGTGATGAGAAATTTGACCGATGCGCTCACCAAAGCGCGGTGTACCTTGCAAAAAAACGCCGATGAAACCACCAAAGCGCAACTCAAAGGCTCACGGTGGCTGCTCGTTAAAAATCGCGAAAATCTCTCACCGTAGGAAAGGCAAACGCGCAAGGTCGTGTTGGCGGCTTCGCCTGAATTGAACGCCTGCTATCTACGGCTGTCAGGGTTTCACCTTGACGACTAACTTGGATAATTGGCTTGCCAAATATTAAAATCGCTTATATCCACCACGCCGTCCCCATTAAAATCAGCAGTTTTGGTCGTCAGTTCCTCGTTGGCTTCCTGCCGCCAGATTTCATAATCCAAGAGATCAATCAGATCATCACAATTGGCATCGCCATCAGGTTTGCGCCAGCAGGCGGGATAACTATCTATAATGGTCAGCGTAGCAGTGGCGGGGAAATCTAAGGAAGCATTGCTGGGGTTGCTCAACAGTAAATTGACGGTCTCATCCCCTTCATTCAGGCTATCATCAAAGATCGGGAAGGTGAAGGTTGCGCTGGTTTGTCCCGGGTCGAAGGTGAGTGTACCGTTTGTTAGGCCATAATCACGGCCAGCAGTCGCTGTATCATCGCTGATGGCATAGTTAATGGCAACAGTTTGCCCTGACGCAGTGCTGAGGATAACGGTGATCGTGGCCGTACCACTATCTTCAGTTACATTGAAAGCCGCAGAATAGAACTGTACAGTGACGGCTGGCGGAGTTGTGGCACATCCCCAATCCGTCCAAGCTGAGTTGCTGTAATCGTTAAATGCAAAGAGATGGTAACAATGGTAAGAGTCTGGCATCAATTCATTGACCGTGTAAATAGTCGTATTGGTTCCGACAGTCGCCACGAAAGTATCTCCATCATAGATAGCGAAGCCATTTTCATTATTAGCGTTGTCGATCCAATTTAGCTGGACATCGTTAGCGTCCAATGCGATTGCTTCCAAATTGCTCGGTGCCACAGGTGCTTGAACAGCAGGGGCAACGGTGATGTTGACCGTAGCGATGTTGGAATCAGCCTGACCATCGTTCACCTTGAAGATCAAGCTATCAGAACCACTAAAATCGGCATCCGGTATATAGCTAAGATTAGGCGATGTGCCACTCAATGTACCATGATTGACATTGCTAACAATCATATAAACCAACGGATCATTATCGGCATCTGATGCTGTCAGCGTAATATCTTTGGCTGTATTTTGTATTGTTGTGAGATTCTGATTAGTGGCGATAGGCGGCGTGTTGTTGGCAATAACAGTAATCGTAATCGTAGCGATGTTGGAATCTGCTTTGCCGTCATTGGCTTTGAAGGTAAAACCATCATTGCCAGCAAAACCAGCAGCCGGTGTATATGTCAGGCTACGAGATACTCCACTCAACATCCCATGTGCGGGAGTGGAAATTATACTATAGGTCAATGAATTGTTTTCCGTGTCAGAGGCCGTGAGGGTTATACCCACAGGTTGGTTGCGCGCCGTTATAATATTTTGATTGAAAGCTGTTGGCGGCGTGTTCGGCGCAGAGCCAACAGTAATGTTAATGGTTGCAATATTTGAGACGGCTTTGCCATCAGTAGCCTTAAATGTGAAAACGTCAGCGCCACTAAAGCTGGCATTTGGCGTATAAACGAGGTTAGGTGGTGTTCCATTCAATATACCGTTAATCGGATTGCTGACGACGATATAGGTCAACGGGTCGTCGTTAGCGTCCGACGCAGTGAGGGTGATGTTCTTACCCATGTTTTGAGATGTGGTCACATTTTGGTTATTGGCCACGGGCGAGCTATTGGGGATGGGTGTATTCGTTAACGTCGGCGGCATTGGCGTGGCCGTAGGAGCAACCGGTGTATTGGTCGCTGTTGGTGGCATCGGTGTTGCTGTTGGTGCAATTGGCGTAAAAGTTGAGGTGGGTGGCACGGGCGTGGCTGTAGGCACCTGATTAACACTGGAAGTAGCGGTAGCAAGTGACGCAATTGGTGTAGGGAAAAGCAAAAGGGCTGGCGGGCTATTCACCATAATCAAGGGCAGATAAATTCTAGCAAAACCCGCTACGACAGCTCCGCTTGACCAGATATCAAAATCTTGCGCATGTTGATTAAGCGCATGCTTGCCATAGCTTAACGCATATCCAGTATCGCCATTACTTGCGCCATTGGCAGCAATTGCGACGGACACCTGATCATCATTGGTATAATCGATAGCAGAACCAGTATCAGACGTCGACTGTGCATTACCATCTAACTTTAGTAGCTGTCCGGTTGAACTGAGCCGTTGGACACGGATCGAGGAGCTATAGCCGAACACGGATTCGGTGTGACTGCTGATGGCCACTAAAAATTCTTGAGCGGCTGTTTGATAGACAGTGTCCAAGAAACCAGAAGGGGCCCGATTGGCGGGTGGGTTGACGAATGTAGTTTCGGCGAGCTTAAACTTCGCCGGTGATTCACCTGTCGCTGCGATAAGCTGACCTTGTACATACCAGGTTGTGGAATTATTAGAGCCTTCTCGCTCAAACCAGGTTGTAAAAAAATTCGTATCGCTTGCCGCGACAGCGGGTCGTGGCGTCCATGTGGCAGAGGTATCACTGTTAATATATTTATTGCCGCTGGACAAGGTAAAATTTGTCCCAGCAGCGGTCAAATCACGATCTAAGCGTTGCGCATAAACATCAAACAAATACGGCTCACCCGCTGTGCCACGTCGATCTTCCCAAACAACCAAATATTTTTTCAGCGCGGCACTATAGGCAAGCGCTGGGCGAAATGCCCCGCCTTGTGCCTCTGAAACGGTGAGAGGAAATTCAAGCACTGGCTTATCATTGACAAAAGATAATTCAACAACGCGGATTTGGCTAGTGCTAGTCGGGTTGTCGCCACAATCAGAAGCATCTCCGCCTGCTAAAGTAGGGGGAAGATAATCATCCCCAAGCACAAAGGCCAGCACAAAGCGTTGTTGTTCTACATTATAGACAATTCGTGGGGAATGTTGATGAAGATTGCTCTCAAAATTCAGCACTTGATCTGGGCGAGTGGTGGCATCGACAACCTTTTGGACAGCGAGACGACAAGGAGAGCCGCGCTTCGCCCATGCAACGACAAAGCCATTATCGCCAGCAGCAACGGAGGGGCTGCTGCTGCGCGCGGCTGTATTAGCATCAGAAATCCGAAATGGACCGCCAATCGGTTGCGCCGATTGATTCAAAAAAATGCCATACACATCAAAGCCGTCACTGCGTGAGGAAGCATTGTGTAGACTTAACCAGACAACCAAATAGCGCTGTGTAGCCGCTTGATAGGCCACATCTGGATAAAGATCAATGTCACGAGCGTCACCTATCCCGCTATACCCAGCAACACGAAAAGGAGTGGCAATAGTGATAGGACGTACATCTGTTGGCGATCCAGATATACGCGGCGCACTGACAGTCTCTACCAACAAGCTGACAACCACAATGACAAGTAATTGGAGATAAGCATGTTGAAATGCTGGCCATAAACGAAATTTAAGGTTCATACCTTTTCACCTCTGCAACGACATTGAAAGCTTGAAATTTATCTTTGCCGGATTACGAGGACCATTGCCATTATTTTGGTCAAACAGCCGGCAAGGGTGGAGTATCAGCAGTCTTTGCCTGCGCTCTTTCAGCGCATAACAAACGGTAGGAAAACAGGATGAACTTGGTCTAATGTGTTCAGATAGCGCCAGGCTTCGACAAAGCTCATGCCTGATAGCTTTTGCCAGTCAATGCGCGCTTTTTCATTTTCGATATCTTGAGCCAATTCGTCATTGCCGCGTTGATGTGCCAGTGTTTGCAGGTTATTCACATAAGCAAACACGGTATTGGTCATCTCGGCATTGATGATTGCCGTATCACCATTGCCGTCAGTAAGGCTACGCAAACCAGGCGTAAATGTGCGTAACAGTTGCGTACCCTGAGCGCGTAGTTCTGGGTTAATCAACAAAAGCAAGGTGATCTGGGCTGTATGTTTATAATACAATTCGCGATAATGCTGACCGATTGCCGTATCATCTAATAATTCATCGCGGACACGATACAGCGTTCCGATCACCTCAAACATAGAGACAGCGGCTGGCGTAGCTGCTTCTTGTGCCAATACTGTCGATGCAGCACAGGTACAACTATTCTCTGGTGGCCCCCATTTGCCGTCCAATCCTACCGCTTTAAAACCATTACTGACACTTGTATATTCAGAATTGGCACCATAGAGATCTTTGGTGGCCTGCAACACCGCCGCGCGGGCATCTTCGAAGCTAGCATTTGCCTGTAAATATGCTGTCAATGAGCGATAGAAAATTTTCTCCGCTTTCTCTTTGCCGATGGCTGTGGCAATATTGTAGAAGGCTTTGTTGAAGATGCCGCTATTGGTATGCACACCCTCGTTGTCTGAGCAGGTTTTAACCCAATCTTTAGTATGAGCAGGTTGCCCCAAACGAGCCGGGTCAGCCAGATCTCGAATAGCGCCACGGCCTCCCAAAATATTTGAGGACAAATCCTCACCCATCAACCAATCATCCCGATCGACCATCGCCCCGAAAATATCAGAAATGCTCTCATTGAGCGCGCCAGACTGCCAACGATAATCAAGTTGAGCGGTATGTTCTGTCACTGCGTGGGTCAATTCATGAGCAACCACATCTAGCACTGGAAAACCATCCCCATAGACCATCTGCTCGCCATCCCAAAACGCGTTGTGATAATTTGTGCCATAATGAGCCGTTGAAATGATCATAGTACCCTGATTATCATAGCTATCGCGCCCATGGACGCCTAGATAATAGGTATGTACGTTTCCAGCAAACAAATGCGCATGATCGACATCTTGATCGCCTACCGCCGGATCATCGTCAACCCGCGTCAACGTTCCAGGCAAATTTTTCGTATGATCAGTGTTGTAAGTGGCCAGATGCTGGGGGTTCTTAATCGCTGTGCAGTCGAGATTTGTACTCTGCACCGTAGCGATTGAGCTAAGCCAAGTTTGCACGGCTGGATCATCAGGTATACACAAATTTGTCTGATCAAAAGCAAAAAATCCCAAATGCAGTTTTGTCAACTCGGCTGGCAGTGGACCACTGAGTAAATTGGACCCCACAAAAAAATTATAAAGCCGGGAAAGATCGCCAAACGTCGCCGGTAGCCCGCCGCTAAGTTGATTGTGTTCCAAAACAAGAATTTCCAGACTGGTCAACTTGCCCAATTCAACCGGGATTTTATTACTCAGGTTATTTTGGCTGAGGTTGAGGGTTCTCACGTTTGCTAAACCACCCAGTTCGGACGGAATGTAACCGCTCAGTTGGTTATGACTTAGATCAAGTTGTTGCACAGCCACTAACTGCCCCAACTCTTTAGGGATAGAACCCGTCAACTGATTATAATCCAGCATAAGCTTCTTGACCTTTGCTAGCTTGCCGAACGCTGGCGGAATGGCCCCAGTAAACTGATTAAGACTGAATTCGCCCGTCTCTAGATTGACCAATTTACCTAGTGCATCATGGAGCACGCCTGATAGTTGGTTGCTACTGATTAAAAACGTTTTCAAATTGAGCAATTGCCCCAGTTCGGGTGGCATACGTCCACTCAGTTGGTTACTGTGCAAGTCCAGATAAGTTAAATTAGTTAAATTTCCCACTTGGCTGGGAATTACCCCGCGCAGTTCGTTCCCACTCAGATCAAGCGATTCTAGCTTGGTTAAATTACTCAGTTCGGGCGGAATCGCACCGCGTAAGAGATCCGAATTCAGTTCCAGTTTTGTGACGTGGCGCGGGGTGATTCCAGCGTCAGTGCAAGTCACACCTTTCCAGGTGCAGGGTGTGTTGGTTGCCAGCCAAGTGTCGCCTGAGCGCACCTGAATCCAGTCGGGACCGTCTGTGCTGTGATATAAAATCGCCAAGGCTTGACATTCAGACGTCGGAATTTCACTTACATTATTACAAGCACTAGTAAGATTTGATACTACCCAGTCGTGAAATTCGGAAACTCTAGTATAAACGCCATATTTGTTCGGTTGGGCACAACCATCACCGAAACTGACGATACCAGCCTGTATCCAAAGATTATTTTGATTGCGCACTAATAAGGGTCCGCCACTATCACCTTGACAAGAGTCCTTTCCTCCCTGAACATATCCTGCGCAAAGCATCTTGTTGGTGATGTTGCCATTATAAGCATCAGATTGATTACATATATCATTAGACACAATAGGTAATCTGGTTTGTCGCAGTACAGCAGAAGCAGAGTTAGGATCAGCATTCTTAGTCTGCCCCCATCCTAACACCGTAGTTAGTTGGTCTGGCATAAAAAGTGATGCATTATTAAAATTTGCGATCATCGGCAAAGGCATTTGTGTAGATGCTTTGTCCAAATGCAAAAGAGCTATATCAAAATCATGCGTACTAGTGTTGTAGTTTGTATGTGAGATGACCTTGGTAACACCGATCTTCTCACCATCACTTGACTTAAGATTATGGCGGCCAAGAACTACTATAACATTGGCGGGATCAACTATCGCGCCCGTTTCTTTATCAACAACACAATGACTAGCAGTAAGAACCCAGCGGGGATAAATAAGAGTTCCACCGCAGAATAATCCAGTGAACGCATCTGCTGTATCGGCACGAACTAAAGCAGCCATCCAAGGATAGGCACCAGGTTGCGCCTCCTCACCACCAACAATATCCGGCTGATTGGGCGTGTCTGGCGCGGCTTGTGCGGGAGCGAGTGGGTGCATGTTCGCCTGCTCAACGTCCAGAATCATCTCGATGCGGTCAATCAATTGACCATTGACCGCATCGAGCACATACACGTTACGCGCCGGGATGGCATCATCGTGCAATTCCACCAGCCAAGCTAAATGGGCCTGGTTGGCGGCACGTGCGCTGCCGGATCCAGCATAAATCTTCAAAGTTGGTTGCTGGCGGAGCGAGCCTGTGGGCAACAAGATCTTGGCAGATTGGAGCGCTTGCTCAGCGCTAATGCGGGGTTGCACATCTGGCAGCGTAAGCCCAGGCAGAAAGCTGCTGCTCACAGCCACCACTTCGCCTTTGCTGCGGTCGAGGTGAACTTTGAGCAAAGCATTATGTACTTCTACACCTTGATAAACTTGCTGTAAGGTAATATGATCCAAGCCTAGTTCGTCAATCTGGTTTTGGGTCACGTACAACTCATGTTGCACGTCAGCAATACCAAACAAGCCTTGATACTGCGTCAAAAAACCAAGCGCTGCACTAGGTGCATCGACCTGAGCGCTTTGCACAGATGCCGGCAAAGGCATCTGACCGCGCAAGAAGGAAGGTGTGTTAGTTCCATTATTCCAAATGGTCTCGACTTCGCCCAGGATCTCAGGGATCACCTGGGCATGCGCGACATCGGCTAGCGCAATGTGAATGGTTGAACCATGCATGACTAAGGCTAACAAGAAGATCACCATCAACGTTACAAATGAAGAAATTCTTTTTGTCATGATCTAGCTCCTGCACAAATATACAGCCAATTCTAAATTCATTATTGGCGCTGTTCAATGATTTCCTCTAATACATTTATACACCTAGAAGTGAGTCTGGTATAACTCTTGCTCACTTCTAGGTGATATACCTTCGGCAAACATTCGTGTATGCTCTTCAATTGCGAGCGGACACAATCCAAATTCCGCTTGCAATTTCAATGGGAAGTTGATAACTTTTATGCATAGGACTGAATGCTGATAAGTATTGCAAGCCGCTCTTATTATGTTATACAACATTGGTGACAGGTTAAGCAAAGTTTAGTCTTGTCAAGTCTGAGAAATCGATAAAAATGAGGTTGCCAAACACAATTTTGCACTCAGATCGGCTACCGCACGCGATTGATTCGGCAGCTAGGATGAATGGCACTGGCCTATTCGCCCGCAATCGGCATAAATGATGCATAATTTTAAGGTAAAAAGCCTGATTTTCACTTGACAATCTTGAAAACACCTTAACCTGTCACCAATGA
>JBBQBY010000205.1:0-11635 GCA_038318235.1 Caldilineales bacterium
GACGTAGGGCTTCTTCTCTTGGAATAAAAGGCATAGTTTCCTCAATTTTTTTAACGCGGAGATGCAGAGGCGCAAAGAACGCCAAAATTATGTTTTACCTCTTTGCGCCTCTGCGTCTCCGCGTTAAATTTCTTTGTTCCTATGTAAAAATTCTAATAATTTGTTCACAACCGCCTCGGCAAACGCCGGATCGTTGATATTATTGTCCAGTTCATAGACTGGAATATCGGCGCGTACATTGGTTTTGATCGTATCGAACAAGGCTGCATTCGCCTCTGGTTGCCAGAACTCACCGCCAGGCGAATCCAGCACCGAGACGCCTTGTAAAGGCAAAAAGAAGGCTACGGGTGCTTTGGATTGATTGGCTTTTTTGGCCAAAATTTCCCCTAAATGGGCATTTTCTTCTACCGTTGTGCGCATCAGGGTCACGTTGGGGTTCCATTCATAAAAGAAACGCCCCTCGAACTGGGCTGGCACAGTGGCCCGCGCCCAGAAATTAACCATATCCAGACAGCCCGGCGCAATTACTTGGGGAATACCTTGTTTGGCCGCGGCGTCCAAGCGGTTTGGCCCCGCACCCAACATCCCGCCGACCAACTCATCGGCCCATTCGGTCGTAGTCACATCGAGTACACCGCTGATATAACCGGCTTCGATCAAGCTTTCCATCATGCGTCCACCGGTGCCGGTCGAATGGAAAACTAACACCTCGTAGCCCTGCTGCTCTAGCAATTCACGACAACGGTCCACCAACTTGGTTGTGTTACCAAACATAGAGGCGGCAATCAACGGCTTCACTTCCACAATTGGTGCGGGTGTTTCCACCATGCCTATGATCGCGCCCACGGCGTTGGCAAAGATCCGGGCGCTAAACCGGTTGATGCCAGACACATCCACCACCGACGGCATCATCACAATATCGGTGATCCCGACATACGCGCCTACATCGCCCGAAGCCAGCGTGCTGACCATTAACTTGGGCACGCCAATCGGCAAAGCGCGCATGGCGGCTGTGCCAACTACGGTTCCTGCCGAGCCGCCCATGCCCAGGATACCATCAATTTTGCCCTGGTCAAAGAGATTCTTGACGATGGCGGCTGCGCCTTTCGCCATGATCTCAATCGCTTTCCCGCGATCGGCTTGCGTGCGTAGGTCAACAAGGGTTGAACCACCCGCTTCAGCCACCATCTGCGCGGCAATGTCGGGCGCAAAGACAGGATCATCCATCACGCCGGTGTTGATCATCAGTGTGTGATGGCCGCGCCGTTCAATTTCCTGTTTAACAAAGGCGAACTCGTGACCTTTGGTGTCCAATGTGCCGATCAGGGCGATTGTTTTGGGCATGGGAGCCTCATTAATAAGTAATAATGAATAAGTAATCGGTAAGTTGTAATGAAAAGCGCTCGCTGGCGAGTTATTCACAGTTACAAATTACTTGTTACTTATTACTTATTCAGCAGTTTCTTCAAAAACGTAAGTCCATCCTCCGCCAACGCATCTTGGCTTGCCGCAAATGGCCGCCAGACCGCCGCAGCGCGGGCAATCGTCTTGACTTTGTCGGTGAAAGATTCGATGACCACAGCGCCATCGTAGTGGATATCACGCAGCGCTTGGGCCACGTCTGGCCAGGGAACGTGACCGGAACCCGGCGCGCCGCGGTCATTTTCGCAGGCATGGAAATGGCGTAAACGGGGTCCAACGGCGCGGATCGCATCACCAAGTGAGCGTTCTTCAATGTTCATGTGAAAGGTGTCGAGCATCAATTGGCAGGCCGGATGATTGACCCGCTCAATGATCTCAATGCCTTGCGCTGCCAAATTGATAAAACTCGTCTCAAACCGGTTGAGTGGCTCCAGACAGAGCACCACGCCCTGGTCCGCTGCATAGTTTGCCAACTGAGTAAGCTGCTGTACGAGCAAATCAACATCCTGAACGCGTTCTGTGGGCGTCGCTTGCCAGGTGCGACCGACGGCGGAATACATGGGCCCCATCAAAGTCGTGGCGCCCATCGTTTTTGTCGCTTCAATACAATGGCGCACATAGGCTAACCCGTTGGCTTGAATATTTTTGTCAGGATGCACTAAATCGCGATCTGGGCCCATCGCCGCGGCGACGCTTACGCCTAGGCCATAGTCACGCGCCAACTCGCCAGCGCGCTGATAATCGAAGCCACCAGGATTCTCAATTGGAAACTCGATCCAGTCAAAACCCATCTGCTTGACTAGTGGCACAAGCTTTTCGACATCGTCGGTTGTCAGCGGGGAGACCCACACCCAGGTATTGACGCCGAATTTCATAAGGCTACCTTGCTCCGTTCTTAATTTGAATCCGATTGAACAGACGCTCGCGACTGGTTATTTACCCAATTGTGCAAATCTTCTAATGTCGTAAAGTCCAACAGTGCCTCGCCTAATTGTTCGAGTTGTTCCAGTGACAATGCACGAATGTGTGTCTGCGTGTCTGTATCAAGTTCACCAAATAAGCGAGTCAGTAGGCGCAAGACAAGCTGTAGAGCCGTCTGGTAGGCACCTTGTTGTAAGCCCTCTTGTAAGCCCTCTTGTAAGCCTAATTGGCGTCCTTCTTGGCGTCCTTCTTGGCGTCCTTCTTCAATCGCAATACGTTCGATACTGGTTACATATCGCATTTTCTTAGCCTCCTCATAGGCATACAATTCTTGCTTAAACTCCAGCGCTAGCTCTTCAGGTAGCACCATAATCCAGTCAATAAAACGGAAGAGTTGCCGGATCCACTCGGCTGGATAGCCACGTTCATACAAGAGCCGCATCAACTGGAATTTTGCGGCATAGCGGTCACTCATCTTACGCCGCGTTGCCTGTGTTTGCAAATGCGCCAAAACAACGACTGCGAATGGATTGTCGCTCGCTTGTAACTCTACCAAACGCTCTGCATAGTCGAGCAGCTTCACTGTCCGAAAACGTAACTGCACACCACTGTTGAAGAGTTCGGCGCGAAACTCAGTGGGTCGCCATTTTCGTACCGCATCCGCCAATATAGCCAAACTTACAATGGGACGCGCATAACGATCAAAAATACGATAATAGTAAATGAACATTCGTCGTTCGAAATCTGGATCGCGCCGCCCTTGCACTTCTATATGGATGAGCACCCAAACTTCGTCGCCGTTTTGCAACCATACTTTGACCAAAGTATCAGCTAATCGACGTCTTATTTTGGCCTCAACAGTAATTTGTTGGAGTTCCTTGTCCAAAAATTCTGGTGGACGCGCCCAATCGACTGCCACATGAATATCAGAAAAGAAAAAGCCAAGAAATGAATCGAAAAAAAGTGAGATGACCTCTTTCCAGGGCGAATCGTAGTTAACGGCGGTAGTGCGTTTGGCCATAGGTTAGTTAATTCTCGTTCCCTGACTATCAAAGTAATGCAAGCGTTCCGGCGCGATGTTAAAGCGTACGTTTTCGCCAATCCGCGCCTGGCTCATGCCTGAAACCATGCTGAGCAACGTTTGATCGCCGCTCTTAATATGCAGAATGGTCTCGACACCCAATGGCTCAATCAGATTGATCTGGCCCGCGAAAGCCCCATCGCTGGCCGGCTGGACATCTTCTGGGCGAATGCCCAACGTGATTGACGAGGGGAATTCCTGGCCAGTGGCCGGCAGCGGCATCTGGATATTACTGCCCGTGACGATTAGTGCTTGGTTGGCCAAGGTGGCGCTTGGCAAATTGATGCGCGGCGTGCCAACCAATTGAGCCACAAAAATATTGACTGGGCGATCATAAATGTCCTGTGGCGTGCCGATTTGCACCACACGGCCTTGGCGCAAAACGGCAATGCGGTCGGCCAATGTCAGGGCTTCGACTTGGTCGTGCGTCACATAAAGCGTGGTGCTGTGCTGGGTCTTTTGGATATGTTCCAACTCGATCCGCAATGACTCGCGCAATTTTGCATCTAGGTTGGAGAGCGGCTCGTCCATCAAAAAGATGCGCGGGTTGCGCACGATGGCGCGCCCAATCGAGACCCGCTGCATCTCGCCACCAGAGAGTTTGGCTGTTTTGCGCTCTAATAGATGGCTGATGCGCAATTTTTCGGCGGTGGCGGTTACGCGTGTTTTGATCTCGGCTTCGGGCATTTTGCGCAACGGCGAACGGAGCGGGAAAGCCAAATTGTCATAGACCGACATGGTTGGATAGAGCGAATACTGCTGGAAAACGAAGGCAATATCCCGCTCAGCGGGTGAACTAATATCGACTGATTCGCCATCAAACGTCACGCTGCCGACGTCTTGTTTTTCCAAACCTGCGATGACGCGCAAGGCAGTCGTTTTGCCCGCACCGGTTGGTCCAAGCAGCACAAAAAATTCGCCATCTTTGATCTCAAAGGAAACATCGCGCAACGCGGTGACATTTCTAAATTGTTTGGTGATATTGTTCAGGGCAACGTTTGCCATGCACGTACTCCTTAGAACCGCGATTATTCAGCTTTCAAGGCCAATTCTGTCTTCGGGTCGAAAAAGCGCACCATCTGCGGGTCTAGATCAAAGCGTAACGGCGTGCCAATCGGATAGCTAGTATTCTTGACCGCGCGGACATGGGTCATCGCCTCACCTTTGCCGCCATCCAATGCCAGATGTAACATCGCATAGGCCCCATGTAAGGCACTCGCATACACTTGCGTGTGAAAGGCGCCGTTGGCGGTAATTTGGGCCGCCTCTGGACGAAAACCGAGGATCACGTCTTCACTGTTGAGTTGGTGAGCAAATGTCGCCTGCCAACGCGCCGGCAGCAGCAATTGATTGTCCCCGGGTAGCTGCACCACGCCATTCGCATAGCGACCTTTGATCAAGTTCATGCCGGGGCTGCCGATAAAACGCGCCACAAATAAGTTGGCCGGATCATAATAGACCTGTGCTGGCGTGCCAATCTGTTGCACGCTGGCATTGGACATGATCACAATGCGGTCACTCATCGCCATCGCCTCGATCTGATCATGCGTGACGTAGACCGTGGTGGCATGTTGGGCCAGATGCAGCCGCTTGATCTCGGCGCGCATGGTGGCGCGAAAATCTGCATCTAAGGCGCCGAGTGGCTCATCCATCAAGAAAGCTTTGGGGTGGCGCACCAAGGCCCGCGCCAGTGTGACGCGCTGGCGATCGCCGCCGCTGAGCGACTTCGGGCGCAAGCGCAACAGGTGTTCGATCTGCAACAAGTGCGCCACATCAAGCACCCGTTTCTCTACTTGGGCTTTGGGTACTTTTTGTGCTTCCAAGGTAAAGGCGATATTCTGGCGCACAGTCATGTGTGGATAGAGCGCAAAAAATTGAAAGACAAAGGCAATATCGCGCGCGCTCGGGTGGTTCCAGGTGACATCATTGCCGTCGATCAAAATCTGGCCACTGCTCACCGCCTCCAGACCAGAGATCATGCGCAAGGTTGTCGTCTTGCCGCAGCCAGACGGCCCCAGCAACGCGACAAATTCACCATCCTGAATCGTTAAATCGATCGGTTGTACGGCATAGACATCACCGAATTTTTTGGCGACTTGCTTCAGTTCAATTTGAGCCATGGGATGATTGACGATTTTTGATTGACGAGGTTGTCTCGTCTGATTTATGGTTGGGTGACCTTAATTAGCCGCTCGATAATTTGCCCCGACTGAAGTTCCTGACCGTAGTATTTGTCCTCCGATAACATCGGCCTCGCGACCTCTTGACAAAGACTGGGAAAGCCGAATTACGCGTAAGGCTAATTGCTTCGTTCGTTTTTTAAACTGGTCACTATCCACGTAACCACTGCCTTTTCATTTTAAAATATAGCTTGAATTTTATGATTTTTGATTGACGAATGATCTCATCAACGAATTCACTTCGTAAATCGTCAATCAAAAATCGTAAATCATTGCCTGATCGCGCCAAACGTCACCCCACGTAACAAGTACTGGCGTAGGGCAAAGGTGACAACCACGACTGGGATCAAGAAGCCGAGCGAACCGGCGGCAATCGTCCCCCATTCCATACCCCCGCGCCCCATGATCGTGGGAATCGCGGGCGGTGCGGTGCGGGCTTTCTCGCTGGTCAACATGAGGGCAAAGGCATACTCATTCCAGGCGAAAATTAGTGAAAAGACCGTTGTGGCCGCAATACCGGTGATGGCTTGGGGCAAGACCACTTTACGGAATGCTTGCATGCGTGTGTAGCCATCCACCATCGCCGCCTCTTCGTATTCCCGCGGGATCTCGTCCATAAAGCCTTTAAGCAGCCAGACAGTGAGTGATAAATTGAAGACGGTATAGAGCAAAATCAGCCCAATGTGCGTATCGTGCAGCCCAAATTTGGTATACATGATAAAAATCGGGATAGTGACCACGACGGGTGGCAACATGCGCGTGCTGAGGATAAAAAAGAGTAGATCCGACTCTCCTTTTACCTTAAATCGGCTAAAGGCATAGGCGGCCAAGAGACCCAATGCGACGGCCAGGACGGTTGATGAGCCGGCAATGATCACCGAATTGCGCAAGCGGGTCACATATTCACTAGGGCCTGTGATCTGTTGACCGCCTTCCAAGGCAATCCGTTCGTACCAATTTAATTCGTTAATGCGCGCTTTTAGGCGTTTGCTGCGCGCCTGATTCAAGACCGAGCGGTCGGTAAAGAGAAAAATTAAGCCTTCTAACGTGGGTTTGAAAACGATTTTGGGCGGTGTTGCAATCGCGTCTGCCCGCACCTTGAAGGCCGTGGCGCCCATCCAAAAGACCGGGATCAATAAAAGAAAAGCCAATGTGACCGAAGCGGCAATCCGGATCGTGCGCACCGTTTGCACACGCCCGCCAACTTTATCGACGCGTGTCGAATAATTGACCCCTTTGTCAATGCCTTTATCGGTCCCGGAGTTCGTTGTAACCGCCATGCCTAGCCTTCCCCTCGCACCTTGTTTAGATTGCGGATATAGACGTTGCTAATCGCCATAATAATTACCAGCACGATATAGGCGAGCGCGCTGGCATAACTTGTGCGCCACTGTCCTTCAAAGGCAATCCGAAATAAGTTGACGGCGACAAGTTCTGTGCTATCGCCAGGCCCACCACCCGTCATGCCCATCACCAGATCGAAACTTTTGAAAGCCTCAATTGTGCGAAACAGGACGGCAATCATGAGCAAAGGCAGGACTTGCGGTAATGTAATGCGCCAAAATTGGAACCAGGAACCCGCACGGTCAATCGCGGCTGCCTCATACAGATAATCTGGGATCGCATTCAGACCGGACAGGCAGAGCAGCATGACAAACGGTGTCCACATCCACACATCGACAATGACCACCGCCCAGAGCGCTCGACTTGAACTGTCTAACCAGGATGGCCCGGGTGCAGAGGCGGGATGAAAATAGCCTAGCGCATAATTGAAGATGCCCGAGCTGGGGTTAAAGATCGATTTCCAGAAGAAACCGACCACCACCGGCGAAAGCATCATCGGGATCAGAATGAGCGTCGTGATCAAGCCGCTCCCCCGGAATTTTTCGCGTAGCAACATGGCCAACGCAAAGCCGAGCACCGTCTGGAGACCAACTGAGAGAAAAGCGAAGCGACCGGTTGTGGCAAAATATTTCCAAATCTGGGGATCGTTGAGCAGAGTGCTAAAATTTTTGAAGCCGACCCACACTGGCGCGGCCGTGCCAATCGCCGAAAAATCGGTAAAGCTTAGATAGAGGCTGTAAAAGAGCGGGAAAATGTTGAATAAAGCGAGCAAAATCAGGGTCGGTGTAATAAACAACCACTGAATCGAGCGGTCACTGAGTTGGCGCTGCTGATAACCACCGCGGGGTTGGGCATGATTGGCTGGAAACATGAATTTGACTCGCTGCTGATGATTTTTGATTTACGATTGACGATTGACGAAGTAACTTCGTCAACGTGGTTGCTTCTGCTTTCGACGACCCTATGCAGAAAGCAGAAGCATCTATGCCGCCGAAACTACTTCGTAAATCGTCAATCAACGCTCTACTGAGCGACCTAATCGTAAATTTTACTTAATGATCCCATTCTCACGCAGAATCTTATCATGGGTATCCGCCAGGCGATTCAGCACTTCGTCTGCCTTGCCTTCGCCACCAACGATATAGCCGCTTAATTCACTTTGCGTCGGTGTCAACAATTGCGCATAGACGGGAATATTCCAGAAATCCATCACCATCGTCATCGTTTCGGCAAATGCCGCATTGTAGGGGGCGATTTCCAGGAACTCTGGCGACTTGAGGACATTGATGTTGCAGGTGTAGCCACCCACATCGGCCCATTCCTGCTGGTTCTTTTCTTCGGCAAACCACTTGATGAAGTCCATTGCCGCCTGTTGACGTTCTGGGCTAATGAAGGAGATGATGCTCATGCCCTGGCCGCCTAAGGCCGCCTTGCGCTCGCCGCTAGGGCCGGCCGGGTTGGCAAAATAGCCAGTGTCGGCGGCATGCGGGTTGGTCGCGTCGGTTGCCAATGCGGGGAAGAAGGCAAAATAGTTCATCGCCATCGCCGCCTGGCCTTTGACAAAGGCATCATTGGTCTCCTGGAAGAAGGCGTTGCCCAGGCCGGGTGGGTTGCAACAGGTATACAATTCTTTGTAGAATTCCAGCGCCGCAATCGACTCTTTGGAATTGACGATCCCCTTTACTTCATTGGTTTTGGGGTCTTGCCAACGCGCGCCGTAGCTGAACATCACATTTTCATAGCCCATCGTGATGGCATCGCCTTCTTTTTGCGTATAGATGGCCGCCCCGTACATGTTTTTATCTGGGCGGGTGAAGAACTTCGCAATGTCCAGCAATTCCTTCCAAGTCTTCGGCACGGCCAGATCATAGCCATACTTTGCCTTGAAGGCTTTTTGCTCCTCTGGGTTTTCAAACCAATCCTTGCGATAGGCCCAACCATCCGCATCGCCTTCGGTGGGGTAGGCCCAATATTTGCCGGAGCCTAAAGGATACTCACCATAATATTGCAACGTGGCCGGCGTGACCGTTTTGTCGATGCCGTTACTCGTCAAAAAGTCGGTCATATCGACATAAATGCCCTGCGTGGAGCCTTGTCCCAACCATTGGCTATCCCCTACGACTAAGTCCCAACTGTCGCCCTTGGCCGCGAATTCGGTGAAGGCCCGGTTGTAAAAACTAGGCCACGGCTCTTGCACGACTGTGACTTTGATGCCCGTCTCTTCTTCGTACTTTTTGCCAATTTCTTGCAGATAGTCGGCCGGATCCCACTGCGCCCAGAGAATTTTTAATTCTTTGACATCGCCCGTGCTAGCCGCCGCTTGCCCACCACCGCTGGATGACGTTGATGTTGTCGCATTGGTGGCCGTCATGGGCGCGGTCGAGGTCGTCGCCGTGGTGCTGGTAACTTCTGTGGAGGTGGCGGGCGTGGCGGTTGCTTCGGGCGCTGCGGCGGTTGCTTCGGGCGCTGCTGCGCCACCACCGCAGGCAGCTAGGAGCAGCGTGAACATAACCAACCAGGCCAGGATGACTCTTTTCTTCATTTGTTTGTTCTCCTTCGTCATTGGATAGCGTAAAAAGGCACAAAAAAGCGGATGGTGTAAAGATGTTCCAGGTTTTACACTATCCGGGGAAAAATTGACCATTCTCTGATCTTGCGCTGCTGAGCGGGATTGTTGTGCGTTTATGTGTCATGGGTGGCACCGCGACGTATAAGAACTACGTCCCCTTGTGTGTCCATCGGACCAAGGAGATTGCGCTGATTTGCCATCACTGGTGTTGGTGTCAATTCGCTCAAGTGGGAAAACAGGAATGTTCTCCAAAACTGCGCCAGGGTCTGCAAATACCCGCTAGGCCGGTGCAAGCGCCGCCAATTGTTTGAAATCAATAAATTGATCAGGGTGATGGAAAAATGATCTTGAAACAGTGCATGTTTCTAAGGTACAGAATCTTTTTAGGGAGCAAAACGCAATTTGATTGGTGGGACTATCGTATCGCAGGCTGAATTTTTTGTCAAGTAGCAAAAATTTGGTGGACAGGCATTAACAAAGTCGGTAGAAAATCCAGGATTGGATAGGCACGCGCGAACTTTGTTTAATACAGACTCAGCAGCCCTTCGGCGCCAGGGATCGGTTTTTTCTCGTAGGCTTCGGTGATCCAACGCGCGCGGGAAGGCCGACCTGGATTGCGGTAGGCATAGACCACGGCCCAGCGGGTCGGGCTATCGGGCAGGCGTGGGTTGACGGCATGTGCGGCGTGAGTCCACATTAAGACCACGGTCGCGGGTGGGGCGGTCAAAGGTGTAATCGCGAAGGGTTCACCGGTGGCTGGGTGTTTTTTGTCGGCCAGCCATTGCGCCTGGAGTGTTTCATCGGTGGCGGCCTCTATCTCGGCGTCGCGATACAGATGGCTGCCCGGCACCACTTTAAGATTGCCATCATCAGTCTCAAAGCCGTTGATATAAAAGAAGATGCGCAAGAAACCTAACTTGGGGTCATCTTCGGCATATTCATGGCTGTGCCACCGTACACCTTGATTGCCGCTGGGCCGGTTGAGCGTGACGCAATGGTCAAAGCGAATGTTCTCACCGAGCACTTGGTGGGCCAGGGTGAGCATTTGTGGGTGCGCAAGCAGGCTTTCCAGATAACTGTCATACTCGGCCGCATTGTGATTGGGCAGCGGATCTTTGACGCCGGCTTTAATCAGATCTTCGATGCTGGACAGGGCCGTAACCAGATCATCACAAGCCTGCGCGGTGAGGAGACCGGGCAAGATTAAATGACTATCCCGATCCAATTGCGCTTTTTCTTCGGCGCCGAATGTGTAGGATTTGAAAATAGGCTCCGCTTGCATGAACCTGTGATCCTTTCTCGCTGGTGATAGGCGGTTCGTCGAAGACGTATGGGCGAACTGAGCAATTCTATGCTGAGCCTAAGCGCGGACATAAAACTGGGAGCAACGTCAAAATAACACTGCTCCCAGCGTATTATAAGTGTTTAACTTTGTCAAACGAGTTTTTTCGGGGAAGGAAGGTGTCCCAGATTCTATGTTGAGCGGCTGATTGGTGGCTGATTGGTGGTCCGCCGCCTTCCGGGAAGGCTTGATTCGTTCAGTTGCTGAGCGAAAATACCCTTCCCGGAAGGGTTGTTCGTGCCACTACTCAACCTCAGCGACAAGATCGATAGCACGCTGAAATGGGGGACACGCTTTGGGGAAGGTTTTAATGCGTGTGTTGGTGACTGTGCGCGAGGTGTTCGGTTGGTCCAGCAAAGAGCAATCGACCATCCATATGATGCAAGCGGGTTAAATCGGCGCTGGCGAGATGAGCTTCGACCCAGGCTACGATGACATCTAGACCTGTGCCATCTTTGAGATTCGAGAAGACAAATGGCTTGTCACCGCGCACTTTCTTGGTGTCGCGCGCCATCACTTCGAGCGAAGCGCCCACATACGGGGCTAGATCAATCTTGTTGATCACCAGCAGATCCGATCGTGTGATGCCGGGACCCCCTTTGCGCGGCATTTTGTCACCGGCGGCCACGTCCAAGACATAAATCCAGACATCGACTAATTCTGGGCTGAACGCCGCGGCGATGTTGTCGCCACCACTTTCGATCAGCACCAATTCCAGGCCAGCAATTGTCGCTTCCAGATCCAGAATCGCCTCTAAATTCATGGAGACATCATCG
>JBBQBY010000206.1:0-11519 GCA_038318235.1 Caldilineales bacterium
CCGGCAACCTTTACGACCAGTGTGACTGCAACATCAGACCATGAACTCAGCGGTCTGGCCAAGGCGCAGGTGCTCCGTTCGGATTTCAATCTGAACATTCCCAATGTGCCAAGCGTTGCCGATGTCACCGAAGAAGTGCAACTGGAATTGCAATTTGTGGCCAAAGCCGAATAAGCGGAGCACTACAGATAAATACAGCCATTATATAAAAAAGCGGTGACACAGAGATCGCAGAGGGGTCACAGAGCACACGGAGAAAACGCAAAAACGATTGGCTTTTCCTCTGTGTGACTCTGTGACTTCTCCGTGCTACCGCTTTGACGCTTCCTCTTAAATCTGGTGCTGCACCTGTGTCCCGGCAAACTGATGATGACAGAGCCGCGCATAATAACCGCCGAGCGCCAGCAACGCGGCATGATCGCCGTCTTCCACGATCTTGCCGCGCTCCATCACGATAATCCGGTCGGCGCCGCGCACCGTGCTCAGGCGATGGGCGATGACCATGCTGGTGCGCGTGCGCAGGATACGGGCCAAGGCGTCTTGGATCAAGGCTTCCGTTTCCGTATCGATGCTGCTGGTCGCTTCGTCCAGCACGAGCACAGCGTTGGGGCTGAGGGCTAATGCTCGCGCTAAGGCCAATAACTGGCGTTGCCCTTGCGACAAATTAGCGCCACCTGGCAACACTTGGAAATCATACCCGCCGGGCAGTTGCTCGATAAAGCGCGCCGCATTGCTGAATTCTGCCGCCTGGTGAATCTCTTCGTCGCTGATATCGCTGCGATAGAGCGCGATATTATGCCGAATCGTACCAGCCAGGGTAACCGCATCCTGCGGCACCACCGTGACGGCGCGCCGTAAGTCGTCTAAGCTCAACTCGCGAATGTCAATGCCGTCCAGCAACACTTCACCCTGGCGCGGGTCATAATAACGCGCGAGCAGACTGACCAAGCTCGACTTGCCAGCCCCGGTTGCCCCGACAATCGCCACCGATTGACCAGCCGGGATATGCAGTGAAACCCCGCGCAGCACCGGTTCGTCGGGATTATAGAAAAAATGCACATCCCGAAATTCGATATCGCCCCGCACGGCAAGCAGCGGTGTCGGGTTGGCGGGCGCCTGCACCACCGACGTGCGCTGCAACATGCGATAGATGCGTTCGGCGGCGCCCAGAGCGATCTGGATCGTATTGTATTCCTGTGACAAATTTAACACGGGTTGAAACGCCCGATCGGTGTATTGGGTAAACGCGACCAGCGTGCCCAACGTGGCCCAACCGGCCAATACGCCCTTGCCGCCCCCATATAAAATTAAGCCCAAACCAAAGGCGGCCAAAATTTCTTGCACCGAGAGGAAGACGGCGCTGTGACGGCGGAGCACAATCAGGGCATCCCGATAGCGGTTATTGTAGATATCAAATTCTTGTTCGCTGTCGGCTTCATGGCCAAAGAGCTGAACAACCGTCATGCCATGCAGATGTTCGCTCATAAAGGCGCTGATGCGGGCCAGGGCCGAGCGTTCACCGCTCGAAGAATTACGAATGCGCTGGCGAAAGTAGCGGGTCACCAACGAAACAATCGGCAGTACGGCCAAGGCGAGCACGGCCAGCCGCCAGTTTGTCACAAACATCACCACCACGATCACGACGAGCGTCACGCCTTCGACCAGGATGACCACGACGCTGCTGGAGAGCATCGCATTGACGCTCTCAATATCGCTGGTCAGGCGCGCCACCAATTCGCCGGTGGACGTGCCGGTCAGGAAGCCATGATCCTGGGTCAAAATATGATCGAAGAGCCGCGTGCGCAGATCGGTCAGGGCGTTCTGGGCGGCCTTTTGCAAATAGTAGGTGTAGGCAAAGGTCAGAATAAAAGCGGCGACGGCCGTTGCGCCATATAAAAAGGTGATGCGCCATAAAGCGCCGGTCTCGCCGCGCGCGATCGGCCCATCAATCGCCTGTTGTAGCAGGTAAGGCGGGATCACATTGGACGCGGCCGTGCCCAACATGAGCACGAACGCCAACGCCATCCAGCGCCAGTAGGGGGCCATCGCAATGCCGATCAAGCGAAAGAGCGCGGCGTCCTGGCTAACGTTGTCGCCGGGGGCGTTGCTGGTCGGCGTTGAACTGGGCTGCGCGGCCTGGGCGGCCAACTCACGCTGTTTGCGTTTTGTGCTTGCCGTCGAAATTTTAGTGCTTGCCATCGGTGATTGCCTCCGCCGCTTGTTCCATTTCGCGCCGCACCATCGCGGCATAACGACCATTCATCGCCATCAATTGCAGATGATTGCCCCGTTCCACAATCTCCCCTTCGTCGAGGACCACAATTTGATCCGCATGCTCCACCGCTGACATCCGCTGGCTGACAATAATACAGGTGCGTCGCATTTCCGGCTGGTGCATCGCCGGTTGTTCGGTTACTGGCTGGGTCGCCAGCGCTTGAGTAGATGCAGGTTGGCTGGGGGTTGCTTGGCTGGATGAGGTCTTGCGTAATTCGCTAATGATTTCGCCGGCCGTTTTCATATCCACGCTGGCCAATGCATCGTCCAAGATTAATACTTTGGGGCTGCGCACCAAGGCCCGAGCCAGCGCCGCGCGCTGCTTCTGACCACCCGACAAGGTGGCCCCGCGTTCGCCGACGACGCTATCTAAGCCTTTGGGCAATTGTGGCAGATCGTTGCTCAAGCGCGCCCGTTCCATGGCCTGATAAATTTCCGGGTCAACCGTCTCTGGCCGCCCCAGCGCAATGTTGCGACGCAGTGGCATACTGAACAACAACGATTCCTGTGGCACATAGACGACTGCTTGGCGCAACGAAGCCAATTTGATCGTGCGCAGATTATGCCCATCTAGGCGAATTTTGCCCTCATCGGGGTCATGGATGCGCCCGAGCAGGCTGATCAACATACTTTTGCCCGAGCCGGTTGGGCCGACAATGCCCAATGTGCTGCCCGCTGGTACGTCTAAGTTAATATTGCGCACGACCCAGCGGTTCTGATCGGCGGCCCACACACTGACATGATCAAAGTTCAGATGGCCCACCAAGGCTGGCGAACTGGCTTCTGGTGTGTCAACAATTTTGGGCCAGCGGTGCAATACTTCCCCAATCCGACCGGCGGCTGCGCTGCCCTGTTGCAACCGTTCAAACGCACCTGTAATCTGGCGGGTGGCGCTATTGAGCAACCCCAGATAAACGATAAACTGGACATATTGACCCACCGTCAGCTGATGATTGATGATCATCAGGCCACCCATCAGCACAACCGCTGTGGCGGCCAGGCGGACCACCAGACTGGGCAACGGTGAAATGCCACCCGACTGGAGCACAAAGGTCAAGTTCGTCTGGACATACGCGCGATTGGTCTGCTTAAAGGCGACGCCGACCGCTTGCTCTTGTGCATAGGCGGCCAACATGCGGGCTGCGCTTAGGTGCTCTTGCGTAAAGGCCGATAAACGGGCCATTTCTTGTTGCACACGCGTAAAAGAGTGCTCTAGAATGGAGCCCATCCGAACTTGAGCCGCCACGCTAATGGTTAACGTGACGACAACGATCACAGCCAACGTTGGGCTGGTCACCGCCATCAGCGCGCAGCCGATTAACAATAAAAACAGTGAATGAATCGACATCTGAAAGCCGGCGCTGTAAAACCGCCAAATGAAGATAAAGTCGCTGGTGGCGCGTGAGAGCAGATCACCGGTGCCATATTGCTGCCGCGTCTCCATATCAAAGAGCAGCAGCCGATGAAAGAGATCCTGGCTCATCTGGTAGGTGACACCCGCCGCTACCTCACCTGTGAGCATGCGCAATTGATAACGAAAAATCGCCAACGTAGCCGACAAACCGACCAACCCCAATGAATAGAGTGCAAGCTTCTGGGCCGTCACACCAGCCGTGAGCGCATCGATGCCCCAGCCGAGCAGTGTTGGACTAAACGCACTCGCACTCGCGCCAATAAAAGCAAAGAGCGTCCCTAAGATCATCAAACGACGATACGGGCGCATGTACGGTAATAAAAACTGTAAGCCGCTATGTTGCATAAGTATCCCTCCTTTGTTAATTTTACATCAAAAGTATAATCTGTCCAGCTAGTAAACATGGAAAAGGCCATTTATTTGATGGTTGATTGGTACAAATGCTAAATTATTGTAAAATAACTGCACACTTTTCCCATCCAAAAACTAAAGAAGCCGCTGTCAACGGATTTGGGGAGCAGATGGAGCAGAGGGAAACAGCAAAGACTTTGGGTGCAATCTATCCGCTCAATCTGCTCCCCAAATCCGTTGACAATCGCCCTCTCACTTACCGCCAACCAATTTGATTTGTTAACATTTTCAGGAAAAATATCATGGCCACGCAATCCTACGTTCCTGTCCACGTGTCGCAAACGATCCTTGACCGTTTCAAAAAATTGCCGGTTGCCACGATCTGGCATCATGTTGTCCGGGATGCGGGGGTGCCGCTGCCTTTTATGGAAAACGTACATTTGTGGACGCCCGGTCAACGGCTGGCGGCGCGGGCGCAGACGTTACGTTTTCTGCCGCCGCGCCCCGATCTGCTAAGCGAGGTGCGGCAAGGCGAAAATTCACCCGAGTATCGGGCGATGGCGCGCTGCGGTCCGGGCGATGTGCTGGTCGCCGATATTATGGGCAACCAACGTTCGTGCATCTTTGGCGATGTCAAGGCACTCCACCTCAAAATGAATCGGGCCGATGGGATTGTCACCGATGGTGCGATCCGCGATCTGGACATTATGGAAATGGAAAATTATGGGCTGACGATCTATGCCCAGGCGCGCACGCCCTATGCCTCAGAACCGTGGGCGACACCCGCCGAGGAGCATGTGGACATTCAATGTGGTGGCGCACTGGTGCGGCCTGGCGATGTGTTGGTGGGTGACGGCGATGGCGTCGTCGTCGTGCCCTCATGGTTTGCCGCTGAATGTGTCGAAATTGTCGAAGAGCACGAGGAAGTTGAGGCCTACATCAAGCAGAAGATCATGGCCGAAGGTGTGTCGCCAGGCAAATATTACCCGCCAACGCCAGAAATGTGGACGGAGTATCGGGCGTGGAAGCAGGGCCGTTAATGTCACTGCTTAAGCCACCCGGCGGAAAGATAATTGTTTGCCTTTCGATAAATGGCAATGGTAAAATGATCAATAACACGCCATAACGTGTTAAGGTTGAGTTATTCCGAAAGAGGTGAACCATGACGCTAGCCACAACCGCGGCATTTATTTCAACGGTAAACGCCGATCATACAATCAATTGCCAGAAGAGATACCAGTGGGCGCAAAGGTTGCTGTTTTTTTAATGCCTGCAGAGGAGCTAATGCCAGAACGAAGTATTCGACACGCTCGTTTTGAAAAGGTAATGGATGCCATTCGTGCGGCAATGGCGGAAGGCTTCTCGGCGCCGGTGATTAGCGATGTGGAATTAAAGGCAAGGATCAAGCGGGCTCGTCAGGCGGCCAAAGGGTAGCGAATCAGGATTCGTTATGCGGATTGTGCTTGATACAAATCAATTAGTGCGAGCCTTGATGCGTCCACCGCAACTTGCCACCTTCCTGATGGCTTGGGAATCAAGCCGATTTACAATCCTTTGGCGGAAAACCCACGATGTTTACTCGACCAGCAAATCGACATTTCCGGTATCATCTGGAATCATTCGATTGCACTGCATCGTCGCTACTATCGGTTGACCGGTAAGGGCTTGAAAATGTATGTGCTGATGAAGCATCTTGCCAAACTCAAGCAGCTGCCCAAGTACGTTTATTGGGGCAAGGTTGGTTCCCAGGCGATTCAGGACATCACCCAGCGCATTGACAAAGCGTACAAACTGTTCTTTGGCAATCTGAAGCGCAAGGTGCGTACCAGTCCCCCAGGCTTGGCAGATTGAGAACCGTAATCACTGGCGTCGCGATGTCACGTTAGGCGAAGATGCCTGTCACGTCACCACCGGCCAAGTCCCACAAGTCTTGGCTGCCCTCAATAATACTGTCTTAGCCCTCGTTGACCACCTGCGCTTACCTAATTTAACTCAGGCCATCTGTCAATTTGCGGCCTGTCCGGCGTTCGCCCTTGACTTGCTCCTTAAACCCTTCGTATAGTACTTTCGCATAGCCCTGCTACACAACAGAAATGCTTGCATCGACTTCAGGCTTATGCTATGATGCCCAGTGTTAATTGTCTGTCCATGGATTATAGAGGAAAACGGTGCCTATGAACACTCGTCGGATTTTGGGTCTGCTCATGATAGCCATCCTACTCGTGGCCTGTACGCGCGAGCGGTCAGCACCCGAAGCGACCGCGACGATCAAGCCGCCGGATGTCCCTGTCGCCGCCACGAAGAGTGGGACAGAACCCGACGTGACGATCCTCACACCGATCACAGACACAGTTAGTGCAGGCGTGGTCTCTACGCCTGCTGCCGACCAAACAGCCCAACCGGACGGACAATCTACGCCAGCCGCCGTCGCCACGGCGACGACTATGGATTATATTGTTAAAGCAGGTGAAACGCTCACGGTGATTGCCGCTGAATTTGGCACCGATGTCGATACCCTACGGCGGCTCAACTATCTGGTCGACGATAACGTCTTTTCTGGCCAAATTTTGCATATACCGAATCAGGCGGGAGGCAATCGTGGCAGCCAAGTGAATAGCGGTGCGACCCCCGATGGTAACGCTGAGGGCGTGGCAACCAGCAGCGCCCTTTACCTGTATACCGTGCAGGCAGGGGATACTCTGGGTAGCCTAGCCGAACGCTTTAACATCAATACTGTCAAGATCATCTCGGCCAATAATTTGACCAACCCAGACAATTTGTTGGTGGGCAGTAAACTGATCATTCCAGGTTATCAAGCGGCGCAAACCGAAGCGACGACGGATGAATCGGAAACCCCATCGGCCACCAGCAACGAAGGGGTGGAGCATATTGTGCAGCCAGGCGAAGGGTTGCTGCAAATTGCGGAAAAATATGGGGTAGATGAGGCGACACTGGCCGAGGTCAATGGGCTAAACAATCGCAATTTGCTGCGCGTGGGACAAAAGCTGATTATTCCAGGGGTCACCCCCAAAGAGGCCGCCAAAGCTCTGGGCCAAATTCATATAGTGCAATCCGGTGAAAGTTTGGCCGGTGTTGCGGTACAATATGGCGTAACGGTCGATGAATTGGTGACGTTCAATAATCTTGCCAACCCCGATGCCATTTATGTGGGCCAAGAGTTGATCGTTCCTGGACAGTAGGCCGGTAAAAATAGTAAAACAGTAAAACAGTTGGACAGTAAAAACAATGTAGCTGTATACTGTCCGACTGTCCTAGACTTGTTCCTCTGCCGTCCCCGGCACGTTACACCGATTTGGCTTATTCGGGCGTCACATAGGCGGCCGTAATGCCACCATCCACCATGAACTCTGTTCCCGTCACAAAAGAAGATTCGTCAGATGCCAGGTAGAGCGCGGCGTAGGCTATCTCTTTGGCCTCACCAAAGCGCCCCATCGGAATGTGCACCAGGCGCCGTTGCTTCTTTTCCGGCGTATCGAGATATTTCATCAACAATTCGGTGTGCAATGGCCCCGGGCAGAGCGCATTGACTCGAATATTTTCGCGCGCGTGGATCATGGCCAACTCGCGCGTCATCGAGAGCACGCCGCCTTTGCTGGCTGTATAAGCGAGTTGCGGGGTGGCGGCGCCCAACAAAGCGACAAAGGAGGCCGTGTTGATGATCGAACCACCGCCGGCGCGGCGCAAGGCGGGAATCCCATATTTACAGCCGAGGAAAACCCCTTTAAGGTTGATCGCCATCGTTAAATCCCAGACATCTTCCTCGGTATTGATGGCGTCATCATCGTTGGCATGGCTGATGCCCGCATTGTTGAAAAGAATGTTCAATTTACCAAAGGTCGCTTCCGCCACGCTGACCATGCTTTCACAGTCAGCCGCTTTGGAAATATCCGCCCGCGCATACGTAGCCTGACCACCGCTTTCCTGAACCAGGGCTACGGTTTTCTGTCCAGCCTCGTCATTGACATCAACCACGACAATGCGGGCGCCCTCTTGGGCGAAAAGCAACGCGGTTTCGCGGCCAATCCCACTGCCAGCACCCGTGATCAGTGCGACTTTATCTTGTAATCTCATCGTAACGTCTCCTAAAATTGAGGTTTTATCGTTGCTTGTGAACGCTTGCCGCAGCGACTAAGGCATCAAACAGCCGTTGCTGGACCGGATCATGCATCGCGGTGGCTTCAGGGTGCCATTGTACGCCGATCAGCCAGCGATGATCCAACTTCTCGACCGCCTCGATCGTCCCATCAGGGGCATAGGCCACGACTTTCAATGTCTTGGCCGGATGGCGAATGGCCTGGTGATGCCATGAGTTCGGCACAGCTTGGGTTGTCCCAAAAATCGTCGCCAATTTTGAATCAGCGGCAATCTCGACCGCATGCGCAGCCCAGATGCTGCGTTCATCACGGTGTACAATTGCTTCGCCCACCACATCCGGCAGATGCTCAATCAACGTCCCACCCAACGCGACATTCATCACCTGGATGCCCCGACAAATACAGAGGGTGGGTTGCTCATGCGCAGCGACCAAACGCACCAAAGCCAATTCCATTTCGTCGCGTTGAGGATCAATGCCATAGACCATTCGATGCGGCAAGCCATCATAATGTTCGGGGTCCATATCGGGTCCGCCCGACAGAATAAAGCCATCTAAGTGGTTCAAAAGTTCGGCCACCTGCGCCTCGCCTGGTGGAATCAAGACCGGAATGCCCCCCGCGCGCCGCACCGCGTCCACATATTCAGCCGGCAAGGTGTAGGCATTGTATTCATTGCGACCATACGTTGTAATGCCAATTAGAGGTGAGTTCATAAATAACCCAGGAATAAATTTACGATTATGTCGCTCAGTAGAGCGTTGATTTACGATTGACGATGGTGACATTGTTGACGAGATAGCTCGTGAATAAAAAGTCACCGGTGAGTTCATTAATAACCTATAAGAAATGACTTTACGATTATGTCGCTCAGTAGAGCGTTGATTTACGAAGCTATTTCGCCGACAAAGCAACCGCGTCAATCGTCAATCAAAGACCGTCAATCCTCAGATTCTCTCAAAATAGCGTTTTTGTTCCCAATCCGTCACGGCCATGTCAAAGGCGGCCTGCTCCACACGATAGGTTTTTGCATAATGCTCAACGACTTCAGCGCCGAGAACGCGTTTGGTAAACTCACTCGCTTCGAAAAGGTCTGTCGCATCGCGCAAAGTGCGGGGGACATGGGGTAAATGCTGCGCGCTGTAAATATCACCCTCAAAGACCGCTGGTGGTTCAATCTGATTAGCAATTCCATCCAGGCCAGAGGCCAGCGCCGCCGTATAGGCCAGATAAGGATTACAATCGGCGCCGGGCACACGGCATTCGATGCGCAAACTGTTGCCATGACCGACCACGCGGAAACCCGCGGTGCGATTATCATGACTCCAAGCAATGCGCGTGGGCGCCCAAGAACCAGCTTGATACCGTTTATACGAGTTGATCGTAGGCGCATAAAAAACCATTAACTCGGGCAGATGATGGAGCCAGCCACCCAAGAACCAACGGAAGATCTTACTGCCCATGACCGGGCCGAGCTTCTCTTGGCCAGCAAAGGCATTCTTGTTATCCGACCACAAGCTCAGATGAATATGGCTGCTAGAACCCGCGCCACTGGCCGCATATTTCGCCATAAACGTGACGCTAATCCCCATCTGATCAGCGATCTCTTTTAAACATTGTTTATAGATCGCATGCCGATCAGCCATCGTCAACACATCACTATACCGAACATTCAACTCATGTTGTCCCAGCCCCCATTCACCCTTGGAATTTTCAACCGGCACTCCCGATTGCTTCAGATGGCGACGGGCCGCCCCGTTAAACGCTTCCTCGCGCGTCCCCTGCAAAGCGTGATAATCTTCGATATACCACCCAGCCGGCTCCAATCCATGATAGGCTTTGCGCGCTGCGTCTCGATAGGAGTCCTGAAAAATGTAATATTCCAACTCGGAAGCCGCCATCGTTGTATAGCCCAACTGCGCCCCCTGTTCAATCTGACGCCGCAACATCGAACGCGGGGCTACGGTGACCGGTTGATGCGCAGCTTCATCTTCGACATCACAAATCACCAGCGCGGTCCGTTCGAGCCAACTGGCGATGCGCAAAGTCTGTAGATCGGGCACCAGATGAAAGTCACCATAACCACGTTCCCAGTTGGCAAAACGATAACCAGGCACCGGTTCCATCTCCATATCCACCGTCAATAGATAATCACAACCGTGTGTACCATCTTTGGCCGTCTCATCTAAGAAAAATTCCGCATCAAACCGTTTGCCCAAAAAACGCCCATAGTGATCAGTAAAGACGACCAGCACGGTATCAATTACGCCACGATTGACATGCTCGGTCAGTTGCTCTAACGTCAACATACCTTGGATTGGTACCATGTATCATCTCTTCCTATTGATATTTAATTTGAATGGCTTTTGCGGCAATGTAACATATCAATCTAAAAGCTGTCAAACAAACTTGGCTTATCCAGGGCATCGCAAAAGTGCGATACGAAGGATAAGAAAAGGAAATGACAAAATAACTCCTCGCCCGGTAAACTGAAGGTGTTCAAAGCCGAAGTTAACCAGGAAAGGAGTCAAAATGGAGTTTAGCACATTGGTGGCGGATCTGCATGTGGCTGGGTGCGCCAAAGAACCCGATATCCGGAGTATTTATCAGGCGCTGCAAGGGGTGAGCGATGGCCGCGCAAGACGCGGCAGACGCTACATGGCCGCGGTGGGCTTGACGATTATCTTGTTGGCGAAGTTAGCCGGGGAGCAAAGTTTGCGAGGGATTGCGCAGTGGGCACGGCTGCGGCAGGCGTGGTTGGTGGAAGCGTTACGCGTGAAAGCGGGAAAATTGCCGTGTGCGAATACCTATCGGTATCTGTGTGACCATATTGACCTGGGCGAGTTGAACGAAGCGTTAGGCCAGTGCTTTGCGGCCAGGCGGCCCACGCATCTAGCCTTGGATGGCAAAAGCTTACACGGGACGCGGCGTAGCGGCATCGATCCCAAACTGACCGTGCATGTGGTTGGGTTATATAATGTGGACGAACAATCTATGTGGCGGCAACGGGCCGTGGCGGCAAAGGCCAGGAACGGCGGGCGGCCAGCGAGTTAATCGCCGGCTTAGACCTGCATGGCTGTGTGGTCAGTGCCGATGCCTTACATACCCAACGCTGCCGGGCCCAAGCACTGCTTGACCGTGGCGGCGACTATTTGCTGACGGCCAAACGCAATCAGGCCGAGTTGCGCGAGGCGCGCCCAGTGGGCACCCGCGTGCTCTTTAGTCAGGTGCCACGGCCTTACCTCTGCCCAGAACAACAGGCGCACAGCGTCGATAAACAGCATGGCCGGCTGGAGGTGCGTCATTTGCGCGTCAGCAGCGAACTCAGTGCCTACCTTGCCCCGCATTGGCCGCAGATCGCCCAAGTC
>JBBQBY010000207.1:0-11483 GCA_038318235.1 Caldilineales bacterium
ATTCAGGATGCGACTTTCCATTCAACGCCGCTGGGTTGGGCGAAGCATCTGCAGCGTGCAGCAATCACACAACTGATCGAGCAACATCTGGTGGCGTGAGGGAGCTACATTTAGCCAAACAAGGAGAATCGTATGAAAATTTTGGTGCTGGGTAGCGGTCTGATGGGCCCGGCCGCGGCTTTCAACGCGCTCGCTGATCCCGAAGTGACCCAAGTGACGATGGCCGATATGAGCCCAGCGCAGTTGGCGACGGCACGCGCAAAATTGGCAAACAAGCCGGGCTTTGAGAAACTGATCACCACGCAACTCGATCTGAGTGATCTGGCGGCGGCCAGCCAATTGATGGCGCAGCATGACGCGGTTGTGGCGGCCTTGCCCAGCACAATCATTGCGACGGGTCTGCGCGCTGCCCTCGTGGCGCGGCGACCGTGGGTTGATCTCACGTGGCCCCCGCAAGAGCAAGTGCCCGATTGGCGCCGCCAGATCGAGCAGGCTGGCATCCTTGTGATCCCTGGTTGTGGTGTAGAACCGGGCCTAACCGAGATCTGGGTGCGCCATCTGGCCGAGCAATTAGATCGCGTCGATGAGTTGCACATTCAATGTGGCGGCATTCCAACTACCCCTACTGGGCCGCTCGGCTATAAGATCGTCTTTGGGGGACGGCGCTTGCCGTTGCGGCCCTATCCGGCAGCCGTTGTGGAAAACGGTAAACTGACCACCGTGCCGCGCTATTCCGGCGTAGAGTCGGTGAATTTTGATTCAGTTGGCGCATGCGAGGCGTGGCACGAAGGTTTTATGCCTTGGCTGCTTGAATTGGATGCGTTGAAAAATTTGAAAACCGGCACGCAAAAGACCGTGCGCTGGCCCGGTTATGCGGCCAAAGTGACCGTCCTCAACGATATGGGTTTGCTTAGTGACGAGCTGATCGACGTGGAGGGGGTGAAAGTTGCGCCCAAGAAGGTGCTCGACACGTTACTTTACCCGCACGTGCAAATGCAGGCAGGTGATCGCGATATCACGACGTTCCGGGTGACTGTGAGCGGTGAAAAAGCCGGGCGGCGGGCTGGTTATCAAGCCGAGATGGTGGATCGGTATGATGAGACGCTTGGCTTTACATCGATGGCGCGCGTTACAGCGTTCACAGGTGCGATCGTGGCGCGTATGGTGGCCAGGGGCGAGTTGTCGGGAACCGGGTTGATCACGCCGGAGAAGCTAATCGTTGGTCCACATTTTGATCGCTTGATCCGTGAATTGGCCAAGGAAAATGTGCGGTTTACGGTGACAGAAATGTAATGCCCACCACGCCTCGCCACCTAGGTGGCGAGGCGTGGCAGTGCCGTTAGGCCCAGTGACTCAGCCCCATCTCATAGGGATCAATCATGGCTGGATGCGTGGGCCGGGCGCGCACGCCCAGGGCCAGCCGGCCACTGTCGGTGGGCTTCAATTCACCCTGAAAGAGCAACGCCCCATTGTCCGTGCCGGCGGGTTGCATCGGCGTCACCTGGGGATTGAGAAGTTCACCCTTGGCATCTTGGCGGCCAGCGACAATTTCAACCGCTACATTGGTTTCGGGTAGGCCATTCAACCAGAGGCGGGCTTCTATTTGCAGGGGATCACCCACGGTAATTTGCATGTCACCCTGCGTCTTGGCCTCCAAGTGCAAGGAGGACCAGCGTTGGCTGATCTGCGCTTTCCAGACAGCCAACTCACGCGCCAGTTTAAACTGATCTGCGCTATATTGCCGACCATTGGTCGCCGCTGGCAGATAATAACAGTTCGTATACTCTTTGACCATGCGCGTCATGCTGTAGGCTGGGGCGCAGGTGCGCACCACATTCTTCATCTTTTGCAGCCAGCCTAGCGGCAACCCATCGGTGGTTCGGTTGTAGAAGAGCGGGATAATTTCCTCTTCTAGCGTCGTGTACAAGCTGATGGTGTCGGCCTCGTCTTGGGTCGCTTCGTCTTTATATTCGCGCTCATCGCCAATCGCCCAACCATTCGTGCCATCAAAGCCTTCCACCCACCAGCCGTCCAACACGCTAAAGCTCGGGCTACCGTTAAGCGCGGCTTTTTCACCGCTGGTGCCGCTGGCTTCGTGTGGGCGGCGCGGGTTGTTGAGCCAGACATCCACCCCAGCCACCAGATGTCTGGCGACATTCATATCATAGTTTTCGACAAAAATAATCTTGCCTTCGTATTCAGGGCGCTGGCTGTATTGATAGATCTGCTGGATCAACGCCTTGCCGGGTTCATCGGCGGGGTGCGCCTTGCCGCTAAAGACAATCTGTACCGGCCGATCCGGGTTGTTCAAAATTCGCTTCAGGCGTTCTTCGTCGCGAAAGATCAAGGTGGCGCGTTTATAGGTGGCAAACCGGCGGGCAAAGCCTAACGTAAGCGCATTCGGATCGAGCAGATGGCTGGCGGTGTTGAGTCGGCGTGTGCCTTCCCCATGGCGCAGATATTGTTGACTGACCCGTTCGCGCACAAATTTTACCATCTGATCTTTGCAATGCTGGTGTGTCGTCCACAATTCAGCGTCGGGCATGGCTTCAATCGGCGCCCAAGTGGCCGGATCATCGGCCTGATTCTGCCAATCGGTGGGCAGATACCGCGTGTAAAGCTGTTTGAGTTCAGGCGCCAGCCATGTCTTGGTATGTACACCGTTGGTGATGTGGCCGATCGGCACCTGCGCCACGGGGAGGTCCGGCCAAAGGAATTGCCACATCGCACGGCTCACATCGCCATGTAATTTGCTGACGCCGTTATGGTAGACGCTGAGCCGAATCGCCAAAACGGTCATACTATATTGGGCGCCCCAGGGCAGATCTTGGCGCGCAAAATTGATAAAGCGGTCGCGGTCAATGCCGAGTTGCCCCCAGTATTGCCAAAAATATTTCTCGACCATTTCAAAGGCAAACGAATCGTTGCCCGCCGGCACGGGGGTGTGGGTGGTGAACAAACTGTTGGCGCGCACCACTTCAATCGCTTCATTAAAATTCAGCCCAGACCCTTGCACGAGCTCACGCACCCGTTCCAGACCCAGAAAGGCGCTATGCCCTTCGTTCATGTGCCAGACCGACGGTTCATAGCCCAAGGCGCGGACCGCACGCACGCCACCAATCCCTAGAACGATCTCTTGGCTGATGCGCATTTCGCGGTCGCCACCATAGAGGCGCGCGCTTAACTCGCGATCCTGGGGCGCGTTGCGCGGCACGTCGGTATCCATCAGGTAAATCGGAATCCGTCCGACCTGGATGCGCCAGATTTTCGCATAGACAGTGCGACCTGGCAGATCGACATTGATTAAAATCTCATTACCGCTCTTGTCCAATGCTGGGGTGGCTGGCACTTCGGCAAAATCGATCTTTTCATACTCCGCCTGTTGCGTGCCTGCTGGATCAATCCGCTGGGTGAAATAACCTTGCGGATAGAGAAAACCGACGCCAATAAAAGGCAGATTCAGATCGCTGGCCTCTTTGCAGTGATCACCGCTGAGCACGCCCAAGCCACCGCTGTAGATCGGCAGTGCTTCGTGCAGACCAAATTCGGCGCTGAAATAGGCGATCACCGAGGTTTGCCGATCAAGCTCGTTTTGGGTGGTGCTCGCATACGTTTGATCAAACCAGGTGGCATTGTTTGGGTTCAAGTAGGCGTCAAATTGGACCAGTACATCGGCATAGGCATGCAGATAATCGGGATCCGCCGCTGCTGTATCCAGGTTTTCTTGATCGACCGTGCGCAAAAATTTGACGGGATTGTGGTTGGTGGCTTCCCAGAGCTTGGCATCAATGCGGGCATAGAGGTCCTGGGCGGCAGTTTCCCAACTCCACCATAAGTTGTAGGCCAGTTCATGCAGGCGAGCAATCGGAACGGGAATTTTCGGAAAAACAGATACTTTACCAATTAGATTCATAGATCGTAGGACTCCTTGCCAAGCGGGCAGATGGCTTGAGGACGCGATCCCGCGCCCAGGTAAAAAGCTAGATAGAATAACTACAGGGAGAACGAGTAGACAAGGACACAGGGATCCACGGGCGTACTCCATGCTTACTTATTACCCTGTGTATCACTACGCCTGAACAGTTACTAATCTTTTATACACGCTTGCTTGGATGCAATCGATTGCATCCAAGCAAGCGTGTATTCTACCTGATCGTTGACAAACAGTCCAGACTTATACAATCTGGGAATTATTTTCGCTTAAGGATTTTCGCTTTGGCCAAAACTACCACGCATAGGCTTCGGGCGCTTCTCCACCGGGGCCGGGCCAGATTTCATTGAGTTTTGCCAGCGTCTCGGCCGATAATTGTAGCTCAGCCGCCGGTAACGATTCCTCGTATTGCTGCAACGTGCGCGGCCCGATGATCGGCGCCGTCACGATGGGATTGTGCAAGAGCCAGGCCAGCGCGACATGCGCGGGGGCTTGACCCAATTCACGACATAAGGCTTCGTAGGCTTCCAACTGTGGCCGCTTTTTCTCGATCGTGGCCTGCATGCGCTCATTGGAACGCCGCCCTTCCTGCGCTTTCTGTAACGCGCCCCCTAGCAAACCACCCCCCAGCGGACTCCAGGGAATCAGCCCCAGCCCAAATTCACAGCAAGCGGGGATCACTTCGAGTTCAACCATGCGTGCGTTGAGATTATAGAGGCTCTGTTCGGAGACCAACCCCAGAAAATTGCGTTTTTCGGCGGCGAATTGGCCCACGGCGATGTGCAGACCGGCGAAATTGCTGCTGCCCACATAGAGCACCTTGCCCTCGCGTACCAGTTGCTCCATGGCCTGCCAGATCTCTTCCCACCCAGTGCTGCGCTCGACATGGTGCATCTGGTAAAGATCAATGTGGTCAGTTTGCAGACGGCGCAAGCTCTCTTCGCAGGCTTTACGAATATGATAGGCGGAAAGCCCGCGTTCGTTAGGCCCTTCGCCCATTTTGTTATAGACTTTGGTGGCCAGCACAATTTTCTCACGCCGCCCGCCGCCTTGCGCCAACCAACGCCCGACGATCTGTTCGGTGATGCCTTCACCAGGTTTCCCGCCATACACATTGGCCGTATCAAAGAAATTAACGCCTGTCTCCAGTGCCCGGTCCATAATCGCATAGCTATCGGGTTCGGTGGTCTGTGGCCCAAAATTCATGGTGCCCAAGCAAAACTTACTGACTTTGAGACCGGTTCGGCCTAGATTGGTATAATTCATTGCGTCCTCTGTAAGATTATCCGGTACCAAGCGCGTACCGGCAAGGTTGCTCTACCTGCTTGCGGTTGGACCAGGTAGAAATTGATCGATCAACCATAAAATATGAACTCACTTACGCATTATTCAAGCAATTGGTAATACAATTGTAATAATAATGGCCTAGAATGTTTAAACTGGAGGATTTACGCACGCAAAGGCGCAAAGAACGCGAAGAAAAACAAAGAAAACTGGTAACGATTCAGGCTAGGCGAAGAAACCGGGTTTTTCTGGGTAGAATTAGCCTGTCTTACGCATAAAAAACCCGGTTTCTGACTGAACTTGTTTTAGGTCCTGAATTTGTCGCGTGCCACCGGCTCTGCTTGCGCTTTGTCTGTATTGATAGATGAGCGGCAACCCTATCTAACTTTGAGGAGCGACCATGAAAAGTTTTCTGATAATCTGTGTCCTGGGTATTGCCTTTGGCTTGACTGCGTGTAGTCAGACAAAACAACCGTCCGCTACCGCTGTCCCGGCGACAGTAACCCTACCCACGCCGGATCTGAAGAATCTGGAGACAGCCACCTTTGCGGGCGGCTGTTTCTGGTCGATGCAACGAATGTTGGACGAGGTGCCCGGTGTCATCACCACCACAGTTGGCTACACCGGGGGACATGTCGATAACCCGACCTACGAACAAGTGTCGTCGGAGACGACGGGGCACGCCGAATCGGTTGAGGTGATCTTTGATACGGCCCAGATCAGTTATGCCAAATTATTGGATGCCTACTGGCACGATATCGATCCGGTGAGTGTGGATCGTCAATTCTGCGACAGTGGTTCAAGCTATCGCCCAGCGATCTTTTACCACAACGCCGAACAACAGCGCTTGGCCGAAGCAAGCAAGCAGTCCCTGGTCGCTTCCGGTCGTTTTACCCAGCCGATTGTGACTGAGATCGTGGCGGCCGCCGCGTTTTATCCGGCTGAGGAATATCACCAGAAATTTTATCTCAAGAGCCCTACGCAGTACGCCATGTACCGCGCCGGTTGTGGCCGTGACGCACAGTTAGCCCAAATCTGGGGCACTACTAGTCAATGAGATAATCGCGCAGGTTAGACTGGCGTAAAAAAATGGTAGAGGATCGGCATGCCGATCCTCTACCATTTTTTTACGCCAGTTATTTGTTTGTCGATTCGCCTAGGCTAAGCGGCGCAATTCTTTGGTGCTGAGGATCACAAACGCAGACAGAGCCAGCGAAGCCACCGCACTGGCGGTGATCGCTGTGCTCAGCCCCAAACGTTCCGAGAGCGAGCCGATCAGGAGATTGCCGAAGGGTGTGAAGCCGTAGAAGGTTAAGGTGTATAAACTCAACACGCGCCCGCGCATCTCATCGGCCAGACGTGTCTGGAGCAGGGTATTGATCAGGGTAAACGTGAGCATGAAGCCGAGGCCTAACAGCAACGCCAATACCATGGCGGCCGGATAATTATGATTGATCGCAAAGGCGGCCAACACCAAGGGAAAGAGCAGCGATGACCAGACCAACCACCGTCCGCGCTGGCCGCGATCGCCATATTGGGCGATCACAAAAGCGCCCGCGACCGCACCCACGCCGGTCATGGCGTTGATCACACCGAAGGCCTTGGCGTCTTGGTGCAGCACCTTGTCAATAAAGGCTGGCAAAACCGTGCTGTAAGAGATACCAAACAGACTAAAGAAGAGCGCCATCAAGAGCAAGCCGCGCAATTCTGGGGTGTTTTTGGCATAGGCCAACCCACTGGTCAATTGTTTCCAAGGGGAAAGCGCCAAGGGTTTGCGCTCATAGGGGGTTAGCTGCATGGCGAGGAGACTGGCGATCACGGCTAGAAAGGAGAGGCCATTCAAAAGGAAGCACCAACTAGAACCGAAGGCAGCCAGCAGGATGCCCCCAAGCCCTGGGCCGAGGATGCGGGCGCTATTAAAGGTCATCGAATTCATCGCGATGGCATTGGGCAGATCTTCGCGCCCGACCATCTCCACCACAAACGCCTGGCGCGCTGGTCCATCAAAGGCATTCACCACCCCCAGGCCGGCCGCTAATACGATCACATGCCAAACCTGGACAATACCAGCAAAGCTCATGGCCGAAAGGATAAAGGCCAGCAGCATCGCCCCCACTTGGGTGGCGACCAAAATTTTACGCTTGGGAACCCGATCCACAATCACCCCAGCCCAAGGTGAGATGATCAGCGCCGGAATAGCTGATGCAAACCCGACCAACCCCAAGGCCAATTCTGAGTGGCTAAGTTGATAAACCAGCCAACCTTGCGCGATGATCTGCATCCAAGTGCCGACCAATGAAACCAGTTGCCCGCCCATATACAAGCGAAAATTGCGATGGCGAATGGCCGAAAAACCCTTAGGGACGCGAAATTGACGCGCCCGCAGGGGGACAATTTCAGGCGGAATATTGGGGGTGCGGGGCGGTTCGATTGCGTCCATTACTCAAGTTCTCCGTTTCCGTCATGGTTTCATCCGTCGTGTTTTCATCAGAGGAAAAAGTCGCGCGCAAAAGCTGTAATGCCTGAATAACCGTGGCGCGTTCATCACTAGAAAGGTGTGTTAACGTCTTGGCTAGATTGACCTGCGCGCCATGCAGCGCCGCCAGCCGGCGCGCATGACCCTCGCTGGTCAGCGTCAAGGTGATATAGCGGCGGTCGGTTGGCGAAATTGCGCGTTCGATCAAGTTGCGCTTGACCAAACCAGTCACCTGGGTGGACATGGAAGGCAGCGTCAAGCCGACATGCTCGGCCACGGCTGATAGGGGCGCACCAGGATGCCGGTCTAGAAAGGCCAGCACGCGGATTTGGAGCACAGACAAATCTGGGCCGCGTTGGCTACGCACCTGGGTGCGAATCGTTTGCATGATCTCCGGGATCACTTCGAGCAGTTCACGGGCGCAATCATTCGCGGAATTCGACATTGAGCTTTTACACTTTGAATAAGTTCGGTTGATATAACGCCAATCAAGCTAGTTAATAGTTAGACTATCAAACTGTTTGGTTGTCTAACGGTATATCAAAAAATAGAAACTCTGTCAAAATGGTTTCTGCGGCTGAGCAATGAAATTATTCGTAAAATATTAAGGTTGCGACGATGCTGCGACAATCCTGATCAAACTTTTTTGCAATCTGAGCGCGAGTAAGGAACAATGCTCACCAGCGTAACGTCCAATCTTGGTATCGGCCTGATGTTCAATCCATTGCAAAGGAGAAATTTCAGTGAAATATCTACCGTACGTCCTGATCGCCTTTAGTGTACTATTGGCTTCATGCATTGTCGCGCCATCGCCATCGGGTGCGCAAGCGCCCAATAGCCCGATTGTGTTGACACCCGCAGCCACGGCCAATGCGGAGCCGCTACCGGCTGAGATCACGCCTGCCGAACAGATGGCAATCCAAGCGCTGAGCGCGAATTTGGGGGTGTCGGGCGAGGCGATCAAAGTGGTGCAGAGCGAAGCCGTCGATTGGCCGGATGGCTGTCTGGGTATTAGGACCGCCGGGGTGATGTGTACGCAGATGATTGTCCCTGGCTTCCGCGTTGTCTTGGAAGCGCAAGGCCAGCAATTTGAATATCATACGAATGCCGATGGCACAATCGTGCAGGCCGCGGGCACGCCTGCGGATGCTGTCGCAACTGGTGCCGCGGCGTCAACGCAAACTTTGGTCATCAAAAAATTGGCTGATACCTTGCATATGGACAAAGAGGCCGTTACTGTCGTGAGCAACATGCCGATCGAATGGCCTGATGCTTGCTTGGGCATCGCCCAGCCGGGCATCATGTGCGCGCAGGTGATCACGCCTGGGGCTTTAATTGTGCTGGCCGTGAATGGACAACACTATGAATATCACACGGATCAAACCGGTAACCAAATCCTACCCGCGACAATCGCCTTGATCTGGCATCGCGCGGGGGGCATTGCTGGCTTTTGCGACGATCTGACGATCTATCGCGCAGGTGAGATCCAGGCCAGTTGGTGTAAACCCACGGCTGGTTCGTCCGAAGGCAGCTTGCCTGCCATGTTTTCTGCCGAAGAATTGGCGCAGTTTAACCAATGGCTAACCGATTTTGGTCAGGTGGACATTGTGCAAAAGGACCCAGCCGTTGCCGATGCTATGAACGTCACACTGACCCTAGACGGTCACGGCACCGGCAAACCGACTGACGACGAGCAAGCGGCCATGCTCACGTTTGCGCAAACTGTGTTAACCCGTGTGCAGCCGTAACTAATTTAGGGTAATGAGCGAAAAAAGGAAGGTGGCCGCAAAGCTCGCCTTCCCTTTTTTATTTATTCGCCCTTCGGCGCTTCGTTACGCCAATACTTGCCATCGCGCCGGAGCAAGTCATCCGCTTCGGGCGGTCCCCAAGAATCGGCTGGATATTGGGGTAACTGGAGCGGCTTCCCGGCTTTTTTTGCCGACTCTTCGGCTTGATGCCAACCGTCTAGAATGCGCGTGACCCGATCCCACGCTACCTCGATCTCATCACGGCGGATAAAGAGTGTGCCGTCACCGACCAATGCATCCAATAACAGTCGTTCGTAGGCATCGGCCGATTCTTGACCAAAGCTAGCGTAGGAGAAATTCATCTGGACCGGGTCAACCTCGACCACAGGGCCGGGTCGTTTGGCATCAAAACTCAGGCAGATACTCTCGTCTGGTTGGATACGCATTGTCAACACGTTACTGGGCAAATTGACTTGGTCGTAGAGATTTTCAAAGAGCAAGAGCGGGGGCTTACGAAAAATAATATCAATTTGGCTGACCTTCGTATGCATCGCCTTGCCCGTGCGCAAATAAAACGGCACGCCATTCCAACGCCAGTTATCGATCTCCATTTTCCAGGCCACAAAGGTATCTGTGGTTGAATCCTTGGCGATGCCTTTGGTTTGCAGATAGCCGGGCATTGGTTTGCCGTTGACCGTGCCCGCGGCATATTGGGCGCGCACCACACTTTTGCGCACGCCCGCAGCATCAAGCGGGCGAATCGAATGCATGACATTCACCTTCTGGTCGCGCACCGCCTTGGCATCAAAGGCAACCGGAGGCTCCATGGCCGTGAGCGCCACGAGTTGCATCACATGGTTTTGCACCATATCGCGGATCGCACCGGCTTGGTCATAATACCCACCCCGGTCACCCACACCCAGCTTTTCGGCCACCGTGATCTGCACATGATCGATATAGTTGCGGTTCCAAATTGGCTCAAAAATACCATTGCCAAAGCGGAAAACTAAAATATTCTGCACTGTTTCCTTGCCCAAATAGTGGTCGATGCGATAGATTTGGTCTTCGCTAAAGAGGCTCAACAGGTGATTGTTCAATTGCTGTGCGCTCTGTAGATCGCGACCAAAGGGTTTTTCGATGATGATACGCGTCCAGCCACCACTTTGCGAACCCTCCAACCCCATCTCATGCAAGAGCGTGGTGATCGGTTGAAAGACATTGGGCGGCGTGGCCAGATAGAACAGGTGATTGCCCTTCGTATTATGCTCTGCATCCAACTCGGTCATGCGCGCTTTCAGGGCCTCAAAGCTCTCTTGGCCATCATAATTGCCTTGTTGGTAAAAGCAGTTACGCACAAAGATCGCAGCCTGCGTCTCATCAAAATCTTTGCCGTTGTGCTCATCTTTCATGTGCTCGCGCAGTCCGTCCAGAATCAATGTGCGAAAGTCCTCATCCTTATAGTCGGTGCGTGAAAAACCGAGCAGGACAAACCCCTCCGGCAGCAATTGTTCCGTAGCCAGATGATACAGTGCGGGGATCAACTTGCGGTTCGCCAGATCGCCTGATGCCCCAAAAACGACGATCTGGAATGGTTCTTCAACGCGTTTCATAGTTATCTCCACTGACGGATTGTGAACAATAGACCTTATTCCGATTCAATTTTGTGCATTTGTAGGTGCGGTTTTTAACCGCACAAGTCTGGATTGACCAAGATTGTGCGGTTAAAAACTGCACCTACAAGACCGATCTGCTCTGTTTTGCTATCCAAATAATCAATCGGAATAAACTCTAATAAATAGACAGCGGTCAATCGTTGATCTTTTGCTAAACTAAAGTAAAATCAGCGAGAGACCAGTGGTTTTCGTCGAGCCAGCTTCCAGGAAGCTTCAGCGCATTCGTTTTCAAACTGCTTTTACTTTACTCGATAGTTGTGTTTTCAGAGTGTTGTAAATTTGACATGGGTTTTTGTGGCAAGAATAGCGATTTTCAGAGCAAATATGCTTATTTCGCAACGATTCCAAGTGTATTTCGGCTAATTCCGGCG